>CAMTJU010000007.1 GCA_947073045.1 uncultured Clostridia bacterium | reverse complement strand
AGCAGCGCAGATGATTTACAAATTAATTTACAATGGAACAAGAGTAAATTATGATGCATTGAAACAATTTAGCGATGCAAATCAAACATCTTGGTATTCAACAGCCGTTGCATATTTGTCAGAACAAGGTTTGATAGATGGCGACGACGGCAAATTTTATCCTAACAGACAAATAACACGCGCCGAGATGAGCAAAATTTTGTACAATGCATTGCTAAAATACGATAGAGATCAAGAGAAGAAATTAGTTTACGGAACGAATTCGTTTAATTTTACAGATATAGAAAATAATTGGTCGTTAGAGCCAATAAAGCAATTAGCAACAAATAATATGATAGATGGATATGACGATGGAACATTCAAGTCAAATCAAAATATTACGCGAGCAGAATCAGTTGCGATAATAGCAAAAGTTTTTGGTAGGACGCAAACTTTCTCTCAAAGAGTAAGTTTTAAAGATGTTTTGCAGAACCATTGGGCATACAAATATATTATGAATGCTGTGAATGGTGCGAACTAAAACTTTCTTACTTTTTCTTTTGAAAGAAAAAGTAAGCAAAAAGAAACAATAAAAAACCTAATAAAAAATCTCAAGCATTTGCTTGAGATTTTTTTGTTTAAGTTTTCATAAAGTGGCTCAAAAGGTTTATATAAACTTTTTCACAAGGAAGTTCAGCCTTATTGTTTTAACACTATTAAATTAAAATACTTAATTGCTTGGCGAAATTGTTGCTAGAAATATCGTCGGATAAAATTTTTTTACCGGCTGAAGGTATTTTTTTTATACGATAATATTCTTTATTTTGACTTATAAAATATTCAGATGGGAAAAAATTATTTATGTGACTTTTGCTTTTCATATTAAATGCTTGGACGCCGTTTGTGGTTTTTGTTAATTTTGGCGATATAAGATTTGAATTTAAGATGATTAATTTATCATCGTCACGTATTAGTACATAATCTTTGTCTTGAATTGTGAAGTCAATCCCAACAAGCTTAAAATTTTTATTGTATGCATTAATTAATTTTTTGCGATTGAGTTTTGTTTTGTATACGTTTAATTCAATTTTAGCAACTTTACCGTTTTCATATGCAAAAATTAAATATCCATCATAATTTTTTGTTGCGTTCATGAAAATAATATTTTCATTTTCAGGCATAGATAAAAAATTTTTGAGATACTGTCCCAAATTGTTTGCCTTGCAGCATTCAATCTCAAAAGTTTTCAATTTATAAACATTTTGCTGATCGGTAAAAAAAAGAATATCAGTATTATTTGTTGTATCGATTTGGCAAGTTATTTTATCATCATCTTTCAAATTTTGAACGGAATTATTTTTTATTGTCGATGGCAATATTTTTTTGAAATAATTGTGTTTAGTCAAAATTAATTTTACGGGATAATCTTCAACAATAGTTTGTGTTTTGGGTTCTTCAAAAACAATTTGTGAACGGCGTGGCTGCGAATATTTTTTTGAAACATTAGCAAGTTCATCACAAATTATTTTGTCGATTTTATTTTTATCATTCAATGTTTTTTGAAGTTCTTCTAAAATATCTTTTAAATTTTTGTGCTCGTTTGTTTTATTTAATAAATATTCACGGTTCAAATTCCTAAGTTTTATTTCGCAAATATATTCTGCTTGAATTTTATCGATATTGAATGCATCCATCAAATTTTTTAAAACTAATTTTTCTTCTGGTGTTTGCCGAATTATTTTTATAGTTTTATCTATATCTAATAAAATTTTTGCTAGTCCATCTAAAAGATGAAGTTTGTTGCGATAATTTTCCATATCAAATTTTATTCGGCGTCTCACGCATTCAAAACGAAATTTGTACCATTGATCTAAAATTTGTTTTATGCCGAGAGTTTGTGGCTTACCTTCAATAAGAATATTAAAATTACAATTGAAAGTATCGCACAAAGGTGTTATTTGGAACAATTTGTCCATTAATAATTTGTAATCGCAATTCTTTTTTATATCGATTGCAATTTTCAATCCGTTTAAATCGGTTTCGTCACGTATATCATTTATCTGACGAATTTTATTTGTTTTAACAAGCATAACAATTTTATTTATTATTGCCTCAATGGTTGTTGTATAAGGTATTTCAAAAATTTCTATGCACGAATTTTTTTTATCAAACTTATATTTTGCACGAATTTTAAAACTTCCACGACCTGTCTCATATATTTTCTTCATTTGATCTTCATCATAAATAATTTCACCGCCGGTTGAAAAATCTGGAGCCTCGATAAATTTCAAAAGATCTACGTCTTTATTTTTTATGAAATTAATTGTTGCATTGCATACTTCTTTTAAATTAAAGCTACAGATATTGCTCGCCATACCGACTGCAATTCCTTGATTTGATGTTACTAATACATTTGGAAATGATACAGGAAAAAGTAATGGTTCTTTCATCGAACCATTATAATTATCTACAAAATCTATTGTGTTTTTATCTATGTTATCAAATAATTCTTTGCATATTGGCGCAAGCTTGACTTCTGTATACCTGCTTGCTGCATATGCCATATCAGATGAATATTGTTTCCCAAAATTACCTTTAGAGTCAATAAATGGATGCAATAATGCATTGTTTCCGCGAGTGAGCCTTACAAGCGTTTCATAAATTGCCGAATCACCATGTGGATTCAATCTCATTGTTTGTCCTACAACGTCGGCTGATTTTATTCTATTGCCATTTAGCAATCCCATTTTATACATCATATATAATAATTTTCTGTGCGCAGGTTTAAAGCCATCAATTTCTGGTATTGCTCTCGAGACAATTACACTCATTGCATATGGCATGTAATTTATTTCTAAAGTTTCGGTTATATTCTGCAAAGTTGTATTTTTCATTTTAAACTCCTTAGCTTACATCGATTAAATCTAAATATTTATAACCGTATTGCGCAATAAAGTTCTTACGGCTTTCAAGATCTGTTCCAAGAAGCATATCAAATGTTTTTTGAGTATGCGCAATGTCCTCCGGTAAAACTTGAATTAATTTTCGAGTTTGTGGATTCATTGTAGTTTGCCACATCATATCTGGTTCATTTTCTCCCAAACCTTTTGAGCGCAAAATTGTATATTTACCGGTTAATTTGTTAATTATATCAAATTTTTCTTTTTCGCTGTAAGCAAAATAAGTTTTTTTTCCATAATTTATTTCATAAAGTGGTGATTCAGCAATAAAAACTTTTTTTTCATTTATGAGTGTTGGCATTAAACAATAAACCATTGTCAATATAAGAGTTCTGATTTGAAATCCATCTACGTCTGCATCTGTACAAATTATAATTTTACTCCAACGCAATTTGTTTAAATCGAAGGAATCTAAATCATTATGCTTGGACTTGATTTCTATTCCACATCCCAATACTTTTACCAAATCTATAATAATTTTACTAGCCATTATTTTATCTAATGAAGCTTTGAGACAATTTAAGATTTTGCCGCGTATAGGCATAATTGCTTGAAATTGTGAATCGCGTCCAAGCTTACATGCTCCAAGAGCTGAGTCACCTTCAACGATATAAATTTCACGCTTTGTTATGTCTTTTGAGCGGCAGTTTACAAATTTCTCAACACGATTATTTATATCAATATTACCAGTTAATTTTTTTTTAATATTAATACGGGTACGTTCAGCTAATTCGCGACTTCGCTTATTTGCAAGAATCTGCATACAAATTTTTTGTGCATCAATTTTGTTTTCTATCAGCAATATTTTTAATTGCTTTTTTAAATAATTTGTCATTTCATCTTGTATAAATTTATTTGTAATTGATTTTTTTGTTTGATTTTCATAACTTGTTGAAGTTGAAAATGAATTTGAAATCAGAATAAGACTGTCTTCTATATCTTGAAATATTATTTTTTTCTCATCTTTTTTATATAAATTATTTTCACGCAAATAATTATCTATTGCTGATAAAAATGCGGAACGTACGGCTTTGTCCGGAGAACCGCCATGTTCAAGATAACTAGAATTGTGATAATACTCAATTAAGTTTACTTCATTATTAAAGCAAAATCCAATGTCAAATTTCAATTTATATTTCGGCTTATCATCACGATCTTGACCATATGCCTCATGATTGAAATAATATACAGATGTGAAATTTTTGTTTTTACTTATTTCTTCTATATAATCCTTTATGCCATTTTCATAAATGAAATTTTGTTTTGTATCATTTTTTTTGTCTATAAATTCAAACAACAAGCCTGCATTTACTATTGCTTGACGTTTCAAAACGTCAACAAAGAATTCTGGCTGGATATCAATACTTGTAAAAACTTCTTTGTCCGGCTTCCATTTTATAAATGTGGAAGTTGTAGATATGTCAGTTTTTTCTTTCTTTAATCCGCCTATATTGTAGCCTTTTTCAAAATGCAATGTATACCTAAAATTATCACGAAATATTTCCACGTCCATATATTCCGAGCTATATTGAGTAGAGCACAGGCCCAGTCCGTTTAGTCCTAAACTAAATGAATAATTTTGTTCATCAACATTTGAAAATTTACCGCCTGCGTATAATTCACAAAACAAAAGTTGCCAATTATAACAATCTTCTTTTTGGTTAAAATCAACAGGAATACCACGGCCATAATCCTTTACAGATAATGAGCCATCTTCATAATAGCAAATTTCAATTTTAGTGCCGAATCCTTCGCGAGCTTCATCAATAGAGTTGGAGATAATTTCAAAAACAGAATGCTGGCATCCCTCAATTCCATCAGAACCAAAAATAACGGCAGGACGTTTTCTAACACGATCTGCACCTTTTAAAGATGAAATGCTTTCATTATCATATTGTCTTTTTTCCATTGTTATGAACCTTTCTGATTTTTGTTTATTATGTTTATTAAATATTAAGTCATTATATCACAAAAATTTGCAAAGAAAAAAGATTTTAAATTCAAAAGATAAGCTTTTTGAAAAAAGCTTAACGTAATCACCTCATTTGTTATTTTATGAAAAAATATAAAAAAATCATGCATGGCATGATTTTTTATTGAGGTTTTTTGGTTAAGCTTTTTTTCAAAAAAGCTTAGGTTTTGACCTTGAAATTCTACTTTTCTTTTTCTAAAGAAAAGTAAGATTCATTTCGCTTAAAATTATTTTTTCTAGAATTTGTGCTGCGTCGCCGACAATCCTTTCGCATTTGTATTCGTTATCATTCTCAATTTTTAAGTGCGCGCAGTTTAAACTTTTGTATTTAGAATTAAACTCATTTAAAAATTTTATGCGCAATCTTTTGGCAGTTTGTTTGTTAAAAATTAATCCGAGCGTCATTATCGAGGCGACCAATACACTACATGTCGATTTAATTCCAAAACCATTGTTTATAGCACGGCACATATTTAAACATTGTGTTGGCAATGCAAAATTAAATTTTGTGGCTGCGGCTTTTAAAATGCATTGCGAGCAATTATATCCATTTTTATAATATGCAATAGCAAGTTCTTTCATGTTTTATAAAACCTCCTTTTAGTAATAAGTTTATGAAAATGTTGTCCAATGTGTTATTTTTTCGGATGTAAAAATAAATTTATTGGCCTTAAAAAAAATTGATAAATGATTTCAAATTTGATTTATTAAGAAAAGTAATATACAATAATAAAATAGTGTTTTTATAAAACGCTTTATTTTATATTTGGGAGGTTTTTTTATGTCTAATAATTCAGATTTTAAACCATACATACCTGCAGATAAAGTTATGCCGGAATTATCAATTAGTTCCATTATCATTGGAGTTATATTGTCAGTTGTTTTTTGTGCCGCAAATGCTTATTTAGGACTTAGGGTTGGTTCGACAATAAGTGCTTGCATACCTATTTCGGTTATTTCTATGGGTATCTACAAAGGTATTTTCAAAAAGAATTCTATTCTTGAAAATAATATGGTGCAAACTATTGGCTCTATTGGTGAAGCTATTGCGGCTGGTATGATTTTTACTGTGCCTGCATTGTTTTTGTGGTATGAGGAATTAAATTTGCCAGTTCCAAATTTAAAGATTATGATTTTGTTACCACTAATGGGTGGAATATTAGGTGTTTTATTTATGATTCCACTACGTAAGGCATTAATTGTTGAAGAGCATGCAACATTACCTTTCCCAGAAGGTACGGCATGTGCAGAAGTTCTTATAGCTGCCGAGCAAGGTGGCGGTAAAGCTAAAACTGCATTTATTGGTGTCGTTATTGGCTCAATTTATAAATTTATTGCAGACGGATTAAAGCTTTTTCCTTCAAAAATTGCTACTGCTTTTTCATTCTTTAAAGGTGCAGGAATTGGTATGGAAGCTCTGCCAGCATTATTAGGTGTAGGATTTATTGTCGGACGAGAAATTTCTTGCTTTATGCTCGCAGGTGCAATTTTAGGATGGTTTGTCATTCTTCCTATTATTTATCAATTTGGCTCGCTAAGCAGTGTTATTATTTATCCTGCAACTGTTCCAATTTCTCAGCTTGATTTAACAGGATTGTGGTCAAATTATTTAAGATATATAGGTGCAGGAGCTGTTGCATGCAGCGGTATCTTTAATCTTATAAAAAGTTTACCTATTATAATTAAAACATTTAAGGGAGCAGTAGGTGGATACGGCAAGGCAAATAAAACTAGTGATTCTCGTACCCAACAAGATTTGTCTATGAATATTGTTATTATTGGTATTATTGCTGTATTTTTATTGCTTTCTGTATTTAATATTGTTCCAGTTGGATGGTTTGGCGCATTACTTATTTTATTTTTTGGATTTTTCTTTTCAACTGTTGCTTCAAAAATGGTTGGAGTTGTCGGAAGTTCAAACAATCCTGTATCTGGTATGACGATTGCTACTTTGTTAATTACTACAATCATATTTAAAGCTTTTGGCTTAACAAGTCAGCATGATATTGTTACTGTGTTTTATATTGGAACTATAATTTGTATTACTGCTGCTATTGCTGGTGGTATATCACAGAGCTTGAAAACAGGATTTTTAGTTGGGGCTACGCCTAAAAAACAACAGATAGGTACAATGATTGGACTTGTGTCTTCTTCAATTGTTGTTGGTGCAGTATTGAATTTGTTGAATAATGCTTGGAAGTTTGGTTCGGATGAATTGCCAGCACCTCAGGCTACTTTGACTAAATTGGTAGTTGAAGGCGTAATGGGTGGGCAACTTCCGTGGTTTTTAGTATTTGCAGGAGTTGGTATCGTTATTTTTGTTGAAATCTTGGGATTGCAGACAATGTCATTTTCTCTTGGATTGTTTTTGCCTATAGACCTTAGTGTTTCTATTGCAGTAGGTGGATTTATTAAAGGATATTTTGATGATAGAATTGCAAAAGGTGATAAAGAATTAGCTAACAGACGCGAAGATGGTATCTTATATTCTTCAGGTCTTATTGCAGGTGAAGGGCTAATAGGAATTTTATTGGCAATACTTGCAGTTTCAAATATAAATGTTGCATTGTCTGATACTGCTTTCTTCAATGGTGCTGCGACAATAATTTTCTTTATATTGTTGTGTTTGTCTTTGTTGAAGTTTTCGTTATGGAACAAGAAAAAACAATGAAATAAACAAAAAAATATTTGGGTATTAAAAAAAATCAAGCATTGCTTGATTTTTTTTGTGTATCTTTTTCAATAATTTTTTTATGTAAATTAGTGTGTAATATGATATAATATTACCCAGTTTTGTTTTATGAGGAGGGATTTTTTTTGCCGAATATAAAAAATGAACTTGGCAATATTTTTATCGATAATGAAGTTATTGCGAGAATTGCCGGCATGGCTGCTATGGATTGCTATGGTATTGTCGGAATGGCTATCAAAAATGTTAAGGATGGATTTGTGCATCTTTTGAAAAGAGAAAGTTTGACTAAAGGAATTAAATTATACGATAACGACAATTTGCTTAGCCTCGATTTGCACATAATAGTTGAATTTGGTACAAATATATCTGCTATTGTAGAAACTTTGACGAGTACTGTAAAATACAGACTTGAAGAAAATCTAGGCTTTAACGTGGATAAGATAAATATATTTATAGAAGGTATCCGTGTCGATTCCTAGAAGGAGGGAAATAGTTTGTTGAATATAGATGGACAATTATTTAAAAAAATGATTATATCCGGTGCAAATGAATTGGATTTGAACAGAGATTATGTGGATTCACTAAATGTATTTCCTGTACCAGACGGAGATACCGGAACGAATATGTCTCTTACAGTTTTGTCTGTAGCACGCGAAATTGAAAACGTAACTTCAAATGATATTGGCCTGGTTGCGCAAATTGCATCAACAGGTGCACTAAAAGGTGCTCGTGGTAATTCAGGTGTTATTTTGTCACAATTGTTTCGTGGTTTTGCAAAAGGTTTGGAGAATATTTATGTTGCCACAAATGAAGATTTGGCACTGGCGTGTATGAAAGCTGCAGAAATGGCATACAAAGCTGTTATGAAACCTAAAGAAGGTACAATTTTAACAATGGCGCGCGAACTTGCTAATAAATTTTCTCAAGAAGTTATTGACAATGATGATTTAGAGCAAATTTTAATGTTTACAATAATTTATGGGAAAAAAGTTTTGGCGGACACAACAAACATGTTGCCACAGCTTAAACAAGCGGGAGTAGTTGATTCAGGCGCACGTGGCTTATTATTTATAATAGAAGGCGCGCTAAAAGTTTTAAATAATGAAATTGTGTTTGAAACGGAAAAAAATAATGTCAACAGCAAAGCGCAATTAGTTTTTGAAACTGATGATATTGAATTTGCATATGAAGTTTTGATGGATATAGAAAATGCTGATGAAAAGCAGCTGGAAGTTTATAAAAAATTTTTGCTTGGCGTTGGCGATTCTTTGGTTATATCTAATGATAATCAATTTACAAGAATTCACGTCCATACTAACCAAACTGGCTTGGTAATCGAAAAGGCGTTAGAAATTTGGCCGCTTTTAAGCGTTAAGTTAGAGGATTTAAAATTTCAGCATGGCAGCATTGTTAACGATTCAAATGAAAAATGTTCGCAAAAGAAAAAAATTGGCTTTGTTGTAGTTTCAATGGGGTCGGGATTTTGTGAGCTATTTAAAAATTTGGGAGTTGATGAAGTAATTGAAGGTGGGCAGACTATGAACCCAAGCACCAAAGATATTTTGGATGCTATAGATAAAGTAAATGCCGACAACATAATTGTTTTGCCAAACAATAAAAATATTATATTGGCTGCTCAGCAAGCTATGGAATTATGCGAAGATAAAAATGTTTTTATTGTGCCTTCGAAAACTGTTGTGCAAGGCCTATCTGCTTTACTTAATTTTATGCCCGATGATGAAATCGATATAAACGAAAATATTGAGCGCATGAAGGAAGCTATTGATTCTGTGAAAACAGGACAAATTACTTATGCTGTTCGCGATAGTAAATTTAATGATAAAAAAATTTTGCAGGGTGATATTTTATGTATGCTGGATAATGAAATTGTTTTAGTTGAAAAAAATTTAGAGGATGCAGCTAAAAATTTGATTGATTCAATGATTTGTGATACGGCAAATGTTTTGACTATTTATTTTGGAATGGATACTGATGAATCTAGTGCAAATAAAATTGTTGAGTATGCACGCCAAAATTATCCGGACTTGGAAGTTGAAATTCATAATGGAAATCAACCGTTGTATTATTATATAATTTCTGTTGAATAATAAGTTGAATAACAAAAGGAGGTTGTTTTATGAAATTATTTATTGATACTGCAAATATAGAGCACATAAAACAAGCAAATGATTTGGGAGTAATTTGCGGTGTTACTACAAATCCTTCGTTAATTGCAAAAGAAGGTCGCGATTTTGTTCAAGTCGTTACTGAAATCACAAAAATTGTTGATGGACCAATTAGTGCCGAAGTTATAAGCCTGGACCATGAAGAAATGATAGAGGAGGCTCACAAGCTTGCTAAAATTAATAAAAATATTGTTGTTAAAATCCCTATGACCTTGGAAGGACTCAAAGCAGTAAAAGTTTTATCTAGTGAAAAGATTAAAACTAATGTTACTTTGATTTTTTCGGCTACTCAAGGACTTTTAGCGGCGCGTGCAGGTGCAACTTATATCAGTCCGTTTTTAGGACGACTTGATGATATAGCTATGGATAGTTTGAATTTAATAAGCGAGCTTACTCAAATTTTTTCTATTCACGATGTTCAAACCAAAATTATTGCAGCTAGCATACGTAATCCTATTCATGTTATAGAAGCTGCAAGAATGGGGGCAGATATTGCAACTGTTCCTTATAATGTCATTTTGCAAATGGCAAAACATCCGCTTACTGATGCAGGTATAGATAAATTTTTAAAAGATTGGGAAAGTGTGCCTAAAAATTAGAGATGAACATTTTAGCAAAAAGAAAAGAAAATTTTGTATTTATTTTTCACATAGGAGGGTATTATGATTAAATCGTTGGATGAATTGACTGTCAATACAATTAGAATTTTATCTGCCCAGATGATTCAAAAAGCCAATTCCGGACATCCGGGTTTACCTTTAGGTGCTGCACCCGCTGCGTATACACTTTGGGCAAAGCACATGAAGCATAATCCTCAAAATCCGAAATGGTTTGATAGAGATAGATTTATATTGTCGGCAGGTCATGGTTCTGCAATGCTATATTCTTTATTATTTTTGTTTGGTTATGGTTTATCTATTGATGATTTGAAAAATTTTCGTCAATGGGAAAGTCTAACTCCGGGGCATCCCGAATATAAACATACAATAGGTGTTGAAGTTACTACGGGACCATTGGGACAGGGAATTGCAAATGCTGTGGGTATGGCCTTGTCTGAAAGCCATTTAGCAGCTAAATTCAATAAGCCTGGTTTTGATGTTGTTAACCATTTTACTTATGCCTTGTGTGGTGACGGATGTCTAATGGAAGGAGTTAGCGCTGAAGCTGCTTCATTAGCGGGTACCCTAAAATTAGGCAAATTAATAGTTTTGTACGATTCAAATAATATTACTATTGAAGGAAGTACGGATATTGCGTTTAAAGAAGATGTATTAAAAAGATTTGAGGCATATGGCTGGCAAACTATAAAAGTTTCAGATGGAAATGATTTAAATGCAATAAGTAATGCTATTTCGCAAGCTAAAAATGATTTGTCAAGACCTTCTATAATTGAAATTAAAACGATTATAGGATTTGGAGCTCCAAACAAACAAGGTAAATCTTGTGCACATGGTGAACCACTTGGTATAGATGAAATTAATGCGATGAAAGAGAATTTTTCGTGGGATAACACTGAAAATTTTTATGTACCGCAGGAAGTTTTGGATTATATGCAAGGGATAAAAATTGCTGCACAGGAAAATGAAAACAGATGGAATGAGTTATTTGATTCGTACAAAACAAATTATCCAAATCTTGCAAAAGAATGGATTGATTGGCATGATTCAAACATTGATTTAGAAAATAATGAAGAATTTTGGCAATGCGAAGGTGATTTAGCAACCAGACTTTCATCCGAATTTGTATTAAATAAATTAAGTAAGCTTGTACCAAATTTAATAGGCGGTTCAGCAGATTTGGCTCCATCTACCAAATCTGTTATGAAGAATCGTGAGTTTTATTCTGCAGAAAATCCGAGCGGCTCAAATATACATTTTGGCATACGTGAACATGCGATGTCGGCAATTGCTAATGGTATGGCTTTGCATGGAGGTTTGCGTGTATATGTATCCGGCTTCTTTGTATTTAGTGATTACATGAAGCCAGCACTTCGTTTATCAGCATTAATGGGTTTGCCAGTTATAAATATTTTTACTCACGATAGTATAGGAGTAGGCGAAGATGGACCAACTCATCAACCAGTTGAACAATTAGCAGCTCTTCGCAGTATTCCAAACTTTACTGTAATTAGACCATGCGATACAAATGAAACAATAGCAGCTTGGTGTTATGCAATGAAAAATTTAGATGGGCCAACTGCTATAATTTTGTCACGTCAAAAATTACCTTTATTGAATGAAACAGGTAAAAATGCTCTGCATGGGGCATATATTTTGCGTGATTGCGATAATCCACAAATAATTTTAATGGCCTCGGGCTCGGAAGTTTCTTTAATTTATCGTGCTTATGATAAATTAAAAGAGAGTGGTATAAGAGCGCGAGTTATTAGTATGCCATCGTTTGAGATTTTTGAAAAACAATCAGATGAATATAAAGAAAATGTATTGCCTAATAATATCAGAGCAAGATTGGCTGTTGAAGCTGCGTCAAGTTTTGGTTGGCATAAATATATTGGTTTAGATGGAGATATTATTTGTGTTAATGGATTTGGTGCTTCAGCGCCTGCAGATATTTTATTTGAAAAATATAATTTTACTGTCGATAATATTATCAATCGTGCAAAAAAACTTGTTGATAAATAAAAATAATTAAGTAAGCAAAAATTTTTCGATTTTTATTTTTGCTTATTTTTTTTAATAATGAAGGTGGTTTGGATGGCAAAATTAAAAAATGAGCTAAATGCTTTAATCGGAAAAAACAATACTAAACAAATATTTTTATGTAAATTGGAAAATAAAGTAAATATTTCAGAATTTACGCCTGAAAATATAGAATATGCACATGATTTTTTCCAGAATATTAATTTTGTAGATGTGGAAAAATATACGGGTGATGATTTCACTTTTTTTGATGTTGTAAAAAAATTTTATGATGTTGAATTGCCGCTCGATATTGTTATGGAAGATGCAAAGACAAAATTAATTTTAAGCCGGAAGTTTTCATTTGATGCAAAGAAAAAAATCGTGCATTTGTTAAATTCATGCGAGGAACCTAAAAGTTGGGAAAGAATTTTCAAACTACTGGATTTAATAGATTCTGAAGACGAATTTTTATTTGCGCAATACAGTATGAAAGATATTGTCGCATCCGATAAACTTTATGAAAAAGTTATGGCTGATAAAAGTAATCTTACTGACGCTGTTAATATTGTTAAATATAATATGCATAACTTCAAAAAAGATTTGAGTTTTGAAAATATGGCTTGGTTTGTAAATATTTTATTGGGATTGCCAATGGAAGCACAAAATATTGTTCGTATTTGGATTAATAATATAAATTCAGATGATGAATGCAAAATGCTTGAGCCGGTATTTATTTCAATAATTGAATGCAAAAAGTTGACAGATGATGTTGCATATAAAAAAATTTCAATTGCACAAGCTGTAAAAATTTATGATGAAGTTAAATCTAAGGTTCATAATAATAATTTGTCATCGAAAAATTTGAATAATGCTTTCAGTATTATTATGACGCTGCAAGATGATAATAACTTTGATGAAAATAGATTAGCAGTTGCAATTGATTTGATTAGTTTGATTCATGACGATCGGGAATTTGAAGAAATAAAAATTTTTATATCTATTTTATCGGCAATAAGTGAATTGCCAAATGTTATACGCAAAAATAATTTCAGTTTGACTCAAGTTTTGCCTCTAATGCTTAAAATTTATTTTATGGATGCACAATCTATATTGAAAAAAAATTTTAGTTTTGAATGCATGCGTGAGTTAGTTAAAATTCTTGAAAAATGCAATAAGAATGAAAAAGAGATTAAAACTGTTTTGGAATTGATAGAAAAAATTAATGCGGATAATGAATTTAATTATTGCAAAGAATTTTTGTTGGAGCTTGCTAAAAATAAAAAAATGCTAAGAGAAATTCGCAATAATAAAATTGATTTGTTTGACCAAATTGAAAAGTTGTATATAAATTATTTCAGAATTTCTCCAGTTAGCAGTTATACATTGAAGATTATAGTTACAAGAAAATTTAGTTTTAATATGATTGTGAAAATAGACAGGCTGATTCACAATAAGCAACCTTTGCTTCGTGATATATTAGTTGATTTAATAAAAAAACTTTCTACGGATAACGAAGTTATTTTTGCATATAAATTTTTTGTTGATTTTGAGAATCTAGACGATTATGATGCAGAGGAAAATTTATTGGCAGCAGTTAAAAAATATTACAAAACTGTGCTAGATATTCCAGATGAAGATGAAAATAAAAATAAAGTTTTGGATAATACTAATTTAAGTTTTGAAAACATAGCTGATGCCATAAACATTTTATCAGATGAAGAAGATATTGAAAAATCGCAAAAGATTGCCAAATTAATCTCTATGCTTAAAAATGAAGATGAGTATATAATTTTGCAGCCTTTTTTTTATAAATTAATCGAGGATGAAGAAATAATTTCAAGCAAAGGTAATATCTTTTATGTTTTTAATAATGCTCTTTACGAAAAGGCAGGTGAACTTAAAGTAAGAAAAATATTAAATAATAAATTTTTGAGCTTGCTCTACAAATTCAAAGGCTTAGAATATTTAGAACAAGTAGAAGATATTGATGCACGCGATAGAATTGCTGAATTAATTTGCACAATAAAAAGCGATGAAGAATATGAAAAAATTTCGCCCTTTTTTGATAGACTTTTACCTATAGAAGATTTGAAGAATGCTATAAATTTTAATTCAATTGATATCGAACAGCTTATTCAATTATGTAAATTAAATGTAGATAAAGTTTGGGCTTGTAAATTAATAAGTTTGGACAGATTAAAAAAATTAGTTATATACCTTTTAAAATGCGACAATGAAAAATTATATGGAATAATTGAATTTATGTGTATGTTAGATACAGATGAGCAATTCGATGTTATTTTCCCATACCTTAATGATTTATTCGATGATAACAAAATTATTCTTGCAATATATAATGGCGAAATAACTATAGATGCAGTGTTTAATTTGTGTAAGGTTGGCGCAAGTAAAATTTTTAGAAATCATTTCATAAGTTTTACTACTAAAATGAAAATAAGTAAATCTTTAATTAAAGTAAAAAATGCATCTCGCAGAGAAAATATAATAAATATTATCTCGGAATTAACGGTAGACCACGATGTAGTGTTTTTGAGTGAATTTTTAACCTCGGGGAATATTGAAAAATCAGATAAATCTTATTTTGATCAGGCATGTAAATTTTATTCTGGAAAATTAATTGACATATATGGACAAGAAAATGGGGATATTTCCGATAAAATAACTTGCTTAGTTAACAGCCGCAAGTTTTCATATCCCGCATTGGAAGGTATGGCAAAAATATTATATATCTGCAATGACAATAAAAAGCGCGATGAAATATTTAGCAAAATGATGATGTTTAAAAATGATACTGACTTTGCAAATAATGTGTCTTCTTTGAAAGATGATGAGCAGGAAGGAACAAGCTTAGATTCAAGAATTAAAAAAGCAAGTGAAAGTGCCGAAAGTATTAACAAGCAAATTGAAGAAGAATATAATAATTCTGCAGGTTTTCAATCAAATTCTCCAATTATCTTTAGTGATGGTAACTTGATTACGAATTTTGTTGATAGAAATGTAATAATGCAAATCAAAGATAAAAAACTTGTTATTATGACAAATGAAGCAGTTAAGTCTTTGACTGAAGAATATCGCGGTAAAATTATATCTTTGTCTATAAAAATTAATGAAGAGTTAGACGAAAATGTCGATTTATTTAATAGCTATGATGAATATTTTGAAGAGTTCAAGGATTATTTGAATGAAAATTCGGATAAAGCATCAATTGAGGAAGATAAAGACGAGGGTATAACTTATTGTTGTCTGATTTCTAATTATAACCTTGAAACTGTATTTGATTATCATGAAAAATTTGTGGATAAAATTAATAGTGAAGATAGTGAAGATAATGAAGATAATGAAGATATCGACGAAGATGTTCAGGATGAATAAAAAATATTGTCCATAAAGTAAAGTAAAAAAATCTAAAAGTGTTCTAATAACCATATTGGGTAAAAGATTTATCCTCTAAAATAGAATAAATTTCGAATAAAGGTTATTTAAAATTAGGCAATGTAAATTCACACAGTACAGAAGTTAATAGTAGATATAAGGCATGTTTAAAAATGTCACATGTTTACAATTTGGAACAATATGTTTTTGTAGTTGGAAAGAATTTATGTAGGTACGCAAACTTGTAAGATAACAACGTATTTTATATAAAATAGAGGTGGTACAATTTAACCAATAAACCAATAAAAAACAATTGTTTATTCGTCTAATAATTTTTTTATTAGTATCTACTTTTTTTATGGTCTCTATTAAACCTATAAAACCTTGACTCTTGCTTTTTGTATTAATTTTGGCTTTATGTTAACAAAAAGGATAATGATTAAATTTTTGCATATCAATATAATATTGGCAGGAATAAAAAACTTTATTCATGTTGATAATTAATTGTGAAGCATTTTGAAAAATAAAATTGAAATTTGTAATGAAATTGTTATTGATTTTTATGAGAGACTGTGAGAAAATTATTTAGTAATGAAATGCTTGTTTAATTATTTTTTATTTAAATTAGGAGGGAAAGTAAAATGAAAAAAACTAAAAGTGTTGTAACATTTTTAACTGCTACTTCTTTATTGTTTGGTATGTCAACTGTAAGCTTTGCTCAGGATTTGGATGCAGAAAAATCAACTTCTGTAGAGGTTGTAGTTTCAACGCAAGACGCTGTTAAATTAATTTACGATGAACAGGATTATGCTTATGATGCTGGTCAAATTATTGGTAAATATCCAGTGTTTGAAGAAATAAAGGATTTATCTGAAAAAATTTTTTCTGACATTGAGAAAGCTGTAAATGAATTGAATTTAAGAAACAATTTATCAGAAAACATCGTAAGTTACGAAATAGATGAAAGTATTGAAAATTATGCTATAGTTAAAGTTAAAGTAGAAAATGACGATATTGTTCAAAATTTTGAGTATTACGTAGATAATGCAAACAAAAAAGAAATTACAAAAGAAGAACTTAAAAATGCAATTGAAGGAGACAAAGATACTGACGACGATTCACAAACAGAAATTACAATGGTTCCAATTCGTTCTAATGCTGAAAAATTAGGCTGGAAGGTAGATTGGCAACAAAAAACTGAGACTGAGCCTTCAATGGCAATTTTGACAAAAGAAGATTATACAATAAAAGTTTTAGTTGATTCAAACACGGAATATGATGTAATATTGACTGCAGGAAATGAAGTTCAGAATTTTAAGTTGAGCAAGTACCCAGAATTGCAAGATGATACACTTTATGTTTCTTCAGACTTTTTCGAATTGATAAATTCAATTGAAAAAGATATTGCAAGCACGCAAGAAGCTGAATAAAAAAATATAAAATAAAGTTGTGAAATAAATTAAAAGCTAGCCGATTTGGCTAGCTTTTTTTTATAATTTTTTATAATCTATTTTCTTTTCGTTTTTCCCATTCAAAATTCGTCATTAATATTTGTCTTGGCTTGCTTCCGTCTTCTGGGCCAATTATTCCGCGGTTTTCTAACTCCTCAATAATTCTTGCGGCACGATTATATCCAATTCGAAATTGACGTTGCAGCATTGAAGTTGATGCCTTGCCTTTTTTCATTATTAAATCTATTGATGCTTCGAAAAATTCATCCATTTCTTCATCGTCATCTTCAATTATTTGCGTGAAGTTTGTTATTTCATCTATTATCAATGGGTCGACGCTTTCTGTTTTATTTTGTTTCACGAACGCAACTATATTTTCGACTTCTTTGTCCGAAACAAATGCACCTTGTATTCTTTGTGGCTTGTTAGAACCCATTGGGTGAAATAGCATGTCACCTTTGCCTAAAAGTTTTTCGGCACCTGTCATATCTAATACTGTTCGTGAATCTGTTCCCGAGGTTACAGAAAATGCGAGCCGCGATGGAATATTTGCTTTTATTAATCCCGTGATAACATCAACAGATGGACGTTGTGTTGCAATTATCAAATGCAAGCCAGCAGCTCTTGCCATTTGCGCAAGTCTACAGATTGCTGATTCAACATCTTTTGATGATACCATCATTAAATCTGCAAGCTCGTCTATTACAATAACAATTTGAGGCAGCAAGTCAGTTTCGTTGTTTTTAGTTTTTAATTTATTGTAGCCTTTCATATCGCGCACATTGCTTTGTGCAAACAAACCGTAACGGCGTATCATTTCTTTTACTGCCCAATTTAATGCACCAGTAGCTTTTTGAGGGTCTGTCACAACAGGAATTAATAAATGCGGAATGCCGTTGTATATTCCAAGTTCAACAACCTTTGGATCTATCATTAACAATTTGACTTCATTAGGATTCGCTTTATAAAGCAAACTTGTTATGATTGTGTTAATGCAGACACTTTTACCTGAACCCGTTGCGCCTGCAATTAAAAGATGAGGCATTTTAGAAATATCGCACACAGCTATATTTCCAGCAATATCTTTGCCTATACCGAATGCAAGTTTTGCAGGAAAATCCTTGAATTCTTTACTGTCGATAATTTCTCTCAAATAAACGGTATCGATTTTTTCGTTAGGGACCTCGATGCCAACAACTGATTTGCCAGGGACAGGCGCCTCAATTCTTATACCGGCAGCTGCAAGATTCAAAGCTAAATCATCCGCAAGTCCTGCAATTTTGCTAACTTTGACACCCTCTCCAGGAGAGAGTTCATATCTTGTAACGGTGGGGCCTTTGCTGACTTCAACAACTTTTGCTTCAACGCCAAAGCTTTTTAGTGTCAACTCTAATTTTCGAGATGTTTCAATTATTTGGGACTTAGAGGACGGATTTACGTTGCTAGTTTTTTTGTTAAGCAAATCGATTGGCGGGAATTGGTATTCATCAAAATTATATTCTTTTGACATTACATCATCTATTTCAATTTCCGGTTCATCATTTTTTATATCGCTTTCTACACCTTTTAATTTTATTTTGCTTTCATTTTTATTTTGTTTTTTTTCTTCATTTCTATCTTCTATAGTAAATAATTTAGGTTTGTTTTTTATTTTTTGTGTTATTTCATTATTGTTTTGTAATTTTTTTTTGCTTAGCTTATTTTTTTTACTAATTTTTTCGCCTGTCATTATTGTAAATGCAGATAAAAATTTAAAGAATGATTTATTGGTTAGCATTATAATTGAGATTAAAAAAACAGAAATCAGAAATATATACGTTCCTGTTTGGCCCAATATACCAATAAATAAATTACTCAATATTACTCCGACAAGCCCACCGTTATTTATGCTGGCATTCAAATAATTTGAAACTATGTAATCAAAAAATCCATTACTTTGATTCACATTATCATGATTTATTACGCTATAAAAAATAATTAGGCATAAAAAAAATAGTGCTGACGCAATTATCTTTTGCATTGGCAATTTTTTTTTCTCTGCAAACAAGATATATATGCTAAAAGATAAAAAAATAAAAGGCAGCAAGTAAGCGCCAATACCAAACAAACCATTTAAAACATTTTTGATAAAACTTCCCACAATTCCTGCATTAGAAAACAAGCTAAACATTATAAAAAAACTTATTGCGATAATGATTATGCTTATTATTTCTATTAATATATCATCATCGGCAATAATTTCTGATTTTACTTTCTTTTTATTCGCCATTTTATTCACCTTAAAAATATTAATTATATCCCGTTTCAAAATTTATAATGCAAACAACTTTCTTATCGTAATTACTCAATACTTCTTGCAAATTTTTTTTAATCTTATCTATATCATTTTTTTTGTATTCAAACGGAATAATTAAATCAAATATAAAATTTGTGTATCCATTTGTTTGAACCAATCTGAAATCATGCGCATTTAAATTTTTATTTTCCCTTTTTATGTATTCATTAACTATAGATGAAAGTTTTTTAATCTGTGGGTCATTTATTGCAATTGGGTCGGCATGGATTACGAGTTCAATATTTAAATTATTAGCGACGTCTTTTTCCACACGTTCTATTATATCATGACATGCACTTATTTGCATGTCGTTGGCAACTTCTGCATGCAATGACGCAATTATTTTATTTGGCCCGTAATTATGTACAATCAAATCGTGTATGCCTAAAATCCCGTCGTAACTTTTAACCATTTGTTTTATATCCGAAATTAATTTTTTATCAGTTGGTTCGCCAAGCAATGAAGATACTGTTTCTTTCAAAATCGAAAATCCGGACAAAAGCAATAAAAATGAAACAAGTGTTCCTATGTATCCATCAATGACTATATTTGTAAATTTGGTAAAAACTAAAGAAAAGATAGTTGTAAATGTAATGATAACGTCATTTTTGCAATCTACACAAGTTGCAATTAAAGTTTTAGATGAAATAGCCATTCCTAATTTCTTATTAAATATACTAAGCCATATTTTTACGAGAGCGCTGAATACAAGTATAAAAATAAAAATAAAGTTAAACGACATAACAGGTGGATAAAAAATATTGTGTATTGATTCTTTAAGAAAACTATAGCCCAGATACATTATTATTATTGAAATTAACAATGTTGTAAGATATTCGCTGCGGCCATAGCCAAATGGATGCTTTTTGTCCGCAGGCTTATTGGCGATTTTAAATCCCAAGATAACAACAAACGAAGAGCTCACATCGGATAAATTATTAAATGAATCACTCATAACAGAAATACTAGAGGAAAGATAACCTACAAAAAATTTGACGGCAAACAAAACAATATTACAAAACATACCGACTATGGCTGCTAAAAAAGCATAAGAATTTCTTACAGCTTTATCTTTTACATTTTCATGATTATTAATAAATTTATGAACAAGAAATTTTGTCATATGTGTTCTCCTTAATTGATTTTATCAGTATAAATTTAACATGATAAAAGTAAAAAATCAATAAAATATGTCCGACTTGAAAAAACGAATATAAATCTACAAAATAAGAAGATTATTTAATTTTTTCTCTATTGACATTCGTATTTTGCATGTTATATAATAAATCCTGTAACAATTTTTTGGAGAAGTACTCAAGAGGCTGAAGAGGTGCCCCTGCTAAGGGTATAGGTCGAGTAATCGGCGCGAGGGTTCAAATCCCTCCTTCTCCGAATTGCATAACATTTCTCCATGAATTTTAAAATTATTATCAAACAGCATACTGGAATCCTTTTTTAGGATTCCATTTTTTTGTGCCCAATGTATTTTTTTTGATTAGCAATCATAAAAATTATATACAAGCATAAAAAAAGTGTGGTGTGTGTTTTGCGCAAGATAATTTTTTCAATGGCAATGATATTTTTTTTGGTCCCTTATTCTTTGAATTTCATATTTGCATTTAAAAATAAAAGTAGAAAAAAAGTTGCTATAAGCGAGAATAAAATCGTTAATGAAAATAAAAATGTTGTTGATGATGTTGAAATCGAAAAAAATAATTCTGAGTCTATTAATCAAATTATCCCTGAAGATTATATAAAAGGCGTTGTTGCTGCAGAAATGCCTGTGAGTTTTGAAATGGAAGCTCTAAAGGCACAGGCTGTAGCTGCTCGTACTTATGCCATTAAACATTATGATGGTACTGATTTGAAAAATTTATATCAAGCCTATATCAGTGTTGAGGATATGAAAAAAAATTGGGGCGACAATTTTGAAAAAAATTATAAAAAAATTAGTGATGCTGTGGATTCAACAAAAGGTGAAACTATTAAATATAATAATGAAATGATAGAGGCAGTCTTTCATTCAACAAGTGCAGGGTTTACGGAAAATTCTGAAAATGTGTGGAAAACACCATTGCCTTATTTGAAAAGTGTTGATAGCCATGAAGATGAACAAGCTCCAAATTTTCAGGTAGAAAAAAAAATATCATTAGCTGAGGTTATTCAAAAAATTAATAATAAATATGGAACGGCGCTTAATGAAAAAAATTTTATGAATGAATTTATTATTGGCCAAAGAACAAATGCCGGCTATATAAAAAATATAAATGTATGTGGAAAAAATATTGATGCATTGGAAATAAGAATGCTTTTGGGATTGCGCTCAACAAATTTTACTATAAAAAAAGATGGCTCGGATATTATATTTACTACAAAAGGTTTTGGGCATGGTGCTGGCATGAGTCAATACGGTGCAAATTTTATGGCAAAACAAGGTTATGACTACAAACAGATATTAAAACATTATTACAGTGGTGTGGAAGTTGAATAATTTTTTGGACTGCAAATAAAAAAATTAGAAAAAATTTATCAACAAATTCAGCTATGCAACATATAAATAAAAAGAAAATATAATGTAATGGAGGAAACAATATGTATCCATATAACTTGCAACAAAATAAAGCTGAAGATAAAGAAATAAAAATCATGGCGGACAAAAAAAATGATGAAATGAATAATAAAGCTGATGAAAAAATATTGGATATGCTTATCATTGCACTCAAGAATGAAAATGAGGATAAAAATTATTACAAATCGTTAATGGAAAGGGTAAGCAATGAAGAAGATGCAAAAATAATAAATCAGATAAGTCTGGATGAAAAGAAGCATTACAATTATTTAATGCAGATATATAAAAGATTGACGGGACAAACTTTGTCTTTGGAAGATGAACAAGCCAAGCTGCAGGACAATCTTGTAGATAATTTTGCAAAATCAATTTTTGATGAGATAGAAGCAGTTGAATTTTACAGACGATTAATGTTTATATTTTTGGATTTGCAGATACGCGACATGATTTATGAAATAATTACCGATGAGCAGGCACATGCAACAAAAATGAATTATTTATTTTCTAAGTACAATGACAAATAAAATGAAAATAATCAAATTAAAGAACAAAATACTTCAGCAATTATATCGCCCGCAAGTGAAAAAAAGTGCTGGCGGTAAAAAAAATGTCGATGAGCTTGAAAAAGCCATCGACAATCTTACAAAAAAAATTTTCAATAAAAAAACTGACTCTAAGAATCAAAATTAATAGTTTTATGCATTCTATCTGTAGCAATAACAGTGTTTTCAAATATATTTTTGGCTGAGTCTAAAAAAAGCTGTGGATTAGGCATTGAAGGACTAAAATGTGTTAGCCATAATTCTTTGACTTGCGCCTTGGATGCAATTTTAGCAGCTTCCGAAAATATCATATGCTTATTTGCCATTGCTTTACTTAATTTTTCTTCCTCGCCATAAATTCCTTCGCATATAAATAAATCTGATGCATGAACAAAATTTATTAATTCATCAACAGGCCTAGAATCTGTACAATATGAAATTTTTATACCTTTTCGATCAGATTCTAAAACCATTTGCGGTGTGTAAATTTTATTTTTATATTCAACTGTATTTCCTTTTTGCAATATTGACCAAAATCTATGTGGCAAATCTAATTTTAAAGCTTTGGATAAATTGAATTTGCCCTTACGCGGGACACAAATGTTATACGCCACACAATTTATACTGTGATCAACTGGCAAAACATTTATGAAATAATTATCCAAATGAAAAACATTGCCTTTGAGCAAATTTTGCTCTATTATTTTTAATTCAAAAGGAAGTTCGGACGCTATCACACACAAATTTTTTACAATAGTTTCTGTGCCACTAGGACCTATTATGTAAACAGGCTCAGTGCGTCCAGAATTGCCTATTGTCAATAAAATACCAGGCAATCCAGAAATATGATCTGCATGAAAATGTGTCAAGCAAATTACATCAATATTTTTAAAGCCCCAACCTAAAATTTTTAACGAAATTTGCGTTCCTTCGCCGCAGTCTATCATTATGTATCTTCCATTAATTCTGCAATACAAAGATGTAAGGAACCTGTTTGGAAGTGGAATCATACCGCCCGTACCAAGTAATGCAACGTCTATCATAAAATCACCTTTTTAATTGGATTACATTATTATAATCCCTATTAAAGCAAAAATCAATATAGCAGCTATTGTATCCAATTTAAATTTATATAAAGCTATAAACGAAATAATAGATATAACTATCGGCATTATTCTTATTTTAGTAATTTGCGAGAAGTCAAAAAAATTCGTATTAGGCAAATAAACAGCCCAACCAATTTGTATTATAGCTGTGACTATAAGAGCTGCAACAGCAGGTTTTAATCCATAAAATAAATTTTTTACAAAAGAAGAATCACTGAATTTATTTATAAAATGAAGCAACACAAGAACGAGTATAAAAGATGGTAGGGTTACGCCCAATGTGGCAGATATTGCACCAAGTATACCAAATTTTTTAAACCCGACAAATGTGGACATATTAACAGCAATGGGGCCGGGAGTAATTTGCGAAATAGCTACAATGTCGAAAAATTCTTTAGTGCTCATCCAATTATGACTAACAGCTTCGTTGCATAGCATAGTTATCATAGCGTAGCCACCGCCAAAACTTAATAAGCCCGTTTTGAAAAAAGATATAAATAAATCAAGCAAAATCATTTTTCTCACCTGAATAATTTTTTTTTTTTTGCAACATAATAAGTTGAAAAATGAGGTGACGAAGATGAAAATAGGTTTGATAAACGACAATAGAAAACTGAATTTAAAAATAAAAGACATACATATAGTTTTAATTGATAAAGATATAAGCGACAAATTTGACGTACTTATTTTTAACAAACCTATGAATTTTATTGCTAAAAATCTTTTGGCAATGCAAAATAAAAAAACATTTGTACTTGTAAATTCTGATGAATATAAATCGTTTGGCGCTTTTAAAAATATTTTTCTTATAACTTATGGAATTAATAATAAATCATGTATAACTGTTTCAAGTATACAACAAAATAAAATTCAATTGTGTATACAGCGAAATTTAACAGCGCTAAATGGAAAAGTGATTGAGGAGCAAGAATTTAGTATTGAAATTGAAAATGCAGATAAGTTTATCGATGAAGCAATGTTTCTTGTAACTGCCAATATTTTAATTTTTGGCAATACAAATAACTTATATAAGTGGTTCTAAAAAAAAATTTTTTGGAATAAAAATAGTCATACAGATTAATTGAGGGTGAATACAATGCAAGAAAATAATATTATAAATGTAAGCGGTATAGTAAACAATGAAATTTGTGTAAGCCACAAGATTTATAGCGAAACATTTTATTCATTTGATATAAAAGTTAAGCGGCTTAGTGAAACATTTGATATACTGCCTGTTACAGTATCTGAAAAATTGGTAGATGTAAATTTAATTAGCAAAGGTAATCAAATAAATGTCAGTGGGCAAATTCGCTCATATAATAATTATAATATTAATGATGGAAAAACAAAATTAATTTTGACGATATTTGCTAGGCAATTGAATTTTGATACCACGTTTAAAAATCCAAATGAAGTATATTTAAATGGGTATATATGCAAAATGCCGGTTTACAGAACAACTCCTTTCGGTCGTGAAATAACTGATATTTTATTGGCAGTTAATCGTTCATACAATAAATCCGATTATATCCCATGCATTGCTTGGGGTAGAAATGCAAAATTTGCAAGCAGATTAAATATTGCCGATAATGTGAAAATATATGCGCGCATGCAAAGCAGAGAATATCAAAAAAAATTAGTAACGGGAGAAATTTTAAATAAAACGGCGTATGAACTTTCAATTTCAAAACTTGAATTGAATAAAATTGAGCAATAAGAAGAATATATAAAATAAATCTGTACATAATAAAATATCGTATGCAAGATGCATATGATATTTTTTTTATAAAGAGGCTGAATAGTTATGAAGCATAAAAAATTTCTTTTAATGTCTCAGTTAGTTTTTTTGTCAGCTTTATTTTGGTGTGTAAAAAAATCAGTTTATCTTTATAAATTGGCAGTCGAGCGTACTGATAAAAAATGCTATGAAAATTTGTTTGATTTATCATATGAAGAAAGTTTATTGGAAAAACTTGATGTTGTTCAAAATGATATTTGGATTGAGGATACTAATCATAAAGAAATTTTTATTTCTTCATTTGATAATTTGAATTTATATGGTTTAGTTATTGAGCAATCAAAATATTCTGACGATTGGGTCATAATAGTTCATGGATACAATGGATTTGGGATACAGATGGCAGATAGCGCAAAAAAATTTTATGAAGCAGGCTTTAATGTGATTTTGCCTGATTGCCGTGGCCATGGTAAAAGTCAGGGAAATTATATAGGAATGGGTTGGCATGACAGGCTTGATATTTTGCAATGGATAAAATTTATAATAAGAAATAATCCGTATGCAAAAATAATTTTATACGGATTATCAATGGGGGCGGCAACGGTTTTAATGACGTCGGGCGAAAATTTGCCGCCGAATATAAAATGTATAATTGAGGATTGCGCGTATACTTCGGTCATTGATGAATTTTCTTACCACTATGATAAAATTTTTAGATTGCCACATTTTCCTATGTTCAATATCACAGATTTTATATGCCAAAAAAAAGCCGGATACAAATTATCTGAAGCATCCGCTGTAAATCAATTAAAAAAGTGTAAAACACCTGTTTTATTTATTCACGGCGAAAAAGATAATTTTGTACCGACTTACATGGTTTATAAACTTTATGAAAGTGCTAAATGCCCAAAGGATATTTTAATTGTACCTAAGGCAGGTCACGGCATATCTTCAAAAGTAGACGAAAAAAGATATTGGCGAAAAGTTTTTGATTTTACTGAAAAATATTTTTAATGGAGTTGTTCTCCTCCTACTCTTCGTCTTGGTTGTTGATTTGCTTGTTGTTGTTGCAGAAGATTTGCAGTCATACTTCCGGTTCTTGCTCTTTGAGTTTGTTCATTGACCCATGTATAGTTAGGGTTATTCATTATCCAATTTAGTTGTTCTCTGCTGAAATTAAAGGATCCATTTATATCAAAATTTGGTGGAAAAAGACCTGGTGGTGATTGAATTCGTGAATTTGTATTTGGTGCAATATTTGGTGAGCTAGCAGGAATTTCACGTTGAGTTTCAGTTTGGTCTGGGATGAGAGTATTTTGATTGTTATTATTTAAGTTGTTTTTTTTATGCATTTGATATTCATCATAACCAAAAGTTGCAGCACCAGCGGTTATTAATGCACCACCGCCTGCCATAAGAAAAGGAGATAAAAAATTAAGTCCAGGGAAAAGTAAAAATGCTATACCTACTCCAAGTGATATTGTTCCAAGTATAGTAGATATTCCAGCTGGAATTCTACGTTTTGGATTACCAATTATTTCATATCTTTTTTTCAGTGTGTTCTGCGAAAATGTGTGTGTAGTCAATATATAATTTTCTGGAGGTTGGTCTAAACCGGTTGTATCAATTTCATTTTGTTTACAGAAATCATACAAAGGCACGCAAAAGTGACCATTGTGAATAAATCCATCTTTTAAATAACGATTTTCTTTGAATATAAGATAGTTTAAATTTGTAACATGATCTGCATGACTTAAAATATCATGTATCAATAAAGATAAAGAGTGTATATTTTTTTTAGTATCCTGATTTATATTGGAACTTCCTAAAAATTTGCTTACCATATAGTCTATTGGTTTATTTATATTACAATCTTGATCATTTTCCATAATTTGTGTAAAATCTTCAGTTGATAACATAAGATTGTTTATAAATTGTGAATAATTTTTCCAGATATTTTTTCTTGTTTGCCTTGGTTTATTTAAAAGTATTATCATTGTTGCTGTCATAGTGGCTTGTATGAGATGAAAATAATTATTTGCGGACTCAAGAATTCCACTGTTATTAACTAACTCATTAATATCTAATGGAAGATTATTAATACCTAAAATGAAACATGTTAATTCATTTGCTATATAATTTTTTATATCATCTTTATCATTTTCATCATACCAACAATCTGGTAGTTTAGTTTGTATTTCATTTATTTTAGACGTAAGTTCACTTTGATTTACATTTGGGTAATTGCTTTGAAAAAATGTTAATAGATCATTTTTTAATTCATTGGAAATAGTATAATAATTTGATTCTGGAGCTTTAACAAAATATTCTTTTTCAGAATTAGACGAATTATCAAAAACTTCATTGTTAATTGAATTTAATAACACAGCTTTGGGTTTATTTAAAATATAATGAAAATTTTTTACCATATTTATCATTGAAGGACGTTGTTGCCATTCTTTTTGATTTTCATTTGATTCATTTGATTTCCTAGCAGTTCCAGGAATTAAAGTTGGAAGATCTAAATTTGTATGATTTGCATCATCGTTAACTTGATGTATTGGTAATTTTTCACGTTTAAATTTTGTGTTTTTTAAAAATCTATTACGAATGGAATTTTTTTCTGAATTTTTTAATTTAGCTAAATCATAAGCATCATAATCTTCTTTACCAATAAAAAACGAATAAAGTATCTCATTTTTATCGTTTTCAGGGATGAAATCAGTAGACGAAAAATTGGCAGTATAATTTTGCCAAAGTTTATTTTTTAAATTTTCATATTGAGGTAAGTCAATTATGTCTTCAGTAGCTTGCAAAGATTCTATTTCGTATGATTTCATAAAATAAGATTCCAAATCTATATTTGTTTTGCATGTATTAGCTGTAGCGTAAAAAAAGCCATTGTCTGTTAATTTAGCAACAGACATTATAGGCACAACAGGATACCATTTTCCATCAATTTCAATATGCGTATTTTTGTATCTGGTTATATAATCTTTGAGTTCTTGCTCATCAAGATCTTGATTTGTCTGTGCGTAATTTATAATCTCTTGTGGAGCTATACCACCAAAAAGTTCATTAATAATATGTTCCATAGTATCACCTCATTTTCATCTAACTACAATTTTTTTCATAAAAATTATAATTATATTATATATTATATCAAAATTTGATTAAGTTTTCAAAAATTTTTTTTATGATTTTAAGATAAGCGAAATGAAAAAGCAAAGATGCATAAAAAACAGCCAAGGAATTATTATATTCCTTGACTGTTTTTTATGTTGTATAAATTAATTTCAATTAAGCTTTAAAATTGAGACGCCAAGCGGTGGAATTTTTAATCTGATACTGTCTTGGCGATAGTTCCAATTTATTTTTTCACTTTCAATTATATCCGGATTGATTATGTCGCTTCCACCATATTTTAAATTATCGCTGTTTAAAATTTCTTTGTATTGACCGGCAAATGGCACACCAATTCTGTGATTTAAAAGAGGAACGGGTGTAAAATTGCAAACAAAAATAATAATGTCATGTGGATTTTTGCCCTTGCGAATGAAAGATACAACGCTCCTCTGCGAATCATTACAGTCAATCCATTCAAATCCGGCATTTGTAAAATCGTCGTACCAGATTGGGCTTTCTTGCAGATAAATTTGATTTAAGTCTTTTATGTATTGATGAAATTTTTTATTGCTGTCAAAATTCAAGAGATGCCAATCCAAACTTTTAGATTCGGTCCATTCGTCAAACTGTGCGAATTCATTTCCCATAAAAGATAATTTTTTGCCAGGGTGACCAATCATAAATCCGAAAGCCACACGCAAGTTAGCAAACTTTTGCCACAAATCCCCGGGCATTTTATTTATGAGCGAGCCTTTACCATGGACAACTTCGTCATGCGATAAAACTAAAATAAAATTTTCGGTATATGCATAAACCATACTAAAGGTTAAATTATTGTGGTGATATTTTCTGTATATACAATCTTTTTGCATGTAAGACAAGAAATCATTCATCCAGCCCATATTCCATTTTAAATTAAAGCCGAGACCATTTTGCTCAGGTGGGCGAGAAACACCGCCCCAAGCTGTAGATTCTTCAGCAATCATTAATATATGAGGATATTTGCCTAATATTATAGAATTCATGTGTTTCATAAATTCGATTGCCTCAAGATTTTCCTTGCCACCGAATTTATTTGGAATCCATTGTCCATCTTTTTTACTGTAATTCAAATAAAGCATTGAAGCTACGGCGTCGACACGAAGTCCATCGAGATGAAATTTTTCAATCCAAAACAAAGCATTTGCAATCAAAAAATTTTTCACTTCGCATCTGCCATAATTAAAGATTAATGTACCCCAATCAGGATGTTCACCTTTTCTTGGGTCATCGTGTTCATACAAAGCTGTACCGTCAAATCGAACAAGTCCGTGTTCATCTTTTGGAAAATGTGCAGGAACCCAATCTAAAATCACGCCGATATTGTTTTGGTGGCATTTATCAATTAAATACATGAAATCGTCGGGAGTACCATAGCGACTTGTAGGAGAATAATATCCTGTAACTTGATAGCCCCACGAGCCATCAAAAGGATGTTCCTCAATCGGCATTAATTCAATGTGAGTATAATTCATTTTTTTAACATAATCAACAATTTGGTCAGCAAACTCACGATAATTCATGAAGCGATTATTTTCTTCAACAATTCTTTTCCAAGATCCAATATGAACTTCATAGATATTCATAGCTTTATTGAGAGGGGAATTTTTTTGGCGTTTGTCTAGCCATTTGTCATCCTTCCATTTATATTTGTTGATATCAAAGATGATGGAGGCAGTGTTTGGACGAAGCTGAGAAAAATTTGCATATGGGTCAGCTTTTTTTAAAATATAATCTTCTTGAGTTTTAATCTCAAATTTGTACAAATCAAAGTTTTTCAGACCTGGTATAAATAATTCCCATACGCCTGAATTTTCACGTAAGCACATAGGATTTTGGCGACCATCCCAATTGTTAAAATCGCCAATTACACTAACACGTTTTGCATTTGGGGCCCAAAGGGCAAAGTTCACACCGTCAACATTATTAATTGTAATGGGGTGGGCACCGAGCTTATCAAAAATTTTGTAATGAGTACCTTGTCCGAAAAGATATAAATCAAAATCGGAAATTTGAAATGGAAATGCGTAGGGGTCAAAAATTTTTTTGGTATTGCCCGCGTAATCCGTAATTTCAAGTTGATAATCAAATGGCTTAGATTTTTTTATGATGACTTGAAAAAATCCAGCATCATTAATTTTAGTCATCGGGTATTTTTGAGACTTACTATCTGTTTTTATTGTGCAAACTTTTTCTGCGTATGGCAAAAAACATCTCACAACTAAATCATTTTTTGATTCTTTATGCATACCCAAAAAATTATGGGGATGATTATGCACAGAATTAATTATTTGTTCAATTTCAATTGTACTCATCGCAAAACACCTCACTATAAATTTTATTTGTTTAAAATTCAGAATTGTTAACTGTACGCGGAAAAGGAATTACATCACGAATATTTGAGATACCTGTTAAATACATAATAAATCGTTCAAATCCTAATCCATAACCTGAATGCTTAACACTTCCATAACGTCTTAAATCTAAATACCACCAATAATCATCAAGATTTAGATTTAATTCTTTCATGCGATGGCAAAGTAAATCAAAACGTTCTTCACGTTGACTGCCACCGATAATTTCTCCAATATCAGGAACTAATAAATCCATGGCAGCTACAGTTTTTTTATCATCATTTACACGCATATAAAATGCTTTGATATCTTTTGGGTAATCCGTAACAAACACAGGTTTTTTAAAAATTTCTTCAGTTATGAAACGTTCGTGTTCTGTTTGCAAATCTGAACCCCAAGAAATTGGATATTCAAATTTTTCACCTGATTCATTTAATAATTTTATAGCTTCGGTGTAAGTTATATGCTCAAAATCAGAATTCACAACTTTATTCAAACGTTCAATTAAGTTTTTATCAATAAAGCTGTTACAAAAATTAAGTTCATCTTTCGCATTATCCATAACATATTTAACGACAAACTTAAGCATATTTTCTGCCATCTTCATGCATCCATTTAGATTTGTAAAAGCCATTTCAGGTTCTATCATCCAAAATTCTGCTGCATGACGTGTTGTATTTGAATTTTCTGCTCGAAATGTCGGCCCAAATGTATAAACATTTCTAAAAGCACTTGCAAATGTTTCTGCAGAAAGTTGTCCGCTTACAGTTAAATATGCTGCTTTGCCAAAAAAATCTTCGTGAGTATCAAAAGTGTTTTTGCTTAATGTTGTTATTCTAAACATTTCGCCGGCACCTTCACAATCACTTGTTGTAATTATAGGAGTGTTTACGTAAACAAAATTATTTTCGTTAAAAAATTTGTGTATTGCAAATGCTGCCAGAGAGCGAATTTTAAATACTGCTAAGAATGTATTTGTACGAGGACGAAGATGCGCAATAGTTCTTAAATATTCTAACGTATGGCGTTTTTTTTGAAGCGGATAATTTTCAGGCGCACTGCCTTCAATTTGTATAGATTTTGCTTGAATTTCAAAAGATTGTTCTTTCCCTTGGCTTTCAACAACTAATCCATTTACAAGAATGCTTGAACCAACTCCAAGTTTACTTATCTCGTCGTAATTTTCAAGTTTGTTATCGAATACAACTTGGATATTTTTAAAGCAACTTCCATCGTTTAATTGAATAAAGCTAATATTTTTTGAATTGCGCAAAGTTTTTATCCAACCGCCTAAAATTACTTCAACATTAATTATATTATTATCAAAAATTTCTTTTACTGTATTCATATTTTCCCTCCGTTGTTTAAATTTTTAAGAGCAATATTATAATAGAAGTCAGATTAAAGCACACATTTATTAAAAATAAATATCGAACAACTTGATTTGTATTCATTCCGGAATTAAGCAGTCTGTAATGAATTTGACTTGCATCTGCTTTATAAACTGGTTTGTGCTGCAAAAATCTTTTTATCATAACAAATATATTATCAAAAATTGGAACGCCAAGTGCCAATATTGGTATGAATACTGAAATTAAAGTTGCTTGTTTAAATGCGCCGTATAGTGAAATTAGTGCAAGCATGTAGCCTAAAAAACTTGCTCCCGAATCTCCCATAAATGTTTTTGCAGGATGAAGATTGTATTTTAAAAATCCTATTATTATACCTATTAGGATTGCTGAAATTAATGCTGAGATTGTTTGACCTTTGTATATTGCGACTATAAATAAAGTGAATGCAGATATGCAAGAAAATCCGCCTGCTAATCCATCTAATCCATCTGAAAAATTTATTACGGTTTCTACACCAAATACCCACAAAATTGTCAATATAAATTGTAAGTAATGCGGGAAAACAAAATAAGTATCTGTAAATGGACTCATAAATCCTGTAAATCTTATACCGACTGAATACAAAATTATTGCGGAAGTTACTTGCACGATTACTCTTGGTATTATTCCAAATTCTAATCCCTTAGTTTTATAATAATCATCGACAATGCCAACGCTAATGACTAAAAGACTTCCTATTAAAATTGCGATATGTTTTATGTTTGCAAAGCCCACAAATAAAATAAAACAGATTGCAAACCCGACGTACATAGCAAGTCCACCACAAAGCGGCGTAGCTTTTGTATGTTTTTTACGATCGGTGGGTTGATCAACAAAATTATATTTAATAGATAAATTAATAAACCATGGAGTTATCAAACGTACAATAAAATAAGAAATAAGAGCTGCAAAAATAAATTTCACTTTGAATCACCAATCCAAATTAATTTGAAATACGAAAATAATATTAGCACAATAATAAACAATATTCAATGCAAAAAGACAAAAGATAAATGTGTCTTATGATTTATTTTAGTCATTGCAAAAAATTCGTATTCGCAATTTTGATTTTGACTTTAAATTTTTATTTTAATTAATTTATTTTATTTGATATAATAAATATATAAGTGATATAGTTTTTGCTTCAAATCGAGGTGATTTTTTGATGGGAAATATTTTTTATTTTGCAGGCAAATCGTATTATATTTCAAAAGAAGAACAAGAAGAGTTTACTTTGGAATTTGGGATAAGTTGTCTTTATGTAGGAGAACATTTACATCTTAAGTGGCATGATAATGCTGATAAACCAACTCTTTATCTTTCGAAAATTATTGAAATTAATAGTATAAAATTTAATGACGAATATCATAAAGCAAAGAACATTAAAGAAAAATACAATGAGTTTTTGAAAAGTAATGTTATTTTTTCTGATGAAAAAGATTACGTTCAGGTTTTTGGTAATTTGCCGATAAATTTTTCCCGATCTGGAGAATGTGTTTCTTTTGAAAAAAGTGTAAAAGAAGAACAACTTAGAAAAATAATAATGCCAATTTCGGAAGTAGATTGGCAGGAATTTTTATGCAATAATGAAATGAAAAATGGAATGATAGGATATCTTGATAAATGTTTTATGATTGTAGAAAATGACAACATTACAGAAGATGAAGATAAAATTGTAGATTTGAATAGCAGTACGAGAATAAAAGTAAAACGTAAATCTAAAGATAAAGATGAATTATCTGATAATTCTGGCAATCTAGAACATTTAGCTCAAGTAGAAAGTGAAAAAAAGTTATTGGAGAATCAAAAATATCTGAACAAAGAAAAACGTAGATTTGTTTTCTTAAATAGCAAACTGCATTTGCTTGATTCATTAGGTATTGATGAATATTTTTTTGAAGGTTTAAATTTGAATTTGCAAAGACGAATTTTAAATTTGTGTATTGTCTATGGACGTGAACCTCTAAAATTTTTTAATGTGGTTACAAGCAACAATAATATTTCTTTAGAAAAAAAGTTAGAATTTGTTGTAAAAGTTTTAAATGAATATGATTCAAAAAATGAAAATGCAACAGATGTTTTGAATTTTCTAGATGTGCAAAGAATTATATTTAATGAAATAAAAAATGACAAAGAAATTTTAAAACAAACTGTTAATAAATTAGTTTATGATAATTTAGGTATTACTTATTGTGATTTTATTCAAAGCCTTGAAGAGAGAGAGTTAAAAAATATTTTAGATTTTTGTACTACAAACACGGGTCTTTGCTATTTAAAGAATAAAATTTTTAGTAAATTAAATATACGACTGATATGGATGTTTATGAAAAATTTTGATTTTGAAAAATTCAAATCATTTAGTGATGATTATTTTAGCTTTTTAGTTGAAAATGAATTGCTTCAAAATTATTTAATAACTAATTCTGATTCTGATAAATTTTTTATGTTACAAAAGTTTTATTTTAGAGCAAAATCACATGGGAATTTTTTAAAAGGTTTTAGTATAATTATTAATGATTATAGTATTAATTTTGAAGACAGAATGAAATTTGCCGAAATAATTGTTGGGAAATTTGAGTCATGTGAAGAAAAGTTAAAAGAAAAAAATATGAGTTTGTGGGAAATTATATGTAATGAAAAAGATGACGACGGTAATGAAATAGAAAGTGATTTAAAAATTTTAAAATTAATTATTAATAAATTAGTTTCTGATTATTTAGGTGTTGCTGATTGCGATAAATTTTTAAATCAAGAGTATGAAAAAAAAGATTTAAAATCTGTTTTAGAATTATTTACTACAGTTGATAGCAATTTTTATTTAAGTAAAGAAATTAATTTAGATAAAAAAAATAATCTCGAAGAAGAATTTAATTTTGATAATGATTTAGATTTGGCAATTTTTTTATTAAAAAGTGAAAAAGAGAAAATAAAAAAATATTGTTTAGATATTAATTTAGAAATTGAACTTTCAAGATATTTATCTTATGAACAACTTATAGAATTACATAATAATTTTTCTGAAAATCCTCAAATAATAAGAAATGAAATTTTTGATAAATTAAGTCTACCTTTAAAAGTGATATATTTAAAAACTAGCCAAGAGCAACGTGTCATTTTTGATACATTGAATATTGGATTTTTAAATTTAATAGATGCCAATAGAGTACTTCAAACTTATTTAATAACTTATCCTGATAAACTTTCTGTGTTGTTAAATTTTTATCAAAGTACACATTCTAATGAAATTGCTTTAGAACTTTTTAATATAGTTATGGACAGTGATAATATTTATTTTTATGAAAGAATAGATTTTCTCAAAAAAGTTTTGGATGAATTTCAATTAATTGAAGAAGATTCTCCGCAAACAAATGCGCAAAAAGTTATAATTATATGTGATGAAATAAAAAATAATCAAGAGATTTTAAAATTAACTGTCTATAGATTTGTTTCTGATAATTTAGGTGTTGCTGCTTTTAATTTTGTTCGCGAACTTGAAACAAAAGATTTAAAAAATATTTTAGATTGGTTTACTACAATTGATACTACCTTTTATAAATTAAACCCAAATTTAAAATTTGTATTTTTAAAAAGTTTTGTTAAAGGAAATCAAGAGATTTTGAACAAATTTAGTAACGATTTTTTTAATTTATTGATTACAAATGAAAAACTGCAGAATTTTTTAATGCTTTATCCAAATGAAATTGATACATTAATAGAAATTTATCAGAGCACACCACATTTTTTAGAAATAGAACCGCTTAGTAGGGTAGTTATGTTTTTTAAAGCTTGTAAGGATTTTGATTGGAAAGATGATATTCGAGAAAAATTTTGTAGTGTTGTTGATGATAGACTTTTGCAAGATAAAAATTTAATTTCATTTTTAGCTAAATGTCAAAATGAAAAGCAAATGAGAGTGATTTGCGAAATATATCATTATGGTGGAAATAAAATTAATGGTAAATTTGGCATCAATGAAATTAACCATTTTGAAGTTGTTTGTAAAATGCTAGAAGATTTTTCGCCTGATGATGAAACGTATAATTTTTATAGAATGAATTTGGCAAAACTTTATGCTAATGCTGAAAAAATTGGTTTGTTTAAAAATAAGTTTTTGTATGTTGACGGTGTTTTAAAGTTTCGTTCAGATGATATTTTTCTTTTAGAAGTTTCAAGATGTCCTGATATTGTAGATAAATTAATATCTGGTGAATTGAGTTTTGAAAATGCAGAAAAGAATGTTTTGTCAAATGATTTTTTGTTATTCGGTTGGATTGAACATGCAAATTTGAAATTTAATGATTACAAATTGTATCTTGTTCAGTCTTTATTTTTTTCTTTTCAAGATATTTTTGAAAATACAACTGGTGGAGATGAACATTATAATGTAGTTAATAATATTTATGAATTAAGGAAGTTTGTTTGTAATTTATCAGACAATTTTAATCTTAGTAGTGAAAATTTTGTTGAATTTGTGGAAAAATTACGAGAAGTTGTGAAAATACCAGGTGCTTTGAGCAAATTAAATGTGAAGGGAAATAATATAGAAACTGTTCAATCAGCAATTAAAATTTTGAATAATGATTTAGATACACAAGAAACAAGTAATGATCTTGAAACGAGAGTAAATCTAATTAATTATTATAATGATCAGTTTGTTAATGAGCCGTATTGGTATTATAGCTATTTAGTTTCAATAGATTATACAATTTTTAATTTGGATTCTAAAAATATAGAAGATGAGCTAGATAAAAATTTAATTACTGCAGAAGGTACATTAAGTGAACGTATAAAAATAGTAAGCAATTATCTTGATTCAATTTTTTTAAAATTTCTTGATCAAAAAGCAATTTATGACTCAGAAAATTTGGATATAAGATTAGAAAATTTAACTTTTTTATATGATCAAAGATTGAAGCTTTTAAAGAAGAATATTAGATTAAACGATGATCAAAATATTCAAGAAAAAATCGATTCTTTGAAAGAATACTTTACTACTGATGATTTAAGTGATTTGGATTTAGGCTATATAAATTCTTTAAATGATATGGGTAATATAAAAAATGATTTGGGAATTATCTTAAAAAAGTTAAGTCTTTATAAAAGTAATTGTAGTGATTTTAAGGTTGAAAATGGAATCAAAAATTTATGTACATGCATAAAAGAATACCTTTATACCTGTATTTTATTGCATAAAGTGTTAATTCCTAAAGCTAAAATGATGATTGAAGAGAAAAATAAAGCAAAAATAGACGAAATTAATTTAACAGCTATATCGCAAATTTTAAATGAGAAAATTAATTTTCGTAATGAGCGAAAATATATATTTAATAAATTACCCGATTTAAATGAGAATAACATGAGATGTATAAAAGATCTTCTTGTTGAAAATCCCGATAACATAATTTTAATTGTTAGGTTATTTAATATTATTGATACAACAAAAGATAAAATGATTGAAAAGAAAGACAGGATAAATATTAGTTTAAAACCAATGGATAATCTTGAAAATGACCAGAGTACTTTTATCAAAACAGATATTAATAATATGTTTGGACTTTTTAAATATAAAACATTCAGTTTTTTAAATTCCAATCCGGATATTACAGAATTTATACTTGGTTTAAATTGTGTTAATGTTGATTTGTTGAATGTTGATATTTTAAAAAGAATTAAGCAATTACAAGGATTTTGTTCTGGACAGTTTTTAACAGTTTATGTTCGTGCCGTTCTTAATGCAGTAGATTATGTTGAACAAGACAAGCAAGAAGTAATGTTACGATTACTAAATAGAAGTTACATTAACTTTGTTGCCAATAAAAATGTGTTTGGTGTTTTATCTCAAGATCCTTATTTGGGTATTGTTATGAATTATTTGCCTAGCAAAGTAAATATTATATTTAAAATTATGCAGGACAATAACGCAATAGATTTATTAGAAAAGATATGTTTTTATTCAAATGATATTTATTTTATATGTAATCATTTGAATGGATTATTTACTGTTTATGAATTATATCCAGAAGAGATAAAACAAAATATGACAGTTAAAGAATTACAGAATATTGATTTAGATGAGTTGAGATATAGAAAGCAATATGAAAAAATTTTAAAAAGAAGTACTCAAGTAAAATGGTATCAAAGTTCAAGAACGCCTGAACAAGAACAAGCTGCAATTGAAAATACAATTTCTTTATGTATAAATAATATTGCAGGAATATCAGATAAAACCGAAAAAAAATTATGTAAGACAGCATTGTATAATGCTACAATATTATTTGTTGATAAAGTTGAGCAAGCAGATAATTGTTTCATTAATGCATTCTCAAAGCTATGTGAAAAAGTTTTTAGTAATATTGTTAAAAATTACGATCCAAATTCAAAATCATTTGAGCAATTCGAGGATGAAATACAAAGTGCAATTGATTCACTTGAAGATATGATTAATTTAATGCCTGAATCTGTGCAAAAATCTTGTGAGGATAAATTAGCTATCAAAAAAACATTAGTTTTATCGCAAGAGGTTACAAAGGTAAATAAATCAATTGATGATTTTGAAATGCAATGTCAAGAAGATTTCAATATGAGTGTTCTTCCAAAATGGTATCAAAGTCCAAAGACATATGAGCAGAAAAGACAAGCAATTGCAAGTACAACTGATTTATTTGTACAAAAAATTAATAATATGCCAGACGGCTTTGTAAAAACGCAATATCTACAGGCGTTAATTCATACTAAGGACTCAGTTGTTATGCAAGAAGCAGAAAAAATGAGTAGAGAAGTTGAATCATCAAACAGAGCCGCAGATCAAGCTCGTTAATCAATTTAATTAATTTATTTTTTAACTTACATAGGATTTTATATCTTGTGTAAGTTTTTTTGTGCTATAATTCAAGTCATAAAGGAGGAAATAATTTTGAGTGAACTTAAAATTCCTAAGCATATTGCTATTATTATGGATGGCAATGGAAGATGGGCAGACAAAAGATTTTTGCCGAAAAAAGCTGGCCACAGAAAAGGCGCTGACGTTTTAGAAAATATTTTGCGTTGTTCAAATAAATTTGGTGTAAAATATCTTAGTGCGTATGCATTTTCAACTGAAAATTGGAATAGGCCACAAGATGAAGTAAATGATCTAATGGATCTTTTGGATAATTATTTGGACAGATACATCGAAAAATGTGATGAAAATGGTTTAAAAATAAAATGCATTGGTGATATTTCAAAGTTGTCTGATGCATTGCAAAAAAAGATTTTAAAACTTGAGGCTTTGACAGAAAAAAAAAATGGTTTGAATTTTATTATTGCATTAAATTATGGCGCTCGTGATGAGATTTTTAGAGCAGTTAAAAAAATTTTGAATATGGTTCTTGATAAAAAAATATTGCCAAACGAGATAACCAAAAGTATTTTTGAAAGCTGTTTAGATACTAAAAATATTCCCGATCCTGATCTATTAATTAGAACTGGAGGAGAAATGCGCATAAGTAATTTTTTGTTATGGCAATGTGCATATACCGAATTTTATTTTTGTGATAAATTTTGGCCAGACTTTAATGAAAATGATTTGGAAGATGCAATAAAAAATTTTTCTATGCGTCAAAGACGTTTTGGTAGCAGATGATTTTACATAAAGTAGGTGAATTGTTTGATTGTTAGAGTGTTGACTGCCTTAATCGGTTTGCCTTTTATTTTTCTTTTATTACATATTGGTAAATGGCCATTACAATTGGCTGTTTTATTTTGTGCGTTTGTTTGCCTTTATGAAATTTATACGGCATTATCAAAAAAATTTATGCCTATACATATCCTTGGTTATTTATTATCTGCAGCATATATATTTATTTTGAAAGACTTTACGTTTATAAAATTTATTGTTGTATTTAGCAGCTTTATTATCTTATTGTTGGTCTTTCTCGTTTTCTTCCATTCAAACATAAATATTATTGATTGCATAACAACACTTTTTGGATTTTTTTATGTGACCTTTCTATTGTCTTTTATAATACTTGTACGACGCCAGCTTTATGGTGAATTTTTTGTTTGGTTAATTTTTATTTCTGGATGGGGATGCGATACATTTGCTTATTTTGCAGGCCATATTTTTGGCAGGCATAAATTAATTCCAAATTTAAGTCCCAAAAAAACTGTTGAAGGTGCAATTGGTGGAGTATTAGGCTCAACATTGCTGGGTATTTTGTATTGTAATTTGTTTGCGGGATATTTCGATATACATTACTTGAATTTGACAATGCTGTGTGCTACAATTTGTTCTACTTGCTCTGTATTTGCACAGCTGGGAGATTTATCAGCCTCAGCTATTAAGCGTTATGTAAATTTGAAGGATTACGGCAATATTTTGCCAGGGCATGGTGGATTTTTAGATCGATTTGATAGCATTTTATTTACTGCGCCCGTTGTCTATATATTTTTGTATTTTATTCGCAATTTTGGAGGTTGAGTGTTTTATGCAAATATCTGTTCTTGGCTCGACAGGCTCAATCGGTGTACAAACTTTGGAAGTTATAGAAAATTTAAATCGCAATGGATACAACATTAAAATTAAAGCTCTTAGCGCTAATAAAAATATTTCACTCTTGCAAAAACAAATTGAAAAATTTAATCCTGAATGTGTATGCGTGTGTGATGTAAGTAAAGCAAATGAGCTTAAAAATATTTTGCCAGGTATTCAAATTTTAAGTGGAAATGAAGGTTTGATTTGCATAGCTCGCCAAAAGGTGAATATAATAGTTAATGCAATTGTTGGATTTGACGGCATGCTTCCTACTTTTGAAGCAATTTGTGCTAAGAATGATGTTGCTCTTGCAAATAAAGAATCGCTTGTTATAGCAGGTCAATTGATAATGCAAGAGGCCAAGAAAAATAATGTCAGAATTATTCCTATTGACAGTGAACATTCTGCAATATTACAATCTATGCAAGAATATACAACAGACGATATAGAAAAAATTTACTTAACTGCGTCGGGTGGCCCTTTTCATAAAATCAAAAATCTTGCTAATGTAACTCTAGAGCAAGCATTAAAACATCCTACATGGAGTATGGGGCAAAAAATTTCAATTGATTCGGCAACAATGATTAACAAAGGATTTGAAATTTTTGAAGCATGTTGCTTTTTTGACTTGCCGCAAGAAAAAGTAAATGTTTTGGTGCATGCGCAAAGTTTGATTCATTCAATGGTGCAATTTAAAGATGGATGTATAATTGCACAGCTTGGTCCATCAGATATGCGTTTGCCGATTCAATACGCTTTGACTTATCCAAAACGTGTTAAAAATGATTTTAAGCGACTTGATTTTAATTTGTGCAATTTATTCGAGTTTGATAAACCAAATGAAAGTTTATTAGGGATTGAATTGTGCAGGCAAGCAATCAATATTGGTGGTACAATGCCAGCTGCTTTGTGCATTGCAAATGATATAGCAGTAAGAAAATTTTTGAATAAAGAGTTTGCGTTTTTAGATATATACAAATTTATAAAATACGTAATGTCAAGACATGACGTGATTTTAAATTACAGTATTGAAGATGTATTGGAATTGAAAAATCAAATTGAAAATTTAAATTATGAGGTGTAGATTTTGTCAATTATAATAGCTTTAATTATTTTTAGTATTATTGTTATAATACATGAATTTGGCCACTTTATTGCCGCAAAGAAAAATGATATAATGGTAGAAGAATTTGCAATTGGTATGGGACCTAAAATTTTTTCTATAAAAAAAGGTGAAACTGTTTATTCGTTAAGATTGTTCCCAATCGGTGGATTTTGTCAAATGCTTGGCGAAGATACAAGTAATTCAAGTGAGCGCTCTTTTAATAATAAAACTGTTTGGCAAAGAATTATTGTTGTTGTTGCAGGCGCAGCTATGAATTTTTTGCTAGCATTTTTCATTTTTGTCTTCATCGTTTCTATTAATGGAGTTGCACTACCGAAAGTAAAAAGCGTAATCGACGGATATCCTGCACAAAAAGCTGGTATTTTGCCCGGCGATTATATAAAAAAAATTAATGGCAATAAAGTAAATATATCTCAGGATTTAAGTTTTTACATTTCTGATGCAAAAGATAATTTTATAAATTTAGTTGTACAAAGAAATGGTAAAGAGCTGCAATTTGATATAAAGCCGATGAAAGATGAAAACGGTCAGTATTTGTTAGGATTTGAAAAAGATTTGCGCAGTGGAATTTTTTCTTCTGCTGATTTAAATTATAAGAAGATTAACGTGTTTGAAATCTTCTACAATGCTTTTTTTACAATTGCTTTTTATATTAAATTAACTTTTGTTGGATTGTTTAGGTTGATATCATTTAAGTTATCTTTAAATGATATGTCAGGGCCAATTGGAATTGTAAAAGTCATAGGCGATACTTATAATTTGTCTGTTACGGAAAGTATAAGTTATGCGCTCCAGGCAATGATGAATTTTATGGCTATTCTCAGCGCAAACATTGGTGTATTTAATTTATTACCTTTGCCGGCACTGGATGGCGGTAGATTGTTTTTTTTATTGTTTGAGGCAGTTAGAAAAAAACCACTAAATTCAGAGCGTGAGGGTTTTATACATTTTGTTGGTTTTGTTGTTTTAATGATTTTTGCCGTTATTATTGCGGTCAATGACATTATAAAAATTATCTAGTCTTTATAACAATTTTTAAAATGCTGCAGATATGCGGCATTATTTTTTTGCAATAATGCTTACTTTTTAGCATTATTTTTTTTTATATTGTCTGTTAATTTATCTAGCATTATTTTTTTGAAAATGTTATTCTTTGTTTTGTGAATCATTATTTTTTAAAAAAATTTATTTTGAGGTGATTTGTTTGAGTAGTATTAGGGAAGGGTTGACTTTTGATGATGTCTTGATTTTACCGTCTAAATCAAGTTTGAATTATGAGCAGATAGATTTGAAAACTAATCTTACACGTTCTATTTCTTTGAATGTTCCATTAATGAGTGCGGCACTCGAAACTGTTACGGAATCTAAAATGGCTATAGCAATTTCTAGGCAAGGTGGTATTGGCATTATACATAAAAATATGTCGCCTGAGCAACAAGCTAGCGAAGTGGATAAAGTTAAGCGCTCGCAACACGGAGTTATAACTGATCCATTTTTTCTATCGCCTAATAATTATGTGCACGAAGCTGACTCTATAATGGAAAAATATCATATATCAGGTGTGCCGATTTGCGAAAATGGAAAGCTTGTTGGAATTGTGACAAACCGCGATTTAAGATTTGAACTTGACAGAGAAAAAAAGATTTATGAAATAATGACATGTGAAAATTTAATTACGGCGCCCCAAGGAACTACACTCATGCAAGCAAAAGAAATTTTAGCTGCAAATAAAATTGAAAAATTACCTATTGTTGATGAAAATAACAGGCTTAAGGGATTAATTACAATAAAGGATATAGAAAAAACAATTAAATATCCTAATGCATCACGCGATACTGCAGGCAGGCTTTTAGTCGGAGCTTCAGTTGGTGTTGGAGAAGATATTTTGGAACGCACGCAGTTATTAATAGATGCAAAAGTTGATGTTGTTGTTGTCGAAGATATTTATGGATATTCACAAAAAGTTATTGATATGGTAAAACTTTTGAAGAAAAATTTTGCGAATTTACAAGTTATAGCGGGAAATGTTGTAACAAGTGATGCAGTTTATGAATTAATTGAAGCGGGGGCCGATGCAATTAAAATTGGGTTTGGAACATCGTCAGTGTCTGCTGCACATATTGTTTCGGGAGTTGGAATTCCGCAATTGACAGCTATTTTAGATTGTGCCGAAGTTGCAAAAAGCCATAATATTCCTCTTATTTCTGATGGTGGAATAAAATATTCTGGCGATATAACAAAAGCAATTGCGGCAGGAGCTAGCGTATGCATGATTGGCAATATGTTTGCAAGCTGCGAGGAAAGCCCAGGTCAAATTGAATTGTATCAGGGAAGAAAGTTTAAAATTCATAGAGGATTAATTGAAAATAATTTGGAGAATGTTGAAGGACGTGTTGGATACAGCGGAAAACTTTTTGATACAACAAATCATTTATTAGAAGGACTCAAGTCCGGTATGTATTATTGTGGTGCATCGACAATAGATGAATTATCGCAAAAAGCTAAATTTATAAAAATAACAAATGCGGGGCAAAGAGAAAGTCATCCTCACGATATTCAAATAATGCGTGAAACTTATAATTATTCAAGTCAATGATGTATTAAAATGTGATTGATTTTGTCACAAAAAATATTTTTTATACGGTAAAAAACTACAAATAATTGCTTTATACAGAAATATAATTTGCATCGGAGGGGATTTTGTGCAAAATATTTCTGTTAAAGCCAAAAATAATTTTTTAGTTAGCTCAAAAGATTTCGTATTAATATGGCTAATTGTTTTCGGATTTTTTATATCTAGAATGATAATGTTTGGATTTTTGAATCCATTTGCTATTTCTTATTTGAGTTTGTTTTTGGGTGGATTTGAATTTTATTTTATAGCCCTTGCAATTGCTATAGGGCTGTTTACTAAATTGTCCGGGGTATATTTTGTAAAGTATTTGGCATGCATATTTTTAATGGGAGTCATAAATATTTTTGCAGGACGAAAATTAGGTTTGTTATTTAAAGAATCAACAAACTTTTTTTGTGTGCTTGTCAGCGGATTTATTATTTCATTTTTTGCAGGCGCAGGTAATTTTTTATTTCTTATTTCATTAATTGAAGGTGTTATTGTTTTTCTTCTTTCTTATATTTTTAATCCGGCTTATAAATTTTTAAATGGCAAATTAAGTTCATTAGCTAATGATGAACTCTTGAGTCTTGCAATTATTTTAGGAAGCTCTATAGCCGGCATGAGTGATGTTCATATTGCGGGAATTTCGATTTTGAGTATATTTACCATATTTATTTTACTTGTGATTGGAAACAATTATTCCAGTCCGTACAGTTCAATGTTTGGATTAATTATTGGAATTATGTTAAATTTGAGCGGACAAATAGGATATAGTGAAGTAATTATTTTTGGGATAGCAGGAATTTTTTGTGGCATATTTAAAAATAATAAGTTGGCAAATATAATTTGTTTAATACTTTCTTCGTCATTGATTATTTTATACATAAAGCCGTCGCTTATGACAAGAGAGTTATTGTTATCTTCTTTTATTTCTATTATTTTATTTATGGTTATCAAAACAGATTTTGCAAAAGTTCAAGATGAAAATGAATATGTAGATCATATAAAAAATATGGTGAATTATCGGCTCAAATCATTTGCTGAGTCATTTAATAAATTATCTGTTACGTTTAACAATCTGGCTGAAAAAAAATCTTCCCTCGATAGAAAGGATATTTCAAAATTAATAGATGAAATTGCTTCTAAATCTTGTAGCAATTGCAGTATGAAAGCGTTTTGTTGGGAAAATAATTTTTATGATACATATCAAACAGTTTTTAGTATTTTAAATGCGTGTGAAAAAAAAGGCGCTGTTAGTATAAATGATATCCCTTCATCTTTTAGATTGAATTGTGTAAGCCTTGGACGATTTGTTGAAAATACAAATAAATTGTTTGAGATATATAAAATAAATTTGGCTTGGAACAATAAAATTATTGAGAGCCGTGAATTGGTTTCTCAACAACTTCTTGGTGTTTCAACAATTATTAATAATTTGGCTAATGAATTGAATTTGGAGATGCGTTTTGATAAGGATGCTGAAGAAAAAATTGTTGGCGAGTTTATGAAAAATAATATTGATTTTGAAAGTGTGACTGCTGTTAAAAACAAAGAGGATAGATACGAGATAGCTGTTAATTTGAAATCGTGTGGCAATCGAAAATTTTGTAATAAAAAAATTTTGCCGCTTATCAATAAATCTTTGGATACTAATATGGTTATTCAAGAAGATTATTGCATAATGCAGCGTGGATTTTGTAATTTGAAATTTGTCGAGCGTCAAAAGTTTTTTGTTACCAGCGCTGTTTCCAGATGCATTAAAAAAAATAGTGTGGAATCTGGAGATTGCTATTCTGTTATGGAATTGAAAAATGGGCAGTGCGCATTGGTTTTATCAGACGGAATGGGTTCAGGAAGTTCTGCTAAAATTGAAAGCAGTGCTGCTGTTGAATTACTTGAAGATTTTATGGAATCTGGATTTGATAAAAATACTGCAATGAAAATGATTAATTCAATTTTGGTTCTAAAAAGTAGTGATGATTCATTCTCAACCTTGGATGTATGTTTTATCGATCTATATAGCGGATGCGGTGAGTTTATCAAAACAGGTGCCTCAATTTCATTTTTGTTCCGTGATTCAAATTTGCAAGTTATAAAATCTTCTTCATTACCTATAGGAATTTTAACTAATGTAGAATTTGAAGTGTTCAATAAAAAATTTCGTGATGGCGATATAATAATTATGATGACGGACGGAGTGTTTGATACTGCCGAAAATATCCACGATAAAAAAGAATGGCTTTTAAATTTATTGTTGAGTCTCAACTCAAATAATCCACAAGATATTTCAGATTACATACTTGTACAGGCGAAGCTTGCAAATAATAATATAATAAAAGACGATATGACGATACTCACAGCGCGAGTATGGGAGAAAATCAAATGAAAGGCAAAGCTATTGTAATCAAAGGCGACAGTACAAAATGCTATGACGAAGTTATATTCGTAATGAAAAAAGAAAAGCCAAATTTAATTTTGGCCGACAAAATTATAAATAAATACAAGCGCGAGAAAATGTATGTAATCACAAATATATTAGAGTGTGGATTTTATTTAATAATGTTGGTATTGGCAATTGTAATTGGTATAAAAATTGTAATGATGATTTAGGGGTGATTGTAATAAATTTTGGTGATTTGCACTGCGACACAATTACGAAAATATTTGAGAGTGAATCAAACATATATGAAAATTTTGCACAAGTTGATATTAAAAAATTATCTATATACGATGAAGTAATACAATTTTTTGCTATATGGCTCAAACAAAAATATCTAGATCATCCATTTGAAAATACAAAAATGTTTATAAAATATTACGATGAGCAAATCAAAATATATAAGGAATATTTTCCGCAGATGAAATTTTTTTTGGCAATAGAAGGCGGCGAGGCTCTCGAAAATAATTTGGCTAATCTCGAAAAATTTTATCAAATGGGAGCTGTTTTATTGACCCTTACTTGGAACAATGAAAATGATTTGGCCGGTGGGGCAAATTCTTCATGTGGGTTAAAAAAATTTGGATTTGAAGTTGTTGAGCACATGAATCAATTAAATATGATTGTAGATGTTTCGCATGCATCCAAAAAAACTTTTTGGGATGTATACAAATTCTCTAGCAAACCATTTATTGCAAGTCATTCTAATTGCCAGAAAATTTGTGAGCATGTCAGAAATTTGGATGACGACCAGATTTTGGCCATTAAAGAGGGCAATGGTTTAATTGGTTTGAATTTATATACGCCATTTATTAAAAAAGCAAGTTCGATTAATTTACATGATTTAAATGAGCACGTTGAGCATTTATTAAATTTAATTGGTAGTGACAATATTTGTTGGGGTTGTGATTTTGACGGCGCCGACGATTATCCATTAGGTATTAAAAATGTTGTAGACATGAAAAAGGTGTATAATTTATTTGAAAAATTATATGATAAAGATATTACAGACAAAATTTTTTATGGTAATTTAAAAAAATTTTTATGCAGAAATCAAATTTTGTAATATTTTATTGAAGAAGCTATTTATTTTTTATTTCTTACTTTTCTTTAGAAAAAGAAAAGTAAGCCAAAGAAACCTAGTAAAAAATCTCAAGCAAATGCTTGAGATTTTTTTGTTAAAGTTTTTATGAAGTGGATACAAAGGAGATGTTTATATTAAATTTATTAAAAAAAAGTTGTTTTTAAAAAACTAAAATTTTTTCAAAAAACCTTAGATTTTGACCTTGAAATTCTACTTTTTCTTTTCAAAAAAGTTTTCTTCGACAAAATAACAACAATTAATCACCAAGCGAAGCTTTTTGTGTTTCGATTAGCCTTAAAAATAAATATGGATTGATAAAAAAATCATCGCTTACAAAAGTTGTCTTTGGACTGATGCATAAATGTAGATGCACAGATTTATATAACTCATCTTTTTGCGTGTTTCCCATATATCCCAATAATTGTCCTGCTTCTATTTCACTATTCTTTTGCAGATTATTTGCAAATTTATCAAAGTGACAGTATATATATTTATTTTGGTTACTACTAATAATTGCAATATTATATCCGAGTGAGTCATCCCAATTGATATTGGAAATTTTACCGTCAGTCATACTTACAATAGGAATACGAGCACTGATATTTTCACGATCGAAAATATTACAGCCTTGCGGAATTTTTGCACGATATGTTTTCTCCCAGTTGTCACCGTAAATATAAGGCAAATCATTTTCTGTACATACATCTGCTGCTATTGGAAAATATTTAATATCTGAGATTATGTTTTTGAACATAGTTGAATATTGATTTATTAAACGAGGACTGTATTTTTTTTTAACTTGATTGTAATTTATTATCATGCTTTGCTCAATTTCATTTTCTGAAGCAGTAATGGATTTATTGGGAAAAAAATTATTTTCAAGCGAGTATATCGTTATTAATTCCTCAAAGGCAATATTATATTTTTGAGAGAGACTGTTAAGTTTGAAGAAATTTTGTACGGGCATCTGGAAAGCTGAAATATTTTTTTGAGGTATATTTATTTTGAATTGTACATGCGAAAATTTATTGTAGGTAAATAAAATTAAATATAGTGCCAAGCAAATCGACAGAAAATTTATTATGTAATCCGAAAAATTATTTCTTTTATAATTGCGTCTGAATTTGCGTCTCATTTTTTTCACCTGTATAAATTATTCGTTTTAAAAAATATTTAGAACGAGTGTATAAATTTTGGGATGCTGTTAATAATTAAAAACAAATGGAGGTGTTTTAAAGTGTCAGGTAATCAACAAATTAAATGTAACGTGCAAAGTTGCAGATTTAACGATAAAGTTAATTATTGTACATTAGCAGATATAGAAGTAGGTTCTTCAACATTTGATGCTCAACACAAAAATGATACTGAATGCACTAGTTTTGAAGTTGAATTTTAATATTAATAAAATTAAATAATTCAGATGAATAAAAAAAATACCTCCATTTAATAATAAATGTGATAAAATATTATGGAGGTATTTTTATGAGCAAAAAGAAAAAAGTTGAATCCGACTACAAAACTTTGGCATTGGCAGAGCATGCAAAAAAAGAAGACAATACAGACGTATTTATGCCAGACATTGATAATGTCAAAGAAGCAAAAAATTGGGTTGACTTTAATGAAAAATAATATTTTTTAAAATACGAGGGGGATTTTAAAATGACTTTTGAGCAGCTACATAAAAGTTTACCAAAAATAGATTCAGGATTTGAGGATATTGAAAATGTATCGGAGGAGAATGTTTATAGCCAATTAGATTGTTTGCTAAAACCCAAAAATCATCCTGTGATTTGGGATGAAGGAGAATTTGAACAAATTGCAGGCTCCGGCAAAAATATTTCTTTAACAAAAGATATAATGGATGTATTAGATGCTGTAATGAATAGCGATACTTTAATATATGCAATGATAGCGCCGGCCTTTTTAGGTCAGTTTTCAGAGAAAGTTACTCCTGGCAAACTTCGCACTGCTTTAAAATATTTGGGTTTTACTGGAATGGTAGAGGTATCGCTGTTTGCAGATATTTTGACATTGAAAGAAGCACTTGAATTTGATAAACATGTTCAAAGTGAATCAGATTTTATGCTTACAAGCTGTTGTTGTCCAATGTGGATAGCTATGCTGCGTAAACAAAATTTTCTTTCACATGTTCCAGGCTCAGTTTCTCCAATGATAGCATGTGGTCGCGCTATTAAAATTATTCACCCAAATGCTATTACTGTTTTTATTGGCCCGTGTTTGGCTAAAAAATCTGAGATTCATGAAAAAGATTTAGTTGGCGCTGTAGATTATGTATTGACGTTTCAAGAAGTTGCATCAATTTTTGACGCTTTGTCTATTAATCCAGAAAATATGAAAGAAAGTAACCGTGATCATTCCTCAAGAGCTGGCAGAATTTATGCACGTACGGGTGGTGTAAGCCAAGCAGTTATGGAAACAGTAAAAAGAATCAATCCAAACAAAAAAATTGTTACAAAACAAGCTAATGGTATTGTTGAATGCAAAAAATTGATGGAAGAATTTAATAATGAAAAAAAGAGTGCAAACTTTTTTGAAGGTATGGGATGTGTTGGAGGATGTGTTGGCGGCCCCAAGAAAATTATTGATAAAGACAAAGCAACCCAAAATGTTAATAAATATGCAGATACAGCGACGTATCTAACTCCCATTGATAATCCGTATGTTATAAAATTATTGAAAATGCTTGGATTTGATACAGTGGAAAGCTTATTGGCAGACAGTCAAATTTTCACCAGACATTTTTAATAATTTATGTTAAGATGTGAATTTAATTTCTTTAAAGTTTTGCAAATAAAATATTTTATAAAAGGAATGAACTTTATATTTATAAAAGTTCATTCCTTTTTTCATATTTACTTGATTTAGAAAAAATTATTGCAATAATTTTAGATGACGCTTGGTTTTTTTTATTTATTTATTTTCATCAAAAAACTCCTCAAAAACGCTTAACTTGATTCTCGTACTTTTATTGACATTTAATCAGATATAATATAATATAATTATTATGAAATTTTGAAGGGATTGAGTATATTGAAAAAGAAAAAGCTATTTATTATTTTATTGATTATTATCGTGGCAGTTGTCGTGTTTGTAACATGCACAAATTCTAAAAAAGAAAAACTTGTAAACATAAGTGAAACTGATTTTGTAAGACGCGATAATATTATCACTAAAGTTGATGCGAAAGGTACTGTCGAATTTAAAGATAATACATTTGTATATCCACACGAAACTAAAAAAATTAATAAAGTAAATGTAAAAATTGGCGATGACGTTAATAAAGGGGATATTTTAGCTGAGTATGATTCTGAAAATCTTAACAATCTCAAACATCAATTAAGTGAGGCTAAAATAAATTTAGACAATGCAAAAATAAGTTTGAAGTCGGCAAAACTTCCTGCTACTTCTTCTGAATTATCGCAAATAGAAACACAAATGCTTCAATCTGACAAAAATGTATCGGATTTAAAATCCTCTATTAAGCAATTTGATATTACTATTGAGCAGCTTAATCGCGATATTGAAAATGCAAATACTCAGTATGAAAATAATAAGTTGCTCTATGAAAACGGTGGAGTTTCTAAAAATGATTTAGATAATTCGAACGAAGCATTGAAAAAATTAGAGGATCAATTGAGTACAATCAATACGCAGCGCCAAACTGCATTGGAAAGTATCAATACTGCCCAGAAAAATTCAGAGCTTATAAAAGTTCAGTATGACGCATTGAAAAATAAGTTGTCAGATTCAAAAATTAAGAATCAAATTGAACAATTGCAATTGCAAGTTGACCAAATTAATTTACAAATCAACGACATAAATAAAAAAATTAATGAGTTCGAGTTAAAAGAAATTGCGCCTGTTAGTGGGAAAATTATTTCTGTAAATGCCATCGAAGGCGATATTGCAACCGAAAGTAAATATGTATTTGAAATTGCTGATACTTCCTTGGATAATCTTATTGTCAAAATCAATGTGCCTGAAAATAATACGGGCGACATAGAGCTTAATCAAAATGTTGAGCTGGAAACTGAAAACTCAAAATTAATCTCTATGGGCAAAATTGTGAAAATATACCCGGTAGCTGAAAAAAAACAAGTTAATACAACTTCAGAAACTGTTTTAACAATTGAGGTTCAAATTACCGATGCTAAGTCCGATTTCAAAAAAGGTTACAGTATTGATTCAAATATTATTACCTCGCAACACGAAAATGTTTTAGTAATTCCACTCGTTGCAACTATTTCTGAAGATGATAAAGATTATGTTTATACCATAGATGAAAATTCTATTGTCCATAAAAAAAATATCAATATAAAATCTTATTCAGATATGTATGTTGAAATTGATGGATTAAGTGAGGGCGAAAAAGTTATTTTGAATCCAACTGGTCAAATCCAAGATGGTGTGAAAGTTCGTGATATGTCACAAAATCAGGTGAAAAAATGATTATAAAAGCGCAGAACATTACTAAAATTTATAAAAACGGTGATATAGAAGTTAAAGCTCTTGATAATATAAATTTCTGTGTTGCCGAAAAAGAATTTGTTGCAATAATGGGAACGTCTGGCTCTGGCAAATCTACTTTAATGAATATTTTAGGATGCCTCGATGTTCTCACCAGCGGTAATTATTTTCTTGATGGCCAGGACGTTTCAAAATTAAAATCTAATCAACTCGCCCTAATCCGTAATAAAAAAATCGGATTTGTATTTCAATCATTTAATCTTTTACCGAAAATGACTGCATTTCAAAACGTTGAATTGCCTATGATTTATGCAAATGTTGAAGCTGCACAAAGAAAAAAAATAGCGATGGATGCTCTGACAAAAGTTGGACTGGAAAAAAGAATCGATCATAAACCAAATGAAATGTCTGGTGGACAGCGTCAACGTGTTGCAATTGCACGTGCTCTCGTGAATAGTCCTGCTATTATTTTTGCAGATGAGCCAACTGGAAATTTGGATAGTCGCTCAAGTGAGGAAATTATAAAAATTTTTCAGGATTTAAATGCTGAAGGCAAAACAATTGTAATGGTCACGCACGAAAGCGATATTGCTCAACATACTAAAAGAATTATTGTTTTCAAGGATGGTCGCATAATGAGTGATGCTCCAGTTGAAAATCAATTAATGGTGGGTGAAAATTCTTGAATCTAACAGAAAGCATTAAATCTGCAATAATGAATGTGCTGGCAAATAAAATGCGTTCACTTCTTACTATGCTCGGTATTATTATTGGAATTTCGTCAGTAATAATGATAACTTCGGTTGGAAACGGATTTAAAAAATCTGTATCCGATACATTTTCTCAGATGGGTGTAGAAGGCATCAAATTAGATATAAAAGATGATAAAGAAATTAAAGACAGTGATTACTTTACCGATAGTGATATTTCTTTCTTGAAACAAATCCCCGATGTTAAATACGTTGCACCATGTGTTATGAATACATGCAATGTAAATTTGCGAACGCTTGGCAATACAAAAATGTGTGTTGTGTTGGGCAGCAATGATGAATTGAAATATGCAAGCTCAATTAAAGTTACAAGCGGTCGTTTTTTATTGAGTAAAGATGTCACAAATCACAGTAGTGTTGCCGTAATAGATAGTTTGTTATCGCGAAAAATTTTTGGCCGCGAAAATTCAGTTGGTGAAAAAATAAAAGCTAAATTTAAAAATACCAATCTAGATTTAACTGTTGTCGGTATTTTTGAATCAGAAGATGTTGGTATTGCATCATTTGGAATGCCATCTTATATATACGTGCCTTACACAACTTTATTGGATGTTTCGAGTTCACAAAATTTAGATATGATTCGTATTACAGCGTATGATAAAAATAAATTGGATTCATTAGCTACGCAATTAGTAAGACTTTTGGAAATCCGTCATAATACATCTGACAAGTATTATGCACAAAATAGTGTACAAACTATGGATACTATAAACAATACTTTGAATATGATTACGACATTTATTGTTTTTGTCGCCGCAATATCATTATTAGTTGGTGGAATTGGCGTAATGAATATAATGCTAGTAACCGTGACTGAACGCACTCGTGAGATTGGTATAAGAAAATCGCTCGGTGCAACTGACAACAATATAAAATTTCAGTTTTTAGTGGAAGCGGTAATTATTACTGTGATAGGTGGAATAATTGGAATAATTGTGGGATATGGCGGCGGAATTGTAATTGGCAATATAGTTAATATCATGCCATCATTTTCGATTAACTCCGTAATTATTACAGTATTGATATCAAGCGCAATAGGAATAATATTTGGAGTATACCCGGCCGGCAAAGCTGCAAAATTAGATCCAATCGAGGCATTAAGATACGAGTAATAATAAAATGAGGAATAAATATGAATAATGAAAGTGGGAAACTTTTTATCTGCGGGACACCTATTGGCAATATTCGAGATATTAGCCTTAGGTGTCTCGACGTATTAAAATCGGTTGATATTATAGCGTGCGAGGATACGCGCCAAACTTTAAAACTTTTGAATCATTACGACATAAAAAAAAAACTCGTGAGTTATCACGAACATAATAAAAAATCTGCGGGCGAGAATATTTTGAAATTTTTATTGTCTGGGGAAAATGTTGCGCTTGTAACCGATGCAGGTATGCCGTGCATTTCTGATCCCGGTTCGGAATTAGTAGAGCTTGCGCGCAAAAATGAAATTAGTGTAGAAATTATCCCTGGACCAACTGCATTTGTAACTGCGCTGGCATTGTCAGGACTGAATTCGCGCAGGTTTATTTTCGAAGGTTTTATAAGTTTAGACAAAACGCAGAAAAAAGAATTTATTGAGCGCATAAAATTTGAGGAACGTTTGACAATTATTTATGAAGCACCGCATCGATTGTTGAAAACTCTCGAGTTTTTGTTTAGCGAATTAGGTGAACGAAAGATATTTTTAGCACGCGAGCTGACAAAGATTCATGAGGAGATACATTTTGGAACACTATCGCAAACAATAAAATTTTTGCTGGAAAATCCACCGCGCGGTGAATACGTAATTATAATTGGCGGCGCAGAAAATAATAATGCAATTGATTTTGAAAATCTAACGATTGAGCAGCACATTGATTTTTATTTGAAAAATGGCTATGATTTAAAATCTGCAATAAAAAAAGTTGCTCGAGACAGAAATGTACCAAAGAATCAAATTTATTCTATTGTACACAAGATTTAAAGTAAAAAAAATCAAACAAAAATCTCAAGCTTTGCTTGAGGTTTTTTTAATAAAGTTATTCTTCTTATTTTGTAAATATCTATCGACTATTTATATAAAAATTTCATATATTGAATAATAATTCCTCTTGTTGGTAATAATGCAAACGGAGGTGTTATTCAATGAAAAAAAATAAAAATATTTTTCAACAAAAAGGATTTTATTTTGCATTATATTCGGTTGTAGTAGGAATTGCTATTTTGGCAAGCGTTGTGACTTATTCAAATTTATACTCGCTCAGTCCAAGGCAAACTCAAATTGCAAAAAGTAATCAAGATGAATTAACTAAACCCGTTTTGAATAACCAATCAAAAAGTTATTTGGCGCCTGAAGACAGAAACGAAAAAGAATCTGTGCCAACGTCCCCACAAAATAAATCGCTTGATAGCAGCAAAAATAAATCCATTTTTGAAACTGCAAGTCCTTCTCCATCTTTAATGCCAACTCCAACTGATATTGACGATTCCAAGCAAACCCCTACCGAAAATAACCAAGATAACAATGAAGACAATACGCAATCATTTAATTCTTTCGACGATAATCAAAAAATGGAATGGCCCGTATTTGGTGAAATCGTTATGGATTATGACAATGAAAACTTGGTGTATGACAAAACTCTTGAGCAATATCGAACAAATGATGGCATAAGTCTTTCAGCACAAGTTGGAGATCAAGTAAAAGCTACTGCCGACGGCATAGTAAAATTAATTACAAATACGCCCGAATCTGGAAATACTATTGTAATTGACCACGGAAATGATTGGACTACTACTTACAGTCAATTGCAAGATGATTTATTAGTAAATGAAGGAGACATCGTAAAAAAAGGTCAAGTTATTGGCGGCGTAAATACTCCAACCAAATATGGAATACTTCTCGGAAGTCACTTAGATTTTAAAATAGCACACGAAGATAATTATGTTGATCCTAAATTAATTATGGTTGAAAGATAAAAAATGCTCGGATAAAATTTTGTTTGTCAAAGCTTGATTTTAAATTATACAATTAATTTTTATATTGTTTATATAAAAAAGGCGAAATCAATTTGGTTTCGTCTTTTTTTATATAAATGTGAAATACTTTTTAAATGAATTTTGTTTTTTTATGTTGACAGCAAAATTGCTTTGTGTTAAAGTTTTACTAAGTAGCTGTTTAATTTTAAAATTAAGGTAAGAAAATTATAATGAAAAAGATGTTTAAAAAATTTATTTCAATTGTTTTATCGAGTGTGATGTTTTTTCAATCAGGTGTATTTTCGTTTGCAGGCGAAAATAAAAGTATTAAAAATTGCGATTTGCAAAATGAAATCTCAAATAAAATGATTTCTGAAGGATATTTGGAAATTAAAGATGGAAAAGTTTTTATAACTGAAAAATACAAATCATTTATTGAAAAAAAACTAGCCAAAAAAGGTAACGGAACCTATGCAGTTTTTGAAGATGATACAATAATAATTAAATCAAATAAAAATGCTATGGGTGAAACAAAAATTCAATGGACCACTTGGGGTTTTGAAATTTGGATAGATGAAAACTTTTGTAACGATATACTTGCTGGAACAGCTATTGCTGAAAAATTAGCGACTTATATACCAGAAGTTGCATTAGCTGAAGCTGTTGCGTGGGCATTAATAGGAGCAGCTACTTTAATAACTGTAAATAATCACGGTAAAGGTGTTATTGTAATGTTCAATTTAGTTCCTCTATGTATTCGTTGGATTTCATCACAAGAATAATTGGAGGTGCTTACATGAAAAGTTACTTAATGTTACTAGTTATTATATTAACTTTTATAGCGTATGTAGCAAATAAAATTTTTGATAATAAACAGTTATCTATTTACGTTAAAACTATGTTGGATTCATTCGCAATACTTATATGTTTATATATATTGAATAATAATTATGTAATTATGGCGATATTATTTTTAGCTTTGTATATAATGTTAATAGTTATCAAAAAAAATGGTTCGGATAAATTTTATTTACTTATTAATAACTTGTGTTCGTTTGCACTGATTTTTTGTGCTGTATTAAAGCTTTTATTATTTAAATAGAAAAGCAACATAGTAATGAGGGATTAACTTATGAATGATATAATTGAAGGTTTGATGCTGTTAATTTTTAATATTGTACTAATTTTTAAACTTATACTTATAACTAATTTTTCTGATAATGAAAAATTGACATCTTTATTTGAAAAGTATGGTGAATTATTAATTGATTTATGTATAACATTTTTCATTTTTAATTTTGCAGGTTTGCCAATTGTAACAAATTTATGTATCGTAATTTTTAGTTTTATTGTAAGAATGTTTATTATAATTAAGAACAGAAAAGATTTGAACTATTATTTTACATTTTTAATTGTTGTTATTGGATTTATAATGTACTTATTGAAATAATATGTAAGAGTCAGTATGTTATTTTAATTAAATGATATCTGTAAACAGCTGTTTAATTGTTTATATAAAAAAGGCGAAATCAATTTGGTTTCGTCTTTTTTTATTGAAAAATAAAGGTATTGGAATGGATTTGTGCAAAAATTTTGTGTATCTTTTCCTTTTTCAAAAATAATATATATGTAGGAAGGGAGATGATTAATGTGAAAATTTTTATTGACCCAGGACATGGCGGTACAAATGTAGGAGCTGTGGCAAATGGTTTAAGAGAATCCGATATTAATTTGGCTGTTTCTATTAAACTTGGTGATATTTTAAGAATTAATGGCTACGAAATAAAATATTCTAGAACTAGCGATATAAATTTGACTTTATCGGAACGTGCGCAAATGGCTAATAACTGGAATGCAAATTATTTTGTTAGTATTCATTGTAATTCTGCTGCAAGTCGTCAAGCCAATGGCACTGAAACATTTGTTTATAAGCTCGGTACACCTACGGCTGTATATGGCCAAAGTATTCAAACCCAATTGGTATTGCAAAATGGTTTGAGAAATCGCGGATTGAAAGCGGCCGATTTTACAGTGCTGACAGCAACAAAAATGCCAGCTGCACTTGTTGAACTTGCCTTTATTTCTAACCCGCAAGAAGCTAAACTATTATCAACACCAGAATTTCAAATGCGTTGCGCCAGGGGTATTGCTAATGGTATAATAGATTACGTTAGTAGTAAATAGATTTTTGGAGGCAACAAATGAAAAAAGAGCTAACAAAAAACTTTGATTTTCATGAAGCGGAAAAAAGAATTTATGAATATTGGCTCGAAAACAACTTTTTTCATGCCAATGTAGATAAAAATAAGAAGCCTTATACAATAATGATGCCACCACCAAACGTAACTGGAGTTTTGCATATGGGTCATGCACTGGATTGTACAATCCAGGATATTATAATAAGATTTAAGAGAATGCAAGGATTTAATGCAATGTGGTTGCCCGGTACCGATCATGCAAGTATCTCTACTGAGGTCAAGGTTGTAAATAAATTGAAATCTGAAGGTATTGATAAAGAAAAAATTGGTCGCGAAAAGTTTTTAGAATATGCGTTTGATTGGAAAAACAAATATTGCAACACAATTATAGACCAGATAAAACGTATGGGAAGTTCTTGTGATTGGGAGCGCCTTAGTTTTACTATGGATGAAAAAATTTCTAAAGCTGTTAATCGCGTTTTTGTTAATCTCTATAAAGAAGGATTAATATACAAAGGTGAAAAATTAATTAATTGGTGTACAAAATGCAAAACTACTATTTCTGATGCTGAAGTTAATCACGAAGATAAAGAAGGTTTTCTTTGGCATCTTAAATATCCAATAAAAGATTCAGATAAGTTTTTGGAGTTTGCAACAACAAGACCTGAAACATTATTGGGCGATACGGCTATTGCTGTTAATCCAAACGATGAAAGATACAAAAATTTAGTGGGAAAGCACGTAACGGTACCGTTTATAAATCGTGAAATTCCTATTATTTGCGATGAATATGTTGATATGGAATATGGAACGGGTGTTGTAAAAATCACTCCAGCTCATGACCCAAATGATTTTGAAGTTGGAAAACGCCACAATTTACAATTTATAAACATATTTACGGATGATGGAATTTTGAATGAAAATGCTGGCAAATATTGCGGGTTGAACCAAACTGATGCGCGCAAAAAAATCTTGGATGATATGAAAGAATTGGGGTTGTTTGTAAAAGCCGAAGCAATTGTTCATGCCGTTGGTACTCATGAAAGATGCAATACAATTATTGAGCCGCTTGTTAAACCGCAATGGTTTGTAAAAATGAAAGATTTAGTTGGTCCGGCAATTGATGTTTATAAATCTGGACAATTGAAATTTCATCCGGAGCGTTTTGGTAAAATTTATTTGCAATGGCTGGAAAATCTTAATGATTGGTGCATATCACGTCAGCTTTGGTGGGGTCACAGAATTCCTGCTTATTATTGCAGAAAATGTAATCACATAATGGTTGAAGAAAGTAAACCAAAAATTTGCGAAAAATGCAGTTGCGATAATATTTATCAAGATGAAGATGTATTAGATACTTGGTTTAGTTCGGCTTTGTGGCCATTTGCAACTTTGAGTTGGCCAAATGAAACTGATGAACTTAATTATTTTTATCCAACTAATGCTTTGGTTACAGGTTATGATATAATATTATTTTGGGTAATAAGAATGGTATTTTCAGGTTTAAAGCACACTGGTAAATTACCGTTTAAAGACGTTTTGATTCATGGATTGATTCGTGATGAACAAGGCAGAAAAATGAGTAAATCACTGGACAACGGAATTAATCCTATTGAAGTTATTGATAAGTATGGCTGTGATGTTTTAAGAATGACATTGATATCAGGCAGTTCGCCCGGAAATGATTTAAGATTTTATTGGAACAAACTTGACTCAAACAGAACATTTATTAATAAACTTTGGAATGCTGCCAAATTTATTTTAATGAATGATACTCCAAGCGATAATTTGATATTTGAAATAGAAGACAAATGGATTTTGTCTAAATTGAATTCACTTATAAGTAAAGTTACATATAATATGGAAAAATATGAGCATGGCATTGCATTTTCAAAAATAATTGATTTTATTTGGAATGAATTTTGCGATTGGTATATAGAATTTTCTAAGCCAAGATTGTATAATGATGAAAATAAAGCAACTGCTTCGTATGTTTTAAAATTTGTATTTATAAATTGCTTAAAACTTTTACATCCATTTATGCCTTTTGTAACGGAAGAATTGTTTTTGTCATTACAAGATGAAGAAAATACAATTATGAAATCTGATTGGCCTATTTATAAAGAAAGTTTTAATTTTATAAAAGAAGAAAATTATGTTGAATCAATAAAGCTTGTAATAAAATCTGTAAGAAATATAAGAACGGAAATGAATGTACATCCGGCTAAAAGAACTAAGCTCTATGTTTGTGTTTCGGATTTAAGTTTAAAAAATGTTTTTGAAAAGTGTCAGTCAAAATTTTTATTGTGTGGCGTTGATAAATTAATTTTCGATAAACCTGATTCGGATAACAATGTATCGATTATATTATCTGATTGTGTACTTTACATTCCTGTTGATGAATTAATTGACGTAAATGCAGAAATGGAAAGGCTAAACAAAGAAAAAACAAAAGTTGAAAGCGAAATAAAACGTGCAAATGATAAATTGCATAATAAAGCTTTTGTTGACAATGCGCCAAAAGAAATAGTTAACAAGGAAAGAGAAAAATTAATTGCTCATGAAAAAACTATGGATAAAATTATTGAGCAAATTACAAAACTGAAAGGAGGTGTTTAAAATGGCTTATTGTATTAATGATGATTGTATTTCTTGCGGAGCTTGTGCAAGCGAGTGTCCAGTCGCTTGTATTTCTGAAGGCGAGGAAAAATATGTTATAAACAAAGATGAATGTATATCATGTGGTGCATGCGCTGGTGTTTGTCCCGTTGGCGCACCTAACGAAGAAGAATAATAATTTTTTGATTGAATGTCTCTCTTGTAAAAAAGAGAGATTTTTTTTATGCTTAATTTAAGGAGATGAGGTCGTGAAATACAAAAAGGTTGGTAATTCTATAGAAATGATAGAATATGATAGCTTCGATATTGGTCAAATTTTGGAATGTGGACAATGTTTTAGATTTTCTGGTTCAGATAATAATTATTCGATAATAGCTCATGGGAAATTGCTCAATATTTCTCAAACAAATGACAAAATTATTTTTTACCCATGCACAATCAATGAATTTGAAAATATATGGATAAATTATTTTGACCTGAACACTGATTATTTACAGATAAAAAAAATATTATCCCACTCAGATAATATTTTGGCTAAAGCTATAAAATTATGCGGCGGAATAAGAATTTTAAATCAAGATAAATGGGAATGTCTGATTTCATTTATCATTTCACAAAATAATCGCATACCGCAAATTAAAAAGGTAATTGAAAATATATCAAATATGTTTGGTTCCAAAATAAATGATCAATATTATACATTTCCAACTCGCTCGCAATTATTAAATGCAACACAAGAAAACTTGCAAAATTGCAAAGCGGGCTTTCGTTCAAAATATATCTTAGATGCAATAAAAAGTGAAATTAATTTAGAAAATCTTTCTAATCTTTCAACTCAAGATATAAAAAATACTTTGATGAAAATAAAGGGAGTTGGCAACAAAGTTGCGGATTGTTCTCTTTTATTTTCGTTTGGGCGGCGCGAAGTTTATCCGACAGATGTTTGGATAAAGCGTGTTACGCAAGAAATTTATTTTAACAACAAGGATGTTAGCATAAATCAAATTCATAATTTTGCTAAGAACAAGTTTGGTAATTTAGCAGGCTATTCACAGCAATATTTATTTCATTATGCACGGAATATAAAAAGATAAAAAAGATTTTTACTTTTTCTGTTTTAATATTTGTTACTTTCTTAAAAGAAAGTAACCAAAGAACTTTATAAAAAAAATCACGTTATGTGTGATTTTTTATTTAAGTTCTTTATGAAATGGTTCTAAATGAGATGTTTATCTAAGCTTTTTTAAAAAAAGTTTAGTTTTTCAAAAAAAAACTTTCGTATAAATTTTGTAGGAATTGCGCATAAATAAATACTGATTTTGTTTTTGATTTTAAATAAAA
>CAMTJU010000006.1 GCA_947073045.1 uncultured Clostridia bacterium | reverse complement strand
CAATAAAATGGAAAATATAACATCTGATCCGCTTCTCACACCATCAACTGTTCCACTTCAACAGACTAAAATAAGCACATTCGGTAAAGTTTGGCGCATCGGTTTGTTGTGGATTACCTGTCCAATTTGGAGCATATTAAGATCCACTTTTAAAACTTTAAAAAAAATTTGTGGGTGGATTTTTTATCGACCATATTTAGTTTGGTCTAAATATAAGTATGAATATGCAAAAGCAATTTCAGAAAATAAGCTAAAAGGATATTGGTATGATAAAAAATGGTTTATTATATTACGTAGAGTTTTTTCCCCAATTGATTGGAGTTTACATTTAGCTATCGGTATTATTGTTGCTCCTTTTAAGTTTATAAAATCATTTTTTATGGGATTTTTAGCATCTGCACGTGTAACTAAAGATATATATATTAATGAGCCTAATGCCTATGTATATTCTCATCTTAATTCTCATGAAAACTTAACAATATTTACAGAAAATAAATATAAAAATGTTGATATGATATCAACTGATACATGGAGCAATGATTTTGACAATAAATATTCATATTTAAAACCATCATTGGTAAATCGTATTATTAGATTTTTTGAAATTAAAATTTTGAACATTATTGAATTTTTTGTATCTTCTCACTCCTATAAATTACCGATAACAAAATACAAACCCGAGTCAACTATACCATATGTAAACACTCACTATGTTCCTGAAAAAGACAAATCTTTTTGGATACACGTTAAAGCAATATTAGGAGTTAATAAAATAATACCCATTGAAAACAAAGGTTATTATCAACAAGAAACAAGATATGTAAATTATAGATAAATAACAAAATGCAAACATAAATTTTTGCTTAATTTTTTTTATTATCTCTATTTATAACATTAAAATACAAATTACATCTTTTAAATCGTTGATTAATATCAACGATTTTTTTTACATTCTTATCTCTTGCTATAAAAAATAACATTGGTAAAAAGTTATTTTTTTTTACCAATGTTACATTTTCCATTGCAATTTTTTTTATATGGACATTTACAGCAGCCAGAACTCCGTAATTTTTTTATGCAATACCAAACTATCAAAAACAATAAAACCAAAATAATACAATCAGCAATTGAAAAAATATCTCATCACCTCCAATTTATAAAAACAGTTTTCCAAATTGAAAAATAACAAAGGAAACAATCCAAGCTGTTAAAATCTGAAAACCAATAGAAAAAAATGTCCAACCCCACGAACCCATTTCTCTTTTTATGACGGCAACAGTTGCAATACATGGAACATAAAGCAAAACAAATACCATATAACAATATGCGCTAAGGGGGGTAAAATTTAATAAAAGTTCATGCGCTAAATTGCCGCCATACAAAATACTAAGTGTACTTACAACAGTTTCTTTTGCGACAAATCCAGTTAAAAGTGCAACACATGCCTGCCAATTTCCAAATCCAAGCGCTGCAAAAACAGGAGCAATAAATTTACCTAAAGTACCCAAAATACTTTGCGAGCTGTCAAAAACAATTTTAAATTCAAAATTAAAATTTTGCATGAACCAAATAATTATTGAAGCTAGTAATAAAATTGTGCCGGCTTTCTCGACAAAATCTTTTACCCTCTCGTAAATATGTCGCATTAAATTTTTAAATGTTGGAATTCTGTACGGCGGCAATTCCATAATAAAGTTAGAAGATTCGCCACGTAAAATTGTTTCATTTAAAACTATTCCTGCCAATATTGCAATTATTATTCCCAACAGATAGATACTGAAAATAACAAGGCCGCTATTGTTGGGGAAAAATGTTCCTGCTAAAATTGCATAAACAGGCATTCTTGCACTGCACGAAATAAATGGAGTTAATAATATTGTAAGACGTTTATCTTTGGGATTGTCGAGGGTACGCGCAGCCATAATCGCTGGTACACTGCACCCAAATCCTAACAACATAGGTATAAAAGACTTACCAGACAATCCAATTTTTCTAAGTGGCTTATCCATAATAAAGGCGGCACGTGCAATATAACCACTGTCTTCAATAAAAGACAAGAAAAAAAATAAGATTGATATTTGTGGCAAAAACGTAAGTATCATACCTATTCCAGGAATTATTCCTTTTGTTATTAAATCAATTATGAGAGCGTTTGTATTTATATCAAGTAAAAATTTATTTAAAAATGAAGACAAATCATCATTAATAAATTTTTCAATAATTTTTGAAAAAAATTCACCACCTATACTAAATGTAATTTGAAATATCAAAAACATTACCAATAAAAATATAGGAATAGCAAGATATTTATTGACAAGTATACGATCAATTTTATTAGAGAAAGTCAATTGACCAAACTCATGTGATTTTTTTACACACTCTTTAATCAATTCATCAATAAAATTATATCTGTCAGTGGCAACTAAAACATCCCAAGATTTTTGAGGAATATTTAATGACTGCAAAATATTTTCGGGTATATCGCATGGAAATTTTTTATCGCCCTCCACAATTTTTATTGCCATAAGCTCTGAGCATTCAATATTATTTTGAGCAAGATATTTGATAATTTTTTGTGCAAAAAAAAACTCGTCCGTATTTTTCAATATTGACTGTGTTTTTTTTACTTGTTTAAAATTTTTAATAAGGTCAATTAAATTTTCAATGCCAATTGATTTTGTAGCAGACATTGAGACAATTGGAATACCTAATATTTTCGAGATTTTTTCGTAATCTATATAATCGCCACGTTTTTCTACTTCATCCATCATATTTAAAGCAATTATAATTGGTATACCTGTTTCAATCAATTGAGTTGTAAGATACAAATTTCTCTCGATATTCGTTGCATCAATTATATTTATAATCATATCGGGTTTTTCATACAAAAGATAATTGCGCGTAACAATTTCATCGTCTGAGTATGAAGACAAAGAATAAATTCCCGGTAGGTCTACAATATTATAATTATCATTATCAATTTTTAATAACCCTTGTTTTTTTTCGATGGTAACCCCCGACCAATTTCCAACATATTCTTGACTATCCGTAAGTTTATTAAACAAAGTCGTTTTCCCACAATTAGGATTTCCGACAAGTGCAAACGTTTTCATACTTATTAATCCTCTTTAGTTACAAAAATTTGTTTTGCTTCGGACTTTCTCAAACTCAATTCATAACCACGCAAACAAATTTCAATTGGATCACCAAGTGGCGCAATATTGGAAATCATAATTTGGGTTCCAGGAATAAATCCCATATCTATTAATTTTTGCTTAATAGAATTATTACAAACATAATTAACAATAGCTTTTTCATATCTTTTAAGTTTTTCTAATGTATTTTGCATAATTTATCACTCCAATTGTTAGCAGAGGCTAACTTTTAGTTTTAAAAAAACTAGGCTGGAAGGATTTGAACCTTCGAAATGTCGGAGTCAGAGTCCGATGCCTTAACCACTTGGCGACAGCCCAATAAAAATAAAAAGAACTGGGCTGGAAGGATTCGAACCTTCGAATGCAGGAGTCAAAGTCCTGTGCCTTACCGCTTGGCTACAACCCATTAATTAATACAACTGCAGTTAGGGGGACTCGAACCCCCAAGGTTTATAATAACCACTAGATCCTTAGTCTAGCGCGTATACCAATTCCGCCACAACTGCTAACTCACCTGTACTTTCATATTATTACATAATTTCAACATATTTGTCAAGAGAAACTTCGGTAGATACATTAATGTGCCACAATCATTATCTTTTTATACCATACATATTAAAAAAATCATTTTCAGTAATAATAGGAATATTAAGTTCAATTGCTTTTAAATTTTTGCTTGATTTAGAAGACAAATTATTATTTATTAGAGCAGAAGTTTTTTTAGATACTGAAGACGAAACTTTTCCACCCAATGATTCTATTAAATTTGTAAATTCATTTCTGTTGTTGAAATTAATCATGTCGCCCGTAATTACAAAAGTTAATCCATTTAAAATTTTATCATCAGAAACATTTACAGGTTTAAAATCTAATAGCGGCAAAACTCTGTCCATCAATTTTATATTTTCGTCGTCAGAAAAATATTCCACAATTGATTTGGAAATTGAATCACCAAATCCATGAATCATATTAAGTTCGTCTAAGCTAACCGATTTAATTTTGTCTATATCATAATTAAATTCTTCGCACAAAGTTTTTGCATTGCTCAAACCAACCTGATTAATTCCCAATGCATAAATAAAATTATATAAAAAAGTATGTTTCGATCGCTCAATCGCAGAAATTAAATTTGAATACAATTTATGATTTTTATTTGGACTTTTAGAATCGAGCACCTGATAGAATTTTATTTCCTGCTCGTATTTTTCAAGCTCGTAAATATCAGCATAGCTTTTTAAAAATCCACTCTCCACAAATTTTGTTATTATCATTTCCGAAAGCCCTTCGATATTCATAGCATTACGGCTTGCAAAATGAGCAAGCGACATAACGAGTTTTGCTCTGCAATTTGGATTTGTACACATCAAAAATTTTCCGTTATTGACTTTCACAATTTCCGTATTGTGATTGCAAACGGGACATTTTTGAGGAATATTTATATTATTGCTTTGGGTAAGATTTTCAGCAACCTGCGGAATAATCATATTTGCTTTATAGACTTTTATTTCATCGCCAATACCAAGTTTCATATTCTCTATAAAATTTATATTGTGCAACGAAGCCTTATTAACTTTTGTACCTTCCAACTCAATCGTTTCAAAAACTGCAATTGGATTAATTAATCCCGTGCGCGACACATTCCATTCTATATTCAATAATTTTGTTGTGCGCGTATCATCCATCCATTTAAAAGCAATTGAATCACGCGGAAATTTACTGGTAACTCCAAGCTGCTTACTGTAATTTATATCGTCAATAGTTAAAACTAAACCGTCCGCTCCAAAATCAAAATTACTTATGCGCGATTTAAAATCATTTACGTCATCAAAAATTTTTTTTGCATCCGTAACCTTGTATTCCACAACATCAAAACCTAAACCTTCAAGCCAAACAAATTTTTGCATCTTCGAATTTTTAAAATCAACACCATCTGATTGTACAACTTCAAATGCAAAAAAATAAACGGGCCTGTCAGCAACGTTTTTATATTTTAAATTACGCACAGTCCCGCTACATAAATTTCTTGGATTTTTATATTTGTCTGCTCCCAAAATTTTTTCATTTATCTTATTGAAATCCGTATAGGAAATGACAGCCTCGCCACGTATAACCAAATCATTTTCAAAATCAATTTGCTTTGGGATATTTTTGAATACGCCGGCATTATGCGTAATGTCCTCCCCTACTTCGCCGTTTCCACGCGTAATGATTTGTTTCAAAACACCTTTCTCGTATTTTAAAACAATAGTAAGTCCGTCAAGCTTCCATGAAAGCAAACCAATTTTATCGCCCAAAAACTCACTCAATTTCTGAACATCTTTAGTTTTGTCAAGCGAGAGCATTTTTTTTTCGTGAACAACCTTCTTCAAACTATCGACAGCTTTATAACCAACATTTTTTGTCGGACTATCTTCAAGCGTTACAGATAATTTTTTTTCCAGCTGCAAAAGCTCATCATACAATTTATCATATTCATAATCAGAAATAATTTCATTGTTCAAATTATAATAAGCAAAAGATGCCGCATTTAATTTATCTACCAAAAATCTCATTCGTTCCATAAATAATTCTCCTAAGTTAATTTAACCGCCAAATTTCAAAATTCAAATATAGAGCATACACACTCCATATTATATATGGTAGCATTAATAATCCCGAAAGGAAATTTGTTTTAAAAAACTCTTTTGTAGTAGCCAAAATCATTATAAAAAGAATTATGAGCCAAATCAAAGAAAAAAATTTCAAATCTAAGCCGAAAAAAAATATTGGCCACAAAAAATTTATAATTAACTGCATATAATACAAACACGAAGCTTTTTTATTTTCGCGCGCTAAATAATTAGCAAATCCCATAAAAAAATAAAGTATCACCCAAATTATCGGGAACAAAAATCCTGGCAATGCAAACTCTGGCTTTACCATGCTTTCATATTTTTCACCAATATTGTTTGCCAAAAAACCGCTTAAAAATCCTACAGCCTGCGCTATAAATAAATTCATAATAAGACTTGCAAAATCGATTGTTTTTTTTAATTTCATTTTTTATCATCCCCTTTATTTATCATATTAATCTCTCTCGAAAATGTTTAATTTACACTTATTTATGAATTTATATTATGTACAAAAAAATAATAAATAAAAATGGCTCTAGAATTTCCATTCCAGAACCATTTTTTTTATATACTAAATTAAACGTATCTTTAATTTATTAAAGAAAAAACACATTTAACAATAACAAATATAAAAACAATGTACTTTTATTACAAAATTGATATGCCACTCCTAAAATAAAAGCTATAAAAATTATAAAGATACCATCAAAAACACCTTGCGTTAAAATATGCAACAAACCCCACGTCAAAGAAATACCTATTGCACCCCAAGGTAAATTTTTATGCCTGAATTTTTCACCAAATTCCTGAAACAAAGCTATTAAACAAGTTACAATTGCTGATTCCAATAAATAATACATAATCTGCATATAAAACAATCTTATATCTTTAACATTAAATAAATAAAAATAATATTCTTTTACAACATTTAATTTTATATTAGACCATGCACTAACCAAAAAAATATTAAACAAACCATTACGCGCAAATAATAAAAAAATATAAATAATGCAGAAACACAAAATAAATCTCGCAAAATACTTATCAAAATGAAATTTGACCCAAAATATCAAATTATTTTTTGAATTATACCAAACAAACATCAAAAATATAACTAACCAACACAAAACTATTATAGATAATTCAATAAACCTTGTAGCATCAATTAAAAAATTAGCACCAAAATCAATGAAAAGAGCAAAAAATAAAATGATTATCCAATAAATATATTTATTTCTTTCATTAAATTTCATAAACCAACTCTTCTTTATTTAAATTTTTATTCTTTAATGCAATTAAAATTTTTATCTGCAAATAAATTTTATCAGGTCAATAACAACAAAGCTACAATCAAAAATTTTATTTGTGCAAATCTTAACACGTTACATAATCTATTGTCAAATAAATAATATTTTTTTATATCTATGACAAAAATTACTTTTTCAAAACTGATTTGCTCAAAGTAATTTGAATTACAATTGACAAAAATGATTATTGGCTTTAAAATTTTATATGTATAATTTCTAAAAGGAGAATCAAATTGAAAATTATCCAGGTCGTTTCAGATTCAAACATTGGCGGTGCAGGAAAAGTTATTTTGAATATGCTCAAGCATTTCGATCGCCAAAAAATTGATTGCAAAATTGTAATCCCTAAAAAAAGTAAACTTAAATCCTATATTAAACAACTTGATTACGAAACAATAGAAATCGATGGACTTGGCGAAACATCTCTCGAAAGAAAACTAATTAAAACTTTTGTTAAAATTTTTCGTGATGAAAAACCAGACATTGTCCACACTCATGCAAGTCTTTCCGCACGAATTGCCGCTAAAAAATTAAAAATAAAAACTGTTTATACAAGACATTGGCTTGGCGGAGAAAATACAAATATTTTTGCTCGTATAATGAACAATTATTTTTGTGATGCAGCAATTGCTGTTTCTCAAGCTGCCAGCAATTCTCTTATAGCTACCGGAATTTCTGAAAAAAAAATCAACATTATTCACAATGGTATTGATCCATTAAAAAAATTTTCTGATATAGAAAGAAGAATTTTGCGTAATAAATATCAGCTTGAAGAAGACGAATTTATTTTTGGGACAGTTGCCCGCATTGAAAAAGTTAAAGGATTAAAATATTTTATTAATGCTGCCAATTTATTTTTAAATTACAATCCGAATGCAAAATTTTTGATTTTTGGTGAAGGTAGTTTGCGCAATAAACTTGAAAATTATGTTCATGAACTCAGGCGCGAAAATAATATAATTTTTAAAGGTTTTGCCGATAACACCCAGGAAGCTTATAATTTATTTGATGTATTTGTTTTATCATCTTTGCAAGAAGCTTTATCATTAGCTTTGATTGAAGCAATGAGTACAGGGTGTCCGTGTATTTCTACAAATTGTTCAGGCCCTTGTGAAATTATTAAAGACAACGAAAATGGTATGCTTGTTCCAATTAAAAATTCCAAAGCTATTTTTGAAGCAATGAAATTTTTATTCGATAATGATGATATACGAGAAAAATTTTCGGTCAATGCATATAATTCTGTACGCAAAAATTTTTCCGCATCGACAATGACAAATGAAGTTACAAAACTTTATGAAAGGCTGGTAAATAAAAATGGATGAAAAAAATAAGGAAAATGGAAAAAAAGAGGCAGCAAAAAAAAAATCAAAGCATATTCTTAATGCATTTGATATCGTTATTGTTATTATTATTTTGCTAATAATAACTGTATTTGGAATGAAAATTTATAATAAATCTAGCAGTATTTTGCAAGACACACAAAAATTTTATTTTACAATAGAAGCTTTAGAGCTCGATAAAGATTTTCAAGAAAAAATTTCTATTGGCGACCAAATTCGTGATAATATACACGGTTATTTTTATGGCAAAGTTTCTGATATTAAATTTAAGTCTGCTAAAAAAATCACAGAAAATAATGTAACAGGCGAGTTTGTTTTATCACAAATCCCAGATAAAATTGATATTGAAATTACAGTTGAGTGCGACGCAAATATTTCCGATGATGCAATAACTGTTGATACTAATCCAATTCGTTTGGGAAAATTAATGTCGCTCAAATCTAAAGGTTACGTTGTGTATGGATATATAATAAATATGGAAACGGAGTGAATTAGATGAAAAAAAAATTAATAGACGATAATGGCAAGATTTTCGGATTCATTAACATAATTGATTTTTGCGTACTTGTTTTATTATTGATTGTCGCTATCGGAACATTTTATAAATTTAAATCACATGCTACAAATATTAATGGCAGCTCACAAAAAATTCATTATCAAATTTTAATCAAAGATGTAAAAAAATCTTCCGTAAAGTTCTATCAAAAAAATTTAAGTGTATCAGATTCAAAAACAGGTGTTTTTCTTGGAACAATAACAAATTTTAGCATTAAGGATTATTATGATTACGTAACAGACATAAACGGTGTTGTTCATTATGCACAAAAGCCTGATAAAATTCAAATACTTTTAGATGTAGAAGCTAATGCCGTCGAAACTGAACAAGCTTACTTAATTGGTGGAACTTACGAACTTAAATCTGGTGCCGATATTTATATTATGACTAAATACGCAGATGTAATTGGTACAGTAGAAAAAATAGGTGATTAATCATGAAAATTTTAATGGTTTTAATGGGAATGGAGATAGGCGGCGCTGAAACTCATGTCCTCGAATTATGCAAAGCTCTTAAAAAACGCAATTGCGAAATTATTGTTGCATCAAATGGTGGCGCTTATGAAAAAGAACTCAATAAATACAAAATCAAACATTACAAAGTTCCCCTACACAATAAAAAAATAAATAACCTAATAAAATCTTATTACCTACTCAAAAAAATAATTATTGAAAACAAAATAAAGCTGGTACATGCACACGCAAGGATACCGGCTTTTTTGTGTGGCTTATTACAAAAAAAATTGAATTTTAGATTTGTTACCACCGCCCATTGGATTTTTAAATCGACTTTCCCTCTCAATATACTTACAAATTGGGGAGAAAAAACTTTAGCTGTAAGCGAAGATATAAAAAAATATCTAATAGATAACTACAATTTAGATGAAAAAAATATTGCTATCACAATAAATGGAATTGACACAGAAAATTTCTCATCTTCCGTAAAATACAACGATATTGTAAAAGAGTTTGGCTTCAACAAAAATAAAAAACATATAGTTTGCGTTAGCCGTCTGGACAAAGACCGAAGTTTTTGCGCACACAAACTTTTAGAAATTGCTAAAGATATTTGTAAAAATAACACCGAATTAATTATTGTTGGTGGTGGGAATGATATTGCGCAAATTAAATCAAAAGCTGAAAAAATAAATAAAGATGGTAAAATTGTTTACATCACAGGCGCTCGAGTCGATATAAACAAATTTTTAGCAATGGCTGATATTTTTGTTGGTGTAAGTCGCGCTGCACTTGAGGCAATGTCTGCAAAAACTCCAACAATTTTAGCGGGCAACGAAGGTTATATAGGAATATTTGATGAGACAAAACTTGATAGCGCTATTCAAACAAATTTTTGTTGCCGAAATTGCGAAAACATATCTGCTGATAATTTAAAAAATGATATCAACAAATTGCTTTCAATGAATAAAGATGATTTAAAACAACTTGGAACATATTGCTTCGATGTAATAAAAAAACTTTATTCAGTAGAAAAAATGGCTGATGATGCATTAAATGTTTATGAATCAGTCAGATACAACCAAAAAAATATAGACATAATGATTTCAGGTTATTATGGCTTTAATAATAATGGTGATGATTCTGTTTTGAAATCAATAACAGATAATTTAAAAAAATCCAGACCGCAAATAAAAATTACGGTCTTGTCAAAACGTCCGTTCGAAACTAAAAAATTATATAACGTATTTGCAATAAACCGTTTCAACTTTTTTGCAATAAGAAAATATATGCGTCAAACAAATTTATTAATAAGTGGTGGCGGAAGCTTAATTCAAGATTTAACAAGCACGCATTCTCTTAAATATTATCTGTGGATAATAAAAACTGCAATCAAAAATAATGTCCCCGTTATGCTTTATTCAAATGGAATCGGTCCAATCAACCGAAGTAAAAACAGGCAACTTGTAACAAAAATCTTGAATCAAGTTGATTTAATAACTTTGCGTGATAAAAATTCTTTGATTGAGCTCGAAAACCTTAATATAAATAAACCTAAAATAATAATTACGGCTGATGCCGCTTTTAATCTCAATCTCGATTTTACTAAAACAACTGCTTTAAAATTTGATCTCAAATCTCATCAAAAATATTTTGTTGTAGCTTTGCGAAGTTGGAAATATAATGCTGATGGATTTGAAAAAAACATGGCTGTATTTTGTGACTACCTGCAGCAAAAATATAATCTACTTCCTGTTTTCATACCTATGCATCCTTCAAACGATGTCGAAATTTCTAAAAAAATTATCTCTTTGATGAAAACTCATACAAAATATATCGGAATTGATTATGCTACACATGATTTATTAAATTTGATAGCCAATGCCGAATTTATTTTGGGCATGCGTCTGCACACAATTATTTATGCCATTCAAACAGCTACTCCAATCCTTGCACTTGTATACGATCCAAAAGTTAAAGCAATAATGCAAGAAACTAATCAAAATACATACATTGACGTTAAAAATATAAATCTTACCGTATTGAAAAATTTTGTATCCGAAATTATTATTAATCAAAATAAAATTTCACAGCAATTAAAAACATGCGCTATGCAATTTAAAGAAAAAGCTATGCAAAATACACAATTAGCTTTGGAATTACTTGATAAACCAATATTTTAGGAGGCAATATGAAAACCAATATACTTAATATAAATTTTGATGTGATACAAATTGATGACGCTACGCAAAAATTAATCAATGCAATTGAAAACAATGAAAAATGTTTCGTCGTAACTCCAAACCCTGAAATAGTTATGATTGCGCAAAAAGATTTGGAATTGAAAAAGATAATTAATTCTGCCGATCTTGTCATTGCCGATGGTATAGGAATTGTTTTAGCTTCAAAATTTAACAAAATAAAAATTAAAAATCGTGTTGCAGGATACGATCTTGTTCAAAAATTTTTCTCTATGAGTAAAAATTACAAAATTTATTTTTTGGGCAGCAGCACACAAATTATTGAACTTGCCAAAAAAAACATGCAAGAAAAATTTAAAAATATCAATATTGTCGGTGCACACAACGGTTTTTTTGACAACAATGAAGAAATTATCAATCAAATTAATCTTTTGAATCCAGATGTTTTATTGGTTGGAATGGGCGCACCAAAACAAGAAAAATGGATTTATAAATACAAAGATAAATTAAATGCTAAAGTTTTTATTGGCATTGGCGGAAGTTTTGATGTAATGTCAGGAAAAATAAAACGCGCCCCTACTATTTTTCAAAAATTGGGGCTGGAATGGTTTTACAGATTAATTAAGCAGCCAAAAAGATTTTGGAGAATGCTTGCATTACCTAAATTTTTGGCTGCAGTACTGCTAAAAAAATTTTCATAATCTCGTCCAAAATTAATATATTTATATTAAATTTAATCAAGGGAGATTGCGATTATGAAAAAAATTTTTTTGGCAGTTTTTTTTTGTACAATTTTTCTAAGCAAAAATATATATGCGCAGCAAATAAATTACGGTTCTGACAAAACAATAAGTCGTGCACAAATTGCAAAAATGCTTGCTTTTATGTATTGCGATAAAAATGAAATAATTGATTTGTACAATTCTCGCAATATAAATTTTAGCGACACTGACGCTACAAAATGGTATGACAAATACATAAATGCTGTGTATAACAAAAAATTAATGAGCGGCACAGAAAACAAATTTGAGCCGCAAAACCCTCTCACTCTTATCCAAGCTCAATATTTACTGGACAAAATCAATCCATCAAACACAATTAAAATAAAAATTACAGATGAAAATAAAAACAAAAATATTTCATATTCACTGTGGGTCAAATTATTTATGGATACAATAAAAGATTTGGATACAAAAATAACGCAAAAAAAAATAATTACGCTTGCAACATCTTTACAAAACAAAAAGATTTTACAAAATTACATTATTACAAGTGAAAATTATTTTTCAATTGAGGGAATTGACTTTGATTTTATAGATAAAGAAACTCAAATTTTATGCAATGAAAATGAAATAATATCAGTTTTGTCATACAGCGATGAATTTGAATTAAAAAATTGTTCAATATTAAAAAACAGAGGCAATAAAATTTATGTTGAATGCCCGCCAGTAAAAAGATTCTTCAATACAAAACTGCAAAAAAAAATTTCTGCCGGCATTTTCAATTTGAAAATAAAATCCGGAGAAATAATTGATATATCAACAGGCGAGAAATAAAAAAAAGCAGAAAAATTTTCTGCTTTTTTACTATGCTCTTTTATAAAATAACTACAAATCAAATTAAATATCTAAATACGAGAATCAAAAACACTAATCCATGTACAAGTTTAATAAAATTAAAATCTTTTTTAAACACGAATGCAGTTATTAAAATAATTAATAATACAACAAAAACATATGATAAAATCAATAAAAAAGGTACATTGAAATAATACATAAAAATTAACAAGGTAGACAAATAAATTCCATTATCAGATATACAGCATAAAATTTTAGACATTTTATTATTTTTTTTATAAGTAATAAAATACATAACAACAGATATAAGCAAACAAATTCCAAATATATCAATGAATTTCATACTATTAACTCCTTTATTTTCTCTATTGTGAAAATGCCCAATGAGGAATTTCTACAACAAATACAACAATAATTTCATGACTAAATCTTGTTTTTAAATTATAAATACACCAAAATCTTCTATTTCATATACTATACCAGTCAATGCTACAAAACTGATTACCCTTACTTTATTTATTTAACTGCAATATAAAGATAACAATGTGCTTTTCCATCTTTCGAATATTCAGCGGGCACTGTACTCTCATAATCAATTGTATACGATCTATTTATTAAACCATTTTTTTGGTCATCCCAAACTGTTTTCCATGCATTCTTTGTACATTTTGATATGTCTTCTGCACAAAAATCATATTTTTTATATGCATCTTTTGTATTTTCTAACTCCTTAAAAAAATCAGCTCTAACACCTAAAATGCTTAAATCATAGTTGCCATTTTCATCATAATTACTATACCTAGATACAGGAGATAAACCATTTTGAAAATTATGTTCACTATCAAATAAAATTGGTAATTTCCCACTTACAATATCTTTCCACAATTCATCTATTTTTGAAATTCCTTCATGCGTATTATTAGTTCTTATTGTCATACAATTTAATACATATGCCATTCAATAACACTCCCAAATATAAAAAAATGCTCGAGACCGGAATCGAACCGGTACGGGATTTAACTCCCGCAGGATTTTAAGTCCTGTGCGTCTACCTGTTCCGCCACTCGAGCAATTTTTAAAATAATATCAAAAATAATAAAACAAAAACTGGGAGAAGAAGGATTCGAACCTTCGAAAGCAATGCTAACAGATTTACAGTCTGCCCCCTTTGACCGCTCGGGAATTCTCCCAAAAACCAACTTTTTTATTGTATCATAAAATAATTTTCTTGTCAAGAAATAAATTATTTAAATTTTGGATTCACGTTACTTATTTTATAAATTCGTATTATATACCTAAACAAAATGTCCAATAGTTAATAAAAAAAACACTTTCGCAATCGAAAGCGTTATCTTTATAAAAAACACAATTATAAATTCGAAAAACAACATTTTTTAAAATATTCTTTACAAATTCAAATCATGTTCATCATTTGAATTACGCTGATAAAATAAATTAAACGGTTCTGCATTTGTATCGGAAGATACTCTTGAAAATATACTGTGACGAAAAATAGCATTAAATGATATTAAAAAAACACTTAAATCTGTATAAAAAGAAATTATTGATTGATATTGATTTTGACTTCTTCGATTACAAAGTTCAATCAGTCCCCTATTAATATTATCAAACATATTAGTATTCGAAATCATATCATTATTTCGTAAAGAATTTTGCAAAACATTAGCAGCATTGGAAATTTGATTTCTAGTATTAACTACAGTCTCTCTGCTTAATTCATTATTACTATCATTTTTATTAACTAAATCTTTTTTTACATATTGTTTTTCTGATTTATTCGAATTATTACTTTGTTTATTTTCACTTAATTTATTTAAACCTTTTAAGTCACTTTCAACCATAGCAAGCAATTTTTCAAAATTTCCAACAACATTTTGTACTACAACTACATACTCAGTTGGCAAAGTCACGTTATGAGCTGCTGAATTTTTATTTATCTCATATTGAATACGCGATTTTTCATTTTCTTTAATGAATTTTTCCTTATTTTCATTTTCTATGTCTTCAATTTTATCTTGTTCCTGCAAATATCTTAAATAATTTTTTCTTCTTGCTTCTTCTTCCATCTTAATCGCCTCCTTAATACTTTTTGTAATATATTTGAAATATAAATACAATACCTAAGTTAAAGGCAAAACAAAATTTAACTTAATTTAAATTTATACAAAAAAAAATGACCTTCAATAAGACTTAATCCATTTTGGATTTAATCATTGAGGTCAATATTTTCTTGTATATTTTTTGCTTTAAACTAATTCTATTATTACCATTTGCGCTGCATCGCCTTTACGCGGTCCAAGCTTAATAATTCTTGTATAACCGCCTTGGCGCTGTGCATATTTTGGCGCAATTTCATCAAACATTTTTCTTACCAAATCGAAATTAACAACTTTTTTCTTTTTAGCATTCTGTGGCAATTCTGTAATTGGATAGAACCAACTGAGCATTTTACGGCGTGCATTAAGTCTTGAAGGATTGTCTTTCTTTATTGTTTTCTCAACCTCTTCAAAAACTTCCACTCTTTTTCCATCCACTTCTTGACGAATTCTTTTGCCATTTCCATCTTTTTTAGGAACTTTTACCTTTATTGTAACTTGTGAATAATTTTCATGTTCTCTTATTGCAAGCGTTATTAATGGCTCTACAAATTTACGCAATTCTTTTGCTCTTGTTAAAGTAGTTGTAATACGACCATAGTACAATAAATCTGTTGTCAATTTACGAAATGCAGCTTTGCGTTCTTTTGATGCAAATCCAAGTTTTCTATAACCCGGCATTATTTTTTCCTCCTTTCTTTTTATTCATCACTTTCTTTTAATGATAGACCTAAATCATTTAATCTAGTTATGACTTCATAATAAGATTTTTTACCTAAATTGCGGACTTTGAGCATTTCTTCTTCCGTTTTATTGAGCAAATCTTCAATTGTATTTATGCCTGTACGTTTTAAACAATTATAAGCACGAACAGAAAATTCTAAATCTTCTATCGGCTGTTTGATAAATTTTTCATTATCCATTCTGTTTCTAACTAAATCAGGATCTTCAATAGTGTTATTATCAGAAATATCAATAAAGCTAGTTAAATGCTCCGTCATTATTCTAGCAGCACAGCTTAATGCATCTGCAGCACTTAGTGTACCGTTTGTCCATATCTCAAAAATCAATTTATCATAATCAGTAATATTACCAACACGCGTATTTTCTACAGAAAAATTCACACGCTCAATAGGTGTATAGATAGAATCAATAGGAATTGTACCGATTGACTCACTCAATTCCTTATTTTTTTCTGCATTAACATAACCTCTTCCAGAAGTTATTGTCAATTCCATCGATAATTTACTATCGGGACTATTTAAAGTTGCAATATGCAAATCTTTATTTATAATTTTCAAATCGCTATCAACAACAATATCTTCAGAAGTAATTTCTCTTTGACCCGAGACATTTATATGCGCAATTCTATTTTCAAAACGGTCAGTAAAATTTTTAATAGCAAGACGTTTTAAATTCAATATTATTTCTATAACATCTTCCTTTACTCCAGGAATACTAGTAAATTCGTGAACGATTCCATCAACTTTTATATTACTTACAGCAGTACCAGGAATAGAAGATAAAAGAACACGCCTCAAAGAATTTCCTAAAGTTGTACCGTATCCACGCTCAAATGGGCCCGCAATAAATTTTCCATATTTGCCATCTTCTGAAGCTTGAGTAATTTCTATGTGAGGTTTTTCAAACTCAAACACTCAATAAAACCTCCTTTTATTTTTTTCACTAATTTCACTAGAAATTATTATTTCGAATACAACTCAACAATTAATGTTTCATTAACAGGTGAATCAATTTGCGAACGCTGTGGCTCACTCAAAACTGTACCCTTATAATTTGCATAGTCAGAATTCAACCATTCCGGCACAATTCTTGAAGATGTAACTTCCACAATATCTTTAAAGCGCTGAATCGGTTCATCCTCTCTCTTAACTTCTATAACATCACCAGTTTTTACGATGTACGAAGGAATATTAACCTTTTTTCCATTAACTTTTATGTGATTATGGCGAACAACTTGACGCGCTTCAGCACGTGAACGTGCAAATCCTAATCTATATACAACATTATCAAGTCTTTTTTCGAGCATGATCAATAAATTTTCACCAGTAATGCCTGGCATTTTATCAGCCTTTTTGAAATAATTTCTGAATTGAGTCTCGAGCACTCCATAAATTCTTTTAGCCTTTTGTTTTTCACGAAGCTGCAATCCATATTCAGACATTTTTTTCTTAGCACTACCATGCTGTCCCGGCGCATAACCTCTTTTATTAAAAGTACAAGATTTGCTAGCGCATTTATCACCTTTTAAATAAAGTTTTTCGCCCTCGCGCCTACATAATCTACAAACTGGACCAATATATCTAGCCATCTAAAAAATACACCCCCCTTAGACTCTTCTGCGTTTTGGTGGCCTGCATCCATTATGAGGAACAGGCGTCACATCTTTTATCATTGTAACTTCAAGACCAGCTGATTGTAAAGCACGAATAGCTGCTTCACGTCCGCTTCCTGGACCTTTTACGTATACCTCAACCGTTTTCATTCCAAATTCACGAGCTGCCTGAGCTGCACTATTTGCTGCCATTTGCGCTGCATATGGAGTAGATTTTTTTGAACCTTTGAAATTTAATTGTCCCGTGCTCGACCATGATACTGCATTGCCTTTCATATCGGTTATTGTAACAATTGTATTGTTAAAAGTAGATTGAATATGGGCTTGGCCGCGATCTACAGATTTTTTATCACGGCGCTTTTTTACAACTTTTTTAGCCTGTGCCATTTAAACACCTCCATTATTTTTTCTTATTGGCAACAGTACGTTTCGGACCTTTTCGTGTACGCGCATTAGTTTTTGTACGTTGACCACGCACTGGCAATCCACGTCTATGGCGAACTCCACGATAGCATCCGATTTCTATCAATCTTTTGATATTAAGAGCAACTTCACTTCTTAAATCACCTTCAACTTTTTGAGTTTTAGCGATTACATCACGAATTTTTGAAACTTCATCATCTGTCAAATCGCGAACTCTAGTATCAGGATTAACGCCTGCTTCTTTTAAAATTCTGTTAGAGCTAGGGCGACCTATTCCATATACATAAGTCAAACCGATTTCGACACGTTTTTCTCTAGGTAAATCAACACCTGCTATACGAGCCATTTAAACAAATACACCTCCAATTTTAAAATTAACCTTGACGTTGTTTATGCTTAGGGTTTTCGCAAATCACACGAACAACACCTTTACGTTTAATAATTTTACATTTTTCACAAATTGGTTTAACCGAAGGCCTAACCTTCATTTTCATTCACCTTCCCCAAAAAAATTATTTATCGCGCCAAACAATTCTGCCTTTAGTAAGATCATAAGGAGACATTTCTACCAAAACTTTATCACCGGGAATGATCCTTATGAAGTTCATACGCAACTTGCCTGAAATATGAGCAATAATTTGGTGGCCATTAGGCAACTCAACTTTAAAAACAGCATTAGGTAATTTTTCTACAACAGTACCCTCGACTTCAATCACATCATCCTTTGACAAGTTTATTCACGCTCCTCATATTTTTTAATAGATTTTCTAATATTAGCATCCAAGCATTTACCATTCTTTATCAAATCAATCAATTCGCTACAAAAATAATTAGTATGTTGGACGTGCTTAATCTTTTTTTTCTTTGGCCGACTAACTAATCTTTGTTTTCCATTTGCAAGATAATAATAAAAATTATCTTCGTCAACCACAATAAAAATATCTCCCTTATCGTGACCGCATTTGGAATAAACAATATTGCCAATCAAAAATAATCACCACTTATCATTTTAAAAATCCGTAGCAGTTAAAATTTCCGGTTGTCCATCAGTTATTAAAATTGTATTTTCGTAATGCGCAGCGCACTTTTTATCAGCCGTTATAACTGTCCAGCCATCATCAAGCAAAATTATTTCATCAGTTCCTAAATTCACCATTGGCTCAATTGCTAACGTCATACCTTTTTCCAATTTAGGACCACGTCTGTTCTGACGATAATTAGGAATTTCAGGTGCCTCATGCATTTGCGTACCTATTCCATGGCCGACGTAATCTTTTACAACTGAAAAACCATTTGCCTCAACAAAATCTTGAATAGCTGCTGAAATATCGAACAAATGATTACCCGCCTTAGCTAATTTAATTCCCTCAAAGAAACTTTTTTGGGTAACATCAACTAATTTTTGATTTTCAATTGAAGTTTTGCCAACAATAAAAGTTCTTGCTGCGTCGCCATGATATCCATTTAAAATTGCGCCAATGTCTACACTAACTACATCGCCGTCAACTAATTTTCTTTTGCTTGGTATTCCGTGAATAACTTCTTCATTAATAGAAATACAAACAGAAGCTGGATAGCCATTATAATTTTTAAAAGACGGGATAGCATTCTGACTTTTGATAAACTCATCGGTAATTTGATTTAAATATTTTGTTGTCACACCTGCCGTTATATTATTTTTAAGATACTCAAGAGTTTTAGCAACAACTTTTCCAGCCAAACGCATTTTTTCTATTTCGCTATCACTTTTAATCGTTATAGGCATTTTGAAATTCCTCCAACCTATTTATAATAAATTCGGTAATTTTATTTATAGAATCGGTTCCATCGACACGCAATAAAATTTTTTTTGCCGCATAAAAATTTATTATAGGCTCAGTTAATTCGTGATAAATTTTCAGACGATCCAGTACTGTCATCATTTTATCATCATCGCGCTGAACTAAATTACTATTGCAATTGTCGCACACATTTATTTTATTAGGTGGATGATAAAAATCATGATACATCGATGAACAATTTGGACAAATTTTTCTGCCCGACATTCGTTCAACTATTATTTTGTCTTTAACTTCAACGCATATAACTTTATCAATTTTCAAATTCATATCATCTAAAATTTTAGCTTGATTAAGCGTGCGCGGATATCCATCCAAAATAAAATTTTCTTTAGGCAATTCTTCTTTTAATAATTGAGTAGCCAATTCATCGGATACAAGCATTCCTTTATTTATTAAGCTGCTTATTTTTAAACCGATATCCGATTTTGAATTAACTTTCTTTCGTAATAAATCACCTGTCGATATATGTTTAAGATTAAATTTTTGAGCAAGTGATCTAGCTTGAGTACCTTTGCCGGCGCCCGGCGCTCCCAATACAATTAAATTCATTTTACAACCCCGTTTCTTTAACTTAAGAAACCTTTATAATGCCGCATTAACAATTGAGATTCAAGCTGTTTAATAATCTCGAGGGCAACTCCCGTTACAATCAATAAAGTTGTACCTCCAAAACCAACTCTAAATCCAAATATCCATTGAAAAACAACAGGCATTATAGCAATTATTGAATAAAATACTGCACCAATCCATGATAATCTGTCAACGGTAGTTTGAATATAATCAGAAGTTGATTTACCCGGACGAATTCCAGGAATAAATCCGCCATTCTTTTTCATATTCTCAGCCATTTCAATTGGATTAATAGCAAATGAAGTATAAAAAAAAGTAAAGCAAAAGATAAGGAAAATATATATAAGAGTACCCCACGGATTTGTTATCGATAAGAAATTAATTAATTTTTCAAGCTTAGCCGATTTCCATATTTGATGAATGGTCGTCGGAAATTGCAAGAGTGAAATTGCAAAGATTATCGACATTACACCGGCAATATTAACTTTGATAGGAATATAAGAATTGTTATTCCCTGCAAATTGGCCAACCATTTTTTTTGAATACTGAACTGGGATTCTGCGCTCGCCATCCTGCACCCAAACTACAAATCCAATTATAATAACAAACAAAACAACTAACACTGCAACTTTAATCCAATTATAAATATCAGCGCCACTACCATAAAAATATAAAGACATAATACCAGTTGGCAGTCCAGACAAAATATTAGCAAAAATAATAAAAGAAGACCCATTTCCAATACCGAACTCGTTTAAAAATTCACCGAGCCACATTACAAAAATTGAACCGGTAACAAGAGCAGTTAGTGCCATAAAATATACAAACATATTTTTGTACACGAACATATCTTTTAAAGTAAAGACGTAACCTGCACCTTGCATGATTGACAAAAGAATAGCAGTAATTCTTGTATACTGATCAATTTTCTTGCGTCCTTCTTCGCCTTCTTTTTTAATCTGTTCAAGCTTTGGAATTGCCACAGTTAATAATTGCAAAATAATTGAAGCCGTAATGTACGGACCAATTCCCAATGCAAAGATTGAAGCGTATCCACCGCCAGCAATAATAGAAAAAAGAGATTGTTGAGAAGTTATACCGGCTTTTGCAGCGGCAATCAAATTTAAATCCATTGCCGGCAAATAAACATGTGCTCCCAATCTATAAACAAGAAGAGCAATAAAAATACAAATCAATCTTCTGCGTACATCTTTTATATTCCAAGCTTTCGCAAAAGTTTTAAACAATTAAACCACCTCAGCTTTTCCGCCTGCAGCCTCAATTTTTTCTTTTGCTACCTTACTAAAATAATTAGCACGCACAGTAAATTTTTTAGTAACATCGCCAGTACCCAAAATTTTTATACCGTCACGCAATTTACTAACAAGACCTTTAGATTTGAGAGCTGCAAAATCAATTATACTACTGTCCTCAAAATTTTCAAGGAGCCTAAGATTCAAAGCAACGATATTTTTTGTATTAATGCATTTAAATCCACGCTTAGGCACTCTTCTATAAAGAGGCATTTGTCCACCCTCAAAACCTAATCTTACACCGCCGCCACTTCTAGCATTTTGACCTTTATGACCTTTTCCGGCAGTTTTGCCGTTACCAGAAGCATGACCTCTGCCTCGACGAAATGCCTTAGTTTTAGAACCAGGTGCCGGTTTCAAATCGCTTAATTTCATATAATTCGCCTCCTTTTTCTATAAATTTTCAACCTTTACCATATGAGATACTTTTTCAATCATACCTAAAATTGCAGGATTATTTTGTTGAACGGTAGAACTATTTAATTTTCTAAGACCAAGCGCCTCTAAAATTTTTTTTTGTTTAGGAAGTGCGCCTATCTGAGATTTTATTAACGTTATTTTCAAATTATCACTAGGCAATTTTAATACCTCCTAATATTTCTTCTATAGATTTGCCACGCAATCTTGCAATTTGCTTTGGAGTCATGATATTTTTTAATCCTTCCATTGTTGCATTTACAACATTGCGTTTATTATTTGAGCCAATAGATTTTGTACGAATGTTTCTTATTCCAGCAAGCTCCATAACTATACGAACAGGACCTCCAGCAATAACTCCAGTACCTTCTGCCGCTGGCTTCATTAAAACACTAGAGCTACCGAATTTTCCAATGACTTCATGATATATACTGTCATGTGAATTGCGTTCGATATAAATTAAATTTTTCTTTGCATCTTCTTTGCCTTTACGGATTGCCTCTACAACTTCAGAAGCTTTTCCCAAACCAACTCCAACATGTCCGTTTTCATCGCCTACTACCACTAAAGCTGCAAACCTAAAATTTCTACCGCCTTTAACAACTTTAGTAACACGATTAATTGTAACAACTTTGTCTTTCAAATCCAAACTATCTGCATCAATCTTATTCAAAAATTTCCCTCCTTCCAATTTTAAAATTTCAAACCTGCAGAACGTGCCGCATCAGCCAAAGCTTTTATTTTTCCATGATATGCATAGCCACCGCGATCAAAAACAATAGTATCGATACCTTTTTCCAACGCGCGCTTTGCAATTTCTTTGCCTAAAAAATCTGCCGCTTCAATATTAGAAGTATTTTTCAAATTAGCTGCAACAGTTTTTTCTTTAGTCGAAGCTGCAGTTAATGTGTTTCCCACAGTATCATCTATGATTTGTACGTAAAGATATTTATTTGATCTAAATACACACATTCTGGGCTTTTGAGCTGTACCCGACAAATTAGAGCGAATTCTCATATGCCGTTTTAATCTGGCAGCGTTACGAGACTCTTTTTTTATCATTAATCCTAACTCCTTTCATTATTTTTTACCAGTCTTACCAACTTTTCTTCTGATTCTCTCATCCAAATATTTAATACCTTTGCCCTTATAAGGTTCAGGCGCACGTTTTGATCTGATATCCGCTACATACTGACCAACTTTTTCTTTGTCCAACCCCGACACAGTAATTTTGTTTTGATCAACACAAGTAGATAAACCTTCCGGGTCAAACATAATCACCGGATGAGAATAACCAAGAGTTAAAGTTAATTTATTACCGGATTTAGCAGCTCTATATCCAACACCGTTAATTTCTAAAATTTTTGAAAACCCTTGAGTCACACCAATAACCATATTATTTATCAAGGTACGAGTCAAACCATGAAGCGCTCTAAATTTTTTCAAATCGTTAGGTCTTGAAACGATAATTTTATTATCAACCTGTTCAATTTTCAAACCGTCAGCCAATTTTCTTTCAAGAATTCCTTTTGGACCTTTAACGCTAATAAAATTTGATTCATCGATTTTAATTTCGACACCTGTTGGGATATCAATAGGTTGTTTACCTATACGCGACATTTTTTTACACCTCCCTAAATTTTTTTTACCAAACAAACGCTAAAACTTCTCCACCAACACCAAACATACGAGCTTCTTTGTCAGTAATAATACCTTTGTTGGTAGAAACAATAGCGATACCAAGTCCACCAAGAACTCTTGGAATTTCGTCACAACCGGCATAAATTCTCAAACCTGGTTTAGAAATTCTTTTCAAGCCATTGATAACGCGTTCATTTTTATTTTCACCGTATTTCAATTGGATACGGATATTTTTTTTCACTTCGTCGCCTATTATTTCATAACTATTTATATAACCTTCTTTAATCAAAATATCTGCAATAGCGATTTTAATTTTTGACGAAGGAATATCAACACTTTTGTGTTTTGCATCATTTGCATTTCTTATTCTTGTAAGCATATCCGCAATTGGATCACTCATTGACATTTAAAAATACCTCCCTTCATCATTTTACCAACTTGCTTTTTTAACACCGGGGATTTGTCCCTTATAAGCTAAATCTCTAAAACAAATACGACATATTCCAAATTTTCTAAGGACAGCGTGCGGACGTCCGCAAATATTACAACGGGTATAAGCACGAGTAGAAAATTTAGGAGTTCTTTTTTGTTTAGCTATCATAGATTTTTTAGCCATTACTCAGCCTCCATATTATTTTTTAAACGGCATTCCGTATAAACTTAATAATTCTTTTGCCTGTTCATCATTTTTAGCAGTCGTTACAATAACAACATTCATTCCGCGAATCTTATCAATTTTATCATATTGAATTTCAGGGAAAATAAGTTGTTCTTTCAAACCCAATGAATAATTACCACGTCCGTCAAATGAATTTCCATTAACGCCATGAAAATCACGAACACGCGGCAGTGCAACATTAATTAATCTATCGAGGAATCCGAGCATTTTTTCACCACGCAATGTAACTTTGCAACCGATTGGCATGCCCGTACGAAGTTTGAAAGCCGCGATAGATTTTTTAGCTTTAGTCACAATAGGTCTTTGGCCGGTAATAATAGCAATATCGTTTGAAGCATTTTCTAAAGCTTTAGCATTATCTTTGCTCTCGCCCATTCCTATATTCAAAATTATTTTATCGATTTTAGGAACAGCCATTTTATTTTTATAACCAAATTTTTTAGTCATAGCCGGCATAATTTCATTTTGATAAATTTCTTTCAAGCGACTCAATTACTTTAACCTCCTTTCTTAATTAATCTATAACCTCACCGGTTTTTTTCGCAATTCTTTTTTTGACGGTAACATTTTTTCCGTCTTTAACTGCAGTTTCTAATTTATAACCGATTTTTGTCGGTACCCCGTTATGCAAATACATAACATTTGAAACATGAATTGCGGCTTCTTTTTTTATTAATCCACCTTGAGGATGCATGGCATTTGGTTTTTGATGCTTCGTAATCATATTTATACCTTCAACAATTACACGATTTTTCTTTCTGTCGGCAACCAAAATTTTTCCGTCACGCCCTTTATCTTTTCCGGCAATGACTCTAACCAAATCGCCCTTTTTCAATTTCATTTTATATCCGGTAATTTTTTTTTGCCTTGGCAAATTTCACACCTCCATATTTCATTTATAAAACTTCCGGCGCAAGAGAAATAATTCTCATAAAACCTTTGTCTCTTAATTCACGTGCTACCGGTCCAAAAATTCTAGTACCTCTTGGCGTTTTATCATCTTTTATAATAACTGCCGCATTATCGTCAAATCTAATATGTGAACCATCTTTTCTAGCTACGCCACGTTTTGTACGAACGATAACGGCTTTAACGACATCACTTTTTTTAACGATACCGCCACCTGGCACTGCATCTTTTACTGCCGCTACAATAACATCTCCAACATTTCCCCACTTACGTTTTGAACCGCCAAGAACTCGTATACATAATAATTCCTTAGCACCAGAATTATCAGCAGCAATTAATCTAGATTCTTGCTGTATCAAGGATAAGCACTCCTTTCATAATTATTTTGCTTTTTCAACGATAGAAACTAATCTCCAACATTTTTCTTTAGAGAGCGGACGAGTTTCCATTAATTTCACAGTATCACCAATTTTGCACTCATTATTTTCGTCATGAGCTTTAAATTTTTTAGTACGCTTCATTATTTTTTTATAAAGCGGATGTTTTACATTTCGAACAACTGCTACTACTATTGTCTTATCCATTTTATCGCTGACAACTTTACCAATAATAGTTCTGCGAAGATTTCTTTCTTCTGACATTAACTCAACTCCCCTCGACTTTAGCCACTAATTTTTTTTTGCGTCATTATCGTTTGTATACGCGCAATATTTTTTCTAACCTGATTAATTCTTGCGGTATTATCCAATTGATTTGTTACATTCTGGAATCTCAAATTGAATAATTCTTTTTTCGCTGAAACTAAATCCATTTTTAATTCATCTTGTGTTTTGTTTCTTAACTCTTCCAAATATGCTTTAGTTTTCAACGCTATCACCTTCCTGTTCCTTGCGAGAAATTATTTTGCATTTCAAAGGCAATTTATGAGTGGCAAGTCTTAATGCTTCACGCGCAATATCTTCTGCAACTCCTCCAAGTTCAAACATAACTCGACCTGGTTTTACAACTGCTACCCAATATTCCGGTGAACCTTTACCGCTACCCATACGAGTTTCAGCAGGTTTTTGAGTTACCGGCTTATCCGGGAAAATTTTAATCCAAACCTTACCGCCACGTTTTATAAATCTTGTCATTGCAATACGGGCAGCTTCGATTTGATTTGATGTAACCCAACACGGTTCCATCGCTACGATTCCAAAATCTCCATAATTAATTTTATTACCGCGATAAGCTTGACCTTTCATTCTACCTCTAAATTGTTTGCGTCTCTTAACTCTTTTTGGCATTAACATTTTTTTTCTCTCCCTTCACATTTTTTTCAGGAAGAACTTCACCTTTATACATCCAAACTTTCACACCAATTTTACCGTAAGTAGTATCGGCCTCTGCAAATCCATAATCAATATCGGCACGCAGAGTTTGAAGAGGAATAGTTCCTTCATGATAATGTTCAGTACGAGCCATATCAGCTCCGCCCAATCGTCCCGATACAGAAGTTTTTATTCCTTTAACTCCAGCCTTCATTGAACGATTCATTACCTGGCGCATAGCGCGTCTGAAAGTCACACGATTTTCAAGTTGTTTAGCAATATCTTCAGCACAAAGTTGTGCATCTAATTCAGCTCTTTTAATTTCATCAATACTAACCGAAACTTTTTGATCAGTAAATTTTTGAATTTCCTGAGTCAATTCCGTAATAGCTTGACCATTGCGTCCAATTACAATACCAGGCTTAGCAGTAGAGATAGTCACACGCATTTTATCATTAGTTCTGTGAATTTGGATTCTCGAAACTCCTGATTGAAATAATTTTTTCTTTACAAACTTACGAATGTTGTTATCCTCGAGCAAATATTTACTAAAATTTTTTTCTGAGAACCATACTGAATCCCATTCTTTTATAATACCTACTCGAAGTCCGTGAGGATTAACCTTTTGTCCCATTCTTAACCTCCTATCTTTTCATTTAAAATTAAAGTAATGTGGCAAAAACGTTTTTGAATTCCGTATGCCCTACCCTTTGCACGAGGACGTATTCTTTTCATTATTGAAGCTCTGCCCGCAAATGCTTCTTCAATATATAATTTATTCGGATCGAGTCCCATATTATTTTCTGCATTAGCCATTGCCGATTTTAATAATTTACCAATTACGTGCGAAGCATAACGCGGTGAATAATTTAACATTGCTAAAGCAGGAGCTGCATCTTTTCCTTTAATCTCATTTAAAACTATACGAGCCTTTGAATCTGAAATACGAATATTTCTCAAAATAGCATGAGGGCGAGTTTCCCTGTTTTCATTTCTTAATCTTTTATATTTACTTCTGTGGCCCTTAGACATTTTTTATAAATCCTCCTTTCTTAATTTACTTTGGATTTCTTTTCGGCATTTTTACCATGACCTCTATAAACTCTGGTCGGTACAAATTCACCAAGTTTATGTCCAACCATATCTTCCGTTATATAAACCGGAACATGTTTGCGTCCATCATGAACAGCTATTGTATGCCCGATAAAACTTGGGAAAATAGTTGAGCGACGCGACCACGTTTTTATTACAGATTTTTCATTTTTTTCATTGAGCGCATCAACTTTTTTCAATAAATGTTTATCGGCAAATGGTCCTTTTTTCAAAGATCTGCTCATTTATTTGCATTCTCCTTTCTCATTCACAAATTATTTTTTTCTGCGATGAATGATATATTTATTGGAAGCTTTATTTTTCTTACGAGTCTTAAATCCAAGCGCTGGTTTACCCCAAGGAGTACATGGACCCGGACGTCCAATAGGATTCTTTCCTTCACCACCACCATGTGGGTGATCATTCGGGTTCATAACTGCACCACGAACAGTTGGTCTAATTCCCATATGTCTTTTCTTGCCGGCATTACCAATGTTAATCAATTCATTGTCAAGATTTCCAATTTGACCTACGGTTGCACGACAGTTAATTGGAACCATACGCATTTCGCCAGACGGAAGTTTAATTGTAGCAAACTTTCCTTCCTTAGCCATTAACTGTGCAACATTTCCTGCAGAGCGAACTAATTGTCCACCTTTGCCCGGTTTCATTTCTATATTATGAATCTCGGCACCAACAGGAATATTTGAAAGCGGCAGTGAATTACCAATACGAACTTCTGCATTTTCTCCACTCATCAACTTATCTCCAACTTTTAGATTTAATGGAGCAAGTATATAACTTTTCACGCCATCTTCATATTTTAATAAAGCAATATTTGCGCTACGATTTGGATCGTATTCAATTCCTATAACTTGTGCAAACATATCATCTTTTTTGCGCTTGAAGTCTATTATTCTATATTTAATCTTATGACCGCCACCTTTATGACGAACGGTAATCTTACCTTGATTATTACGACCGGAATGCTTTTTCAAATGCACACACAAACTTTTTTCAGGAGTTTTTTTCGTAATTTCAGCAAAATCTGATACCGTCATATGACGTCTTGATGGTGTATACGGTTTGTATCTTTTAATACCCAAAGCTTTTCACTCCTCTCATTTTTTTTACATGCCCTGGAACAATTCAATTTCTTTGCTATCCGCTTTTAATTTCACAATAGCTTTTTTTCTGTCGGGAGTTCTACCAACAATTTTACCGCGACGTTTAGTTTTGCCGCGCAGATTCATTGTATTAACTCTGTCGACTTTAACTCCCTCAAACATTTTTTCTACTGCTTCTTTAATTTGAATTTTATTTGCGTCAGGGTGCACATAAAAACAATATTTTTTTTCGCTAAGCATATTCATGGCTTTTTCAGTTATGATAGGTTTTAAAATTATATCGTAGTATTTTAAATCTGCCATTATGCGTACACCTCCTGAATTTTATTAACTGCATCCTTGGTTACAACTAAATTATCATATTTCAAAATATCATACACATTAATTGTATTAGCAGAAGCAGTTTTTATTGATGGTAAATTTCTTGCTGACAAAATTACATTTTTATCATTGTTATCAATAACAATTAAAGCATTATCAGTTTTTATATTGGTAAGCACTTGCTTCATTTGCTTCGTTTTAATCTCGGCAAGCTCAAGCTTTTCCAATACAAGCAATTTATTTTCATTAACTTTTACACTGAGCGCGGATTTCAAAGCCAATCTCTTTATTTTCTTATTAATTTTGAAAGAAAAATCCCTAGGCTTTGGTGCAAACACTACACCGCCTCCACGCCATTGCGGTGAACGAATTGAACCCTGTCTTGCACGTCCAGTACCTTTTTGACGCCAAGGTTTTCTACCGCCGCCACGAACTTGCGCACGAGTTTTAGCAGATTTAGTTCCCTGACGTTGGTTAGCCAAATACTGAACAACCGACATATGCATTGCATGCTCATTTACTTCAACATTAAAGATATCATCGGCAAGTTTCATAGTTCCAACTTCTTCGCCATTCATATTTAAAACAGTAACAGTAGACATATCTAATCTCCTTTCCTAAAAATTATGCCTTAACAGTGTCTTTGATAAAAATCAAAGAACCTTTAGGTCCAGGCACAGAACCTTTTAACAGCAAAAGATTTTTTGATACATCAACTTTAATAACTTCAAGATTTTGAACAGTAACACGTCTTGCACCCATATGACCAGGCATTTTTTTACCTTTTTTAACTTTACCGGGAGTAGTTGCCGAACTCATCGAACCTACACCACGATGATATTTCGAACCATGAGCCATGGGGCCTCTGTGATGATTGTGACGTTTTATTGAACCTTGAAAGCCCTTACCTTTTGACGTGCCGATAGCATCAACTTTGTCACCCTGTACAAAAATATCGACCTTAATTTCATCGCCTACATTAAATTCGCTTATATCATCCAATCTAAATTCACGAATAAATTTTTTAGGATTAATATTAGCTTTTTTAAAATGACCAGCAATAGGTTTTATAACATTTTTAGGCTTAGCATCGATAAATCCAACTTGAATTGCATTATAGCCATCAGTTTCAACTAATTTTTTTTGAATAACACTGCAAGGACCTGCTTCTAAAACAGTAACAGGAACAAACTCACTTTTCTCATTAAAAAGTTGAGTCATGCCAATTTTTTTAGCAAGAATTGCTTTTTTCATTTTACACCTCCAAAATAATCACAGCGGATTGTTCTTTAAAACAAAAAAGTCAAAAAACAATCATGAGTATTACAAGTTACATAATTTTCAAAGTGATATCAACGCCTTCAGGCAAATTTAAAGCTGTCAAAGATTCAACAGTTTTGGCGCCCGGCGTGAGGATATCGATTAATCTTTTATGAGTTCTACGCTCAAATTGCTCACGAGAATCTTTATGTTTATGGACACTGCGCAAAATCGTTATAATTTCCTTTTTAGTAGGCAACGGAACCGGTCCAGAAAACTTGGCACCTGTGCGTTTAATAGTGTCAATAATAATTTCGGAAGCATTGTCAATTAATCTGTGGTCATAAGATTTGAGATTAATCCTAATTTTTTGATCAGCCATTACATATTCCCTCCTTTGCAAGAAATTTCAGCGCGACACATTTCATACACTGTTCCGTGCGTTTACAATATCAATACAAAACAAAGAACATATCGCCTGATTTCATGAATCATGCTTGCTACGCAAAAATTCTCCGTACAAAACAACAGTAACTTTTTGCATCATCGCCATCAATTCACAACCGATTAATTATATCACAAAAAAAAACTTACTGCAAATTTTTTTGTTTTTGGAAAACACCTTATCAAATTATATTTGTATTTCCTTCTCTGAAATATCATAAAAAAAATTTTAAAACAAAAAAAATCTCAAGTTGAAAACTTGAGATTTGGGGTAAATTTTTTAAATAAAAATTTATTCTTTTTATTTAATTTGAACTTGTTGTTGAGGTCTATTTTTTATCATCTGATTATTTTCTTTGATTTTGTATTTTGATTCTATTCTCGATAATCTTATTTTATTCATGAAAGATAAATTACTTTTAAATTCCTTTTGATCATTTTTGTTTAAAGCTAAATAAACAAAATGTATATCATCAATATTCATATTGTTCATATCTTTTTGAGAAAATATTTGTTGAAAATTTGCAAATGTAATTTCATGCTTACTAAACACAAAAAATAAATTTAATCTTTCTGATAGATTAAGCTTTTCAACATCATTTTGATTTATACCTATATATGATAAATTTAAATATGTTCTATCAGAACCATTTAAGCTATAAAAAAGTATTAATCTTTGCTCAAAACTCAATTCTTTAATACATGAAGCAAATAAATTATTAATGTTATGAATATTTTTTTCTATCTCTGGTAGATTTTCGAAAAAAGTTACCAAACCTTCTATATTTAAATTTTGAACTACATCCAATTTATATAAAAATGTTAAATTATTAGGTTCATTTTGATTTACATTATTACTAATCACATTAATTATTTGTTCCGGCGTTATATTCATTTCATTCAATACATCAATTAATTGCTCTATCGTTAAATTTTCTCCATTTAATAAATTATCTCTTTGTTCTTTACTTAAAATATTATTCTCAAAAAGAAATGAAATTATTGATTTAATATCTTTAACATTTTTCATCTTAAGATCCTCCATTCATTCCATTCGTTTAATTCAATATTATTGTATCATATTTGTAAATTATTTGTCAATAATTATATTTTTTTATAAATATCAAATTTTTCATCAACCTGATTCATCATAAACACTTATAACAAAAATATGTATTGACAAAATAAATTTTATATTATAGAATAAGTGTATTGGTTTTGCACCTTTAGCTCAGCTGGTAGAGCAACTGACTCTTAATCAGTGGGTCCAGGGTTCGAGTCCCTGAAGGTGCATTAAAAAAATATAAGCACATTTTACAAATAATTATAAGTGTGCTTATTTTTTTTATTTAATTTAAATAGGTGATATTATTGCAAAAAGAACTTTCGCAAATGAGCTTACAAGAATTATGGCAACTGTTTCCGATTTTTTTGACAGAACATAAAATGATTTGGAGCAATTGGTTTGGCGAGGAAAAAAATATATTAAAAAATTTACTTCCTGCAAATTCTGTTATTCGAATAAATCATATCGGAAGTACAGCAATTAATATTTGGGCAAAACCTATTATTGATATTCTTATTGAAATACCTAGGGATTGCAGTATGAACATAATAAAATCGATAATGATAAATAATGATTATATTTGTATGAATGAGGAAAAAAACAGAATTTCTTTTAACAAAGGTTATACAAAAAATGGATTTAGTGAGAAGGTATATCATTTGCATTTAAAATTTTTAGGAGATAATGATGAATTATATTTTAGAGATTACCTTATAGAAAACAGTAGTATTGCTAAAGAATATGAAATGTTAAAATTAAATTTGTGGAGAAAATATGAGTTTAACAGAGATACTTATACTTATGCAAAAAAAGATTTTGTTCATAAATATACGCAAAAAGCAAAAAAAATATATGAAGGCAGATATTAACAAATCATTTAATATGTAATGAAATGAGGTGCATAAAAATTATTGTTCTTCAGGAATATATAAATGGTTTAATTGTATTATTAAAGAAAGAGTTTGATAAACGATTATTATATGTGGGTTTGCAGGGAAGTTATCTTCGCAATGAAGCAAATGATATCAGCGATATAGATATAATGGTTGTAATAGACAAACTTGAAATTTGCGATCTTGATAAATATAAAAACATTCTTATGGAAATTGGTAATTATGACAAATCATGTGGATTTATATGCGGTAAAGATGAATTATTAAATTGGAACCCACTTGAAATTTGCTCTCTAATTCATTCAACAAAAGATTATTACAAAACTTTATCAAATCTTGTCCCAAAATATTCAAATAGCGATATAAAAAATTTTATTAAACTTAGCTTAAATAATTTATATCATCAGCTGTGCCACAATTACATCCATTCAAATAAAAAAGAAAATATATCCGAATTACCTTTGATATATAAAAATACGTTCTTTATTCTTCAAAATTTATATTATTTAGAACAAGGAAAATTTTTCTCTACAAAAAAAGATATGCTGAAATTTGCTTATCCAAAAGATAAAACTATATTAGAAAATTTAATACACTTGAACAAATGCAAAGAATATAATTTTGAAAAAATGTTTTCAGATATTTTTTCATGGTGCAAACAATTAATAATTGAGCTATGAAAATAAAGAGTAGCTAAATTTTTAATCATAACAAATATCAATCAGTGTGATACATCACACTTTTTTTTGCCACGCATATATTATTAAAGAAATTAAAATAATGGGAGGCAAAAATATGTATCATTGTAATAATAATGTTGTAACAGATGTAGAGGATTTAATTTATGATTTTTTATGCTACAGAAAAAATAAAAAACAAAATGAAATAAAAATGAAATCTGTTCCATTTTGTACGCAATCTTTAATTGAAGATGTAGATTTTGACGTAGATAAAATGGTTGAATTTCCACAACCAATTTGTTCAAATCAAAAAGATGCCGAGTATTTAAATTATGTAATGACAGAATTAAGTCATGAACTTAACACAATTATTGATGAAGTTTTAAACGAATATGACTTAAGCCAAATATTTGATGATCGTCTGGATCGTGAAACATTATCACAAATTATATCAAGAGTAATAGATTTAGCAACAGAAAGAATAGATGAGTTAAAGGACATAAATAAGCAAACACAAAATATTGGATCATATTCAATTTTAAAAGCATTGGTTGAAGCGCTGATAATAAACAATATTTTTCTAAAACGCAAGCCTGCTCACACTAATTTCGATAATTTTATGCCATATTAAAAATTCAAATATAATGTAATAAGATTTGAAATGAACTCAAAATGTTAAACTAGAAAGTTTAGCAAAATGAGTTCATTTTTTTGTGTCATGATAAAACTTTGTATTTTTTTTGCCTTGCTCGAATAGATTTATTATAAAAAAATACGGAGGACTATTTTATGAAAGTATTTAGCATAAAAAAAGAAAGCATTATTTTTGTAATATGTATGGGAATAATTTTGGCCAATCTTATAAATTCCATAGGCAATGAAACAAAACCAACATTTTCTATGCCACTCTCAAATAAAATAATTTTGATAGATGCGGGACACGGCGGATGGGATCCAGGAAAAGTTGCCGATAATAATATTTTTGAGAAAGACATAAATTTAGAGATAGCAAAAAAATTACAGGAATATCTTGAACAAAGTGGTGCATTTGTTTTTATGACACGAGTTGAAGATGAAGCACTCTCTGATAAAAAAGTCAAAGACATGATAAAACGAAAGGAAATTTCAAATTCTACATCTGCCGATATGATGATAAGTATTCATCAAAATTCATTTAGTCAGGAAAAAGTAAAGGGTGCACAAGTTTTTTATTATAAAGAATCTGAGAGCGGAAAAAAATTGGCTGAGTTTATTCAAACCGAAATCAAAAAAAATATTGATGAAAATAATAATCGCGTTGCGAAAACTAATTCAGATTATTACATACTTAGGAAAATAAAAATTCCATCAGTAATTGTTGAGTGTGGATTCTTGTCAAATAACAATGAACTTGAGAAGTTAACTAGCAATGAATATCAAAACAAAATTGCGTGGGCAATTTATTTAGGTATTTTGGATTACTACTCTCAAAATTAAATTCATGTTATACTTTCTTATGGAGGTATTAATATGAGATTTATAAATGAGTTAAAAAATAATGATCGAGTTATAGAACATTTTCTATGCACGCAAAAACAATTAATGAAAACAAAAACAGGTAAGGATTATTTTTCTTTGACCTTGCGCGACAAAACAGGAAGTATAAATGCAAAAGTTTGGGATATAAATTTTGAGATACAAGATTTTGAGCAAAATGATTTTATAAAAATAGATGCTATCGTCCACACATTTAATGATGAATTGCAATTAAACATTTCAAGATTGAGAAAAAGTGAAAATGGCGAATACGATTTAAAAAATTATATACCTGCGACAAACAAAAATATTGAAGAGCTCAAGGCAGAACTTCAAAAATTTATTGACTCAGTGAAAAATATATTTTTACATGAATTATTAGAAAAAATTTTTGGCGATGAAAACATTTTAAAATCTTTTGTCTCGCATTCAGCCGGTAAATCCATGCATCATAGTTATGTCGGCGGCCTTATCGAACATACTATATCTGTTGCGCAAATTTGTGATTTTATGAGCAACCGCACAAAATTATCTGATCGAGATATTTTAATTACGTCAGCACTTTTGCACGACATAGGAAAATTATATGAGCTTTCAGAATTTCCAATGAATGATTATACAGACGATGGAGAATTATTGGGGCATATAATAATCGGTTCAGATTTAATAAGCAAAAAAATTGAGCAGATAGAAAATTTCCCATCTGACTTGCGTGCACAAATCATCCATTGCATATTGGCACATCATGGAGAATATGAATTTGGTTCACCAAAATTACCACGTTCTATCGAAGCTATAATTTTGCATTTTGCAGACAATTTGGATGCAAAGACAAAAATGTTTGAAGAAATAATTGAAGCTGACAGCTCAAATTCAAATTGGACAGCATATAATAAAATTTTAACAAGAAGGTTATTAAAACCAGATGTACAACAATAACGAAAGAATATCTGCTAGCGAAATAAATAAATTTACTTATTGTCCGTATCAATGGTATTATGAAAGAAAATATGGAACAAAATATATAAGAAAAAAATTTAGAAAAGCAAATCCAGATTATTTTTTTGACAAAGAAAATAAATTTTTATCTGGCAATCATTTTCATAAATTTTATCGCATGAAATATATGATAAAACATGTAGCTATAATTATTTTAATTTTAGCTACTATATTTTTTGTTTATTGGTGTTTTTTATGGAATATGTAATTATTTTTTTGAGCCTGATTATAATTTTTAAAATAATTTTCAAGCCGTGTATAAAAAAATGTGCTGCAAAACTTCCATCTTTTCCGTACAAATTATTTTATACAGACGAAAAAAATTGTGAGAATAAAAGTATTATTTGCTCAAAACTTTTAGTCAGTGAAAAATATAATATTTGCGGGAAACCAGATTTAGTTTATAAAAATATTTTTACGGGAAATTTAATTGTTGTAGAACTCAAAAGTGGTAAAATTGGCAAGAAAAAAAATCCACGACATGGTGATTTAATGCAACTTGTAACTTATTTTATTATCTTACAAGATTGTTTTAAAATTAAACCTAGCTGTGGATTTTTAATTTATTCTGATTGCATGTTTACTGTTAAAAACAAATTTAAATTGCGCAATGAAATATTTTTATCACTACAAAATATGAGAAATATGCTAAAGTCAGGGAATTGCTCACATAAAAAAAATTATGCTGTATGCAAAAATTGTTTTTGTAAATGTGTCTGTAAAAAATAACTTTTTTCAGACACTATTTTTTGCTAAAAAATAATATTATCTTCATTATCAATAAAAATTCTTTTTAAAAATTTTTTTAGAATGTCAATTTTTATTTTTATCATTATTAATTGGTCTAAAAAAATCTTCAAATTAATGCGAAAATTATTTTCTAAAAAATTTATTAATCATAATAATATATACTTTACTCATATTTTATCTTCTTGATGTTATTATGTTGTTTTATGCCAATTTTTTTATTTTTTCAATTTTTTTATTTTAATGTATTATAATATAAAATATAATAGTAATTTTTCATATTCATTTAAAGAGGTGAGCAAATATGGAAAATACACAAAACGAAGGTAATATGAGAAGTTTTTTAAAATGGTTGTGGTATAGGAATAAGAGCTTCGTTTCATTAGATGAAGAAGGTCTTATTGGAAGCGCGTCTCGTGATGGAAGTTGCCTTTTTCATTCTGCTTTGGCTAAAATGACTTGGAAAGATGTTATAAGAATTAAGAATATGGTTGATAATACTCCAGAGGCACAAGAATTTTTGGCAACAGTTAAAAAAAATATAAATTGTAATAGTAATACGGAAACGATATGCTATTTGCGTGCGGCATTGGCTTATGAGTTGAAAAAGAAGCATCGTGCAACATTAGAGCAAGAAGGCCTTTTATCTGTATATGAAGAAGAACTTAATGCAGTTCTGGGAAAACAACACAAGGGATTTATAGGATTACAACCATTTTTTCTTGAAGACTTGGCGACAGTTTTAAACAAAGAAGTTATAGCTTTTGCTTCTTACCGTAAGAAAGATTATCTGGTAACTTGTTATCAGGTGAAGCGTGAAAATGAAGAAAGTTCTTTTACATGCACTGAAAATAATTTTATAGACAAAGATGGTAGAAAAATTGATGATTATGGGCAAATAATGTACGAAGTCAATCAATCTGTTTCTATTATATTAAATGGAGAACATTATTTTCCGTTTGGAAATAGTAGTTTGACGGATAAAAATAAAAATTTTGATAATATTATTCAATTGGATTCAGCAGTAAAAGAATTTTTGCCAAAAGGATGTTATGATGATTTTTTCAATATATTTTCTGAACTTGACAATAATAAAAAACAAATTGTGTTTAAATTATTAAATAAGTATAAACCAAAATATATTTTGCCGGTTATTTATTACACTATTAATAAAGAGCCTGATAAAATTAAAAATTTAAATAAAAATTATTTAGTTAAGCGCATTTTTACTCACAAGAAAAAATTGCATGTTAATTTTACAAAGAAAATTGGGTTAGAAAGTTTGAAAGAATCCCCAGCTCTTAGTAAATTTATAAATTTGCTTGATCCAATTGAAGCAGAGATTAGTGCTTCTTTAATTAGCGAACATGACCAAGACGCATTATCACCACTATATGAATTTTCATTACAAGAAATTAAGACTAATCTTATTGCTTGTAAAATATTAAATTTATCCCCAGCAAACTTAATTGAACGGTATAATCGTGACATTGCAGCAACTAAAACAGCCATCATAAATAAAATTCAAGAAGATAAAAATTTAGAGAACATATTGAAAATGCATGGAGCTTCTGAAATACTCGAACAAAATCCAGAATCATTTTATGAAATTTACCTTTTTATAAATAGAGAAGTAAAAAATTTAAGTGGTAATTATTTACAAAATCGGTTAGATAATTTAGTAAAATATGTAGGTTTCGCTGATAAAAAAGACAATGAAGAAAAACAAAATTTAAATTTGATCAAACAATCTTTACTCTGGCATAAACTTGCTAATGATAAAGATGCTGAGGCTAAGTTGGGCGAGAAAATGGTAAAATCAATAGAAAGATTCATGCGTTAAATTAATGCTAAGTAAAGATTAGAAAAATTTAATTAATCTGATTTTTAGTTTTTCAGTTTGTAATTTTCTTAAATAGAACAGTTAAAAATTTTCATATGTAAAAAGCTTTTGGAATCCAAAAGCTTTTTTTTGTATGAAATATGACACTTGTGACTGATATTATTAAATTGCCATAAAATTTTTGTGACATTTATTTTTTATTTGTTTGTCTCAATGCCATTTCCTAAAAAATTATGTTTTTTTAATGAATGTTATTGTTCAATAATTTCATTATTGTATGTTTTTCGTGCGCAATACTAAAAAATCACGTAATTAAATTTTTTTAACTTGCAAAAATATGAGAGTTATGCTTAAATCAAAATTTCAAATGCATAAAAAAATTATTTTGTCTGTAAAAATTGTTTGTGTAGTTATATCTGTAAAAAACAATTAGACACTATTTTTTTTACTCAAAATTTCTATAACCCCTACTATCAACAAAAATCCTCCAAATATTTTTTTTAAAACGTCTGCCTTTATTTTTATAGCTATTAATGAACCAAAAAAACTTCCTGCGATTGCTGTGAAAATTATTTTCCAAAAAATCTTTTTCTCTATATTTTTATTTTTTATATGCACAATAACAGCACAAATTGCAGTTGGTATAAAATATATAAGATTTATACTTTGTGCAATTTGTTGTTCTATAGCGAAAAAAATATCTAATGCTGGAATTAAAATTGTTCCGCCGCCAATTCCCATTCCACTTATTATTCCTGCCATTACTCCAATTAATATATACCCAATCATAAAATCATTTTCACTCCAGCTAATATAATGAAAAAGCCAAATATTTTTCTCAAATTTGTATTTGAGACTTTATTTAAAAATTTAGCTCCTATAAATCCACCTACTATTCCTCCTATACTTATTAATAGAACCATTGACCAATCAAATTTATAATTCTTTATCATAATAAATGCACTTACTATACATAATGGCAAAATAACAGCAGTTGCAGTTGCATGAGATTTTTTTTCTTCTACACTAAACATTTTTTCAAGTATTAAAATTAAAATCATTCCCCCACCTGCACCAAATATCCCATTTGTAAATCCAATGATTAACCCCAATAATGCATACTTTATATTATCGCTCATATTATTTTCTCCTTTTGTATTATTATTTCTTTATTTTAAAAAAATATTTAATGTGGTATAATAAAGTTATAAAGGTGTATTTATTTCAGCTTTATTGAATTGGTAGGTGAGAAAATATGCAGACCATACAAACCAATAATAATGATTTTGATTTTGAAGAATTAAAATCTAAATTATCTTTAATAATGCCCAAAAAGAATCAATTTTTAGCTTTTTTATATTTAAAATGTAGCGAAATGGTTACTAACCTAAGCACATTAAATAAAGAAAGTGATATACCTACAATTCAAAATGGCATTTCCACTTTAGAGCCTTATCGCTTTTGGGAATATTTTTTAAATAATTTTTCAGAATCTTTAGATCAACTTGACCAAAATGGTTTTATTGCTATTTGTTTACTTCTTTGGGAAAGAAATTCAGCTGAAAATTTTAATATACCAAAATTAGTAAATACATTAAACTCTAGTTATTCGCAATTTTCACAAGACAACAATTACGTTTTATTACTGCAAGCAAGTGAAAATGAAAATACTGACAATATGATTTCTAGTTTAATTTCTACTTTAAATAATCAAATTTTATTTATAATAAGTAATGGAAAAAATTTATTTAATGAAATTCATTATACTAAGGGCAATGCATCTGGAGATGGAAGTTGTTTTATTCATTCTGTTTTGGCGCATATGACATGGGAAGAATTTTTAACCATTAAAAATTGGGTAGATAATAATGATTTTAAATGTCCTTATTCAAAAAATAATAAAACTTTCTTAGAAACGGTTAAAGAAAATAGAAAATGTAATGATAGTGTAAATCATGACCAAGTATGTTATCTGCGTGCATATATTGCAATATTTATATATACAACATATCGTAATAATCTTTCAGGCGATAATGTTTTCGAAATACAAGTATTATTGGGAATAAATGTAATTGATCAACGAACTGGATTGCCTACAAATGGATTTGTTGGATATTCTTCATCAGCTGCTTTAGCTATTTCACAAATATTAAACCGTCCTTTTTTAATTATAGCTCCAAGTATGCAAATTAATACCGCTCAGTATACTCAAGGATATATTTTTACACATAAACAAAATGATAATTGGACATGTGAAAATTTTTCACTAGCTTCAATGCAACCAAACGATAATATTGATGAATGTAAAATGATAATTGCAGAAGCAATAATAAATTACAAACAAAACGGATGCATATGTGTTCACTTTAATGGCTACAATCATTATGTCCCCATTGCATATAATGAAAGTTTAACTGACGCGGGAAAATTTGAAAACAATAATCGATCTGAATTACAATTGCCACCAAAGCCATTACCACAACCAAAACAAACTAATCAACCGCAAAACCAACAAAAAACAATAACTCCGAAAGCTGTAATACAAAATACAAATCAAACTCAAAATCCAATCCAACAACAAAAAATAAAACCACAACCGAAACAACAAATACAACAAATACAACAAATACAACAAAAAAAACCACAAAAAACAAACACATCTTCTGTTGTTCAAATTTCAAAATCAAAAACAATAGAAGAAGAAAAAATGAAAGCAAGAAAGGAATTAATAAACCTTTTTTATGGAGAAAAAGTTGCTAAACAAATTAAATTTAATGATCGTGAAATTGTAAGTTTAATAATTCAACAGTTCGAAGGTTTTTCTAAGTACGTTAATGGCAAATGTGAAACTATATTTAAAAAAATAGATGATTATGGAACCAATTCAAATGTTACTGAAAATTTTTCTTATGAAACTCGCAACCGCAATATTATTGATAATTGCATATTAACATCAAATCTTCCTATCAGTCAAAAAAGTGCTGCAATTTGTTTTTTTACTTTATTTAAAAAAAGTAATAAATTTGATGAATTTGACAAAGTTTTTTTTGAAAAGCCTTTAAATTTAAAAATCATATCACTCATATTTGTAGCATCAAATATAGGCACAAATTTTATTGAAGGAATTAACGAAATTTCTGTATTTTCCTCACAAAAAAATTTTCAAAACTTTATCAATCAAATTTCTAAAAACGAAAAATTAATGGAGTTTTTGTATGTAAATCCTGAATCTATTTTTACTTTACTAAACTCTTATCAAAATAAATTAGATTTTAAACGTCATATAAAACACTTTGAAAACGAACTGCAAATTATAAAAACTGATAAAAAATTTATGATTTCTCTAAATCTACTTGCAAACGAATATTTACCTGTGGGATGCCGCATTGATTTTTTTGATAAATTTTTTAGTCTTGATGCTTCTCATAAAAAATTCATATTTCAATTATTAAACAAATACAAACCAAAATATATTATGCCTGTTGTTTATTTGATCATTAACGCAAATTATTTCCCAGAAGATAAATATTTATCACAATATATAAATCAGATTGATATAACACTCGATATAAACAAAGAATTACACATGTATTTTTTAAATAAAATTGGTATTAAAACTTTAAAAAATAATCCTAAATTGAGTAGTATTGTAAATTTGCTTTCTAAAGATAAATTAGAACTTTGCAGCGAATCAATTAAACAATCAAATTGTGATATGGATACATTTTTTTTACCATTGTATGATCTTTCATTACCTATGATTAATATTGTTATCGAGTGTTCTTATAAATTTAAAATGAGTCCAAAAGAATTTATCAATAAAAATCCTAATTTAAATCTCTTATTGGATTTTTCAAAAATGATAAATGTTAAGCCAATTGATTTATTAAAAGTTTACAAATACGATATTTCCAAATTAATATTAGATATTGAATCTATTTCTAAAAACGAAGCTGCTAAAAAGTCATTCTTGGATTTTCCAAAAATGTTAAATATTAAACTAATTGATTTATTCGAAATTTATAAATACGACATAACAAAATTAAAGTTAGATATCGAATTTATTTCTAAAAACGAATCTATTAAAAAGTCATTGCAGATAAAAGAATATAAAAATTTATTTTTACAAAATCCAAATTTATTTTTAAAAACTTTTATAGAAACTCAAAAAAAATTAAAAGAAGCAGAAAAAACAAAAGAAGATTTCTCTTTTTTGCAAACAAAAGAAATTAAAGAAATTGTAGAGTTTGCAGGTTATAATAATAACGAAACAAATCAACAAAAACGAAGTTTGAATTCACTTAAACAATATTGTATTGCAAAAAGCCTTAACACCATGCAAGATGGCGAAAAATTAGCTATAGATATCGCAGAAGCTGTAAAAATAGCTAACAAAGAACTAATCATTTAATTAGAACTTAAACCCATTCCTGCTTGCAATATTTTCAAATAAAACAGTTAAAAATTTTTATATATGAAAAGTGCTTTTGGTTGCCAAAAGCACTTTTTTTGTACTTTTTTCTTTAGATAATGTTTTATTTTAAGTCAATAAATATTTTTTAAAAACTCCTGCGTTCATAAAAACATTGCATAAAAAATATACATAGATTAAAAAGATTTAATAGTCGCGATTTTTAAAACCCTTGCTTTATAAATTTAGGAGGAATGATTTTTAAATGAATAAATTTAAAAGATTAGCTAAAAATAATTTGGATATAAAAAAATTTTTTCTGATTCCTTTTGCGTTTTTGATTTTATTTAGTGGCTGTACAAAAAAAAATGACTCAAATGACCAAAGTGCTTATCAAAAAATTAACAATATGCTCGTCAACCTTAAATCTTACAAATGCAATGCTACTGTCAAATATATCTCCAATAAAAATACGAATACATACGAGACAATTCAACATTGTAAATCTGACGGGAGTTATCGCGTTGAAATAACTGCGCCTGAAAATTCCGCTGGCAATATCACACTTTCGGATGGCAAGACAATTTATCAATACAATTCAAAAATAAATGGTAGAGTATCTGTCGGATATAAAGAATCTATGGAACGTAGCGAATTATTTCTCTCCTCATTTATTAAAAATTATAGTAAGTCACTCGAAACTTCCGTAAGTGTTGCAAATATGGATAAAAGTAAGTGTACAGTCCTAGAAGCACAAATCCCTGGCGAACATCCATATTTATCGTCGGAAAAATTATTTATAGATAATGAAACGCAAAAACCTGTCGAATTAATAATTTACGACAAAGATAATAGCGAACGAATCGTTGTCACTTTCACTAACTTTGAGTATAATATTGAATTAGAGGATTCATTATTTAAAATCTAGGAGTGGAAGAAATTGATTGAGAACGAAAGAGCCTGGGCATTAATTAATTTAGATAATATCCGGCATAATTACTTACAGATAAAAAAAAATGCCAATGCCGAGGTTATGGCAATAATAAAAGCTGATGCATATGGACACGGTGGATTTGAAGTTGCAAAAACATTATCAGAATCTGGCGCAAAATATTTTGGAGTTGCAACATGCGATGAAGGAATTAATTTAAAAAACATCAACGCAAATATTTTAATATTGGGATTTACTCCAAAAAATAAATTGCAAACAGTAATCGAAAATGATTTAGAGCAAACAGTATTTGATTTTGAGACAGCAAAGAAATTATCAAACATAGCAACAAAAATAAAAAAGCAAGCACGCATACAAATAAAAATTGATACAGGGATGCATCGATTGGGATTTGAGCCAACACTAGAAACAATTGAAACAATCAAAAAAATAAATTTGCTGCCGAACATAATTATAACGGGAATATTTTCGCATCTTGCTCAATCTGATATTCCCAACAATAAATTTACATATGAGCAATATGAAAAATTCAAGTACGTAACACAAAACTTATCACAAATAAAAATGATACGCCATATAGCAAACAGCTGTGCAATTTTAAACTATCCGGAATTTAAAATGGATATGGTGCGCACAGGATTAATGCTTTATGGCATATCGCCTTTTGAAAATAACATTCTCGATTTAAAACCAGCAATGTCTTTAAAATCTCAAATCTCATGCATAAAAGAACTTAATATTGGAGAAGGCATAAGCTATAACAGAAAATTTATTGCGGATAGAAAAACAAAGGTCGGTATAGTTGTTATAGGTTATGCAGATGGATATCCACGCTCTTGCTCGAACAAAGCTAATGTTATTATAAATGGCAAATACGCACCAGTAATCGGAAATGTTTGCATGGATTATTTAATGATAAATTTGAATGGTATAGATGCAAAAATTGGTGACGAAGTAATTTTAATCGGTGAGCAAAATAATTTGTCTGTTAGTGCAGACGATATTGCCAAAATAAATAACACAATTTCGTACGAAATAATTACTTCAATTGGCAAAAGAATTCCTCGATACTATATGAATAACACATTTTAAAAATTAACTGTATAAAATAATAAAAAACGGTAAAAATTATAGCAGTTAATTTTTCTAACTAAAGTGGAGAGTGGAAATAATGATAGTAAAACGAGGAGATATTTTTTATGCAGATTTGAGTCCAGTTGTAGGATCTGAACAAGGCGGAGTAAGACCCGTATTAATTGTGCAAAATGACGTTGGAAATAAATATAGTCCAACCGTAATATGTGCGGCAATAACTTCGCAAATAAACAAGGCCAAACTTCCAACGCATATTGAATTAGATTCGCAACGTATGGTTAAAGATTCAGTAATTTTATTAGAGCAAGTACGCACGATAGATAAAAAAAGATTGCGTGAAAAAATATGCCGGCTTGATAATTCATTAATGAAAAAAGTTAGTAAAGCACTTTTAGTAAGCTTTGGCCTTCATACATAATCAATGCTTTTTGCAAAAATATTTTAAAATGCAAATCAAAAAGATTAATCCAACTTGCAATACAATTATAAATAGCAAGTTCTCTAACGAAAATATCATTTTCGATATAAAACTATAATCATAATTGCTGGCGGCAACACTTTGAGTTTGAAAATTAAAAAATGGCAGCATAATTGCTGCAATAACTGCGGATATAAAGGCATGTATAATCTTGGCTAAAATATACAAATTTGCTTTTATATCCGTTTTTGATATAAAAGAAATAGATTGCATATGAACAGAAAATCCACCAAATGAAACAAGCGCCGATAAAATAATCAAAATGCTTGGAGAAAAATTTTGTGCCGTCAATATTTTTGCTCCGTTCGTAATTTCTATAATACCAACAATAATTCCGCTAAATGTTTCATATCCAATTTGTCTAATAAAATCAAATTTCACTAACCAATTCCAAATCAAAACGATAACATTGCTTAACTCTAGAATTTTAGAAACAATAGAAAACACGACAATAAATCCACCAATTTGTAAAACTGTTTCAATTGAATCATGAACGCTTTGCGCAAATAATTTCCCAATATTTTTATCAGTACGCACAAATTTAACATGATTAAATGCACGAAAAAAAATTCTCTTTGATGGCAAAACGTAATCTTTTTCACTGCCATAAAAAAATCTGAACATAATCCCAACAATAATTGCCGATACATAATGAGCAATCATTATAAAATATCCATAATTTTTATTGCCAAGCATAGACGTTCCTATTGCACCTAAAATAAATAATGGCCCCGCATTATTGCAAAAGCTTATAAGTCGCTGCGCCTGAGATCTTGAAATTTGTCCACATGAGCGCAAAGATTGCGTAATTTTTGCACCTACTGGATATCCTGAAATCATTCCGCAAATTAAAGCAAATGCACTGCATCCCGCAACTTTAAACAATGGAAACATCAATGGCTCTAAAAATATTCCCATTAGTTCTACAATACCCGTTCCAATCAAAATATTAGTACCAATAACAAATGGCAAAAGCGTTGGCAAAACATTTGTTGCCCACAAAACTATTCCATCCTTTGACGCATTTAATATTTCATTTGGAAATAGCAATATAAACAAATTAAATATGGCAATTAAAAAAGGCAATATAAAATTTGACAAATACCTAAATAATTTCATTTGACCACTTCACATTATTGTTTTGACTAATATATGTCCAAAATTTTTTTTATATGCACAAAAAGAGCGCAGTAAACTTACTGCGCTGATTTTCTATTGTTTTCATAAACCTTCACAAAAAGGTATTATTTTCATACCCTTGACATTTTCTCTGATAATAATTATAATAATTGCGTAACATTTACGTAATAATTTTTATATTGGAGGAAAATCAATGAAAAATTTAAGCATAAGCATGTTTATTTTTTGCGCAGTCATGATTTTTTGTGGCCATGACGTATTTGCACAAAATGTGGGGAAAATTAATTCTAATTGTGCAAATTTAATCACTGCTCCAACCTTAGATTCAGCAGTCTTAAAAAAATTATCTAATGGACAAGCCGTTGAAATTATTGATTCCAAAAATGATTTTTATAAAATTTGTGTTGATAGTATTGAAGCATACGTTCAAAAAAAATTTGTTGACTTGATAAACATTGAAGGCATTGTTAATGCTGAAAATGTAAATATCAGAGCGCTTCCATATGAAGATGCTCAAGTAATTTCAAAAGTTAACATTGGAGACAAAATTAATATTAATGCAACAACTGGCGATTGGTTCGTAATTACTTTTAACAATAACAAAGCATACATATCAAAAAAATTTGTAGTCTGCAATAATGCTGACAAACTACAAAAAGTTGAAATGCCATCTCATAAATTTGCAGTTGTTACTTCTGACAATGGAATTAATTTGCGCAAAGACAAATCTACAGAATCTGCAGCAGTTTGTGCAATTCCGTCTAATGGAGTTTTAGATGTAGTGGATGAAAAAATTACAGATACAACTTGGGTTAAGGTAGCTTTTGAAAATAAAACGGGCTATGTAAACTCAAATTACATACAAATACTTGAAGATGAAAAGCCTACACAAACTTCCACTAAAGCTTCGCAAATTATAAATTATGCAAAACAATTTATTGGTACTCCTTATAAATATGCAGGCCGTAACTTAAGCAAAGGTGTTGATTGTTCAGGATTTGTTTATTGTATAATGAAAAATTTTGGTATAAATTTAAATAGTTCATCCAAAACTCAAGCAAAAAATGGAGTAGAAGTTGCAAATAAAGCCAATCTTTTGCCCGCAGATTTAGTTTTCTTTTCAAATTATGGTGGCAAAGACATTCAGCATGTTGGAATTTATATTGGAAACGGACAATTTATTCATTCAGCAAGCCCAAACAATAAAGGCGTTATGATAAGCAGTTTGAACGAAAGTTATTATGTGCAAAATTATATTACTGCGCGTCGTGTTTTATAAGTGAATTTTTAATTTTTCATCGGTATTATTTTTTATTTTGGCTATGATATTTGGTAATTCATTTGGATTATCGAATACATAGCCATTTTTTTTGTCCTCAATCAAATATTTTATACTACCATCATTTTTCGCAATAACAGGAATTTTTGAAGCCATTGCCTCAATATATGTAAGCCCCTGCGTTTCGGAAGTTGACGCAGTTACAAAAACATCCCCAATTTATAATACAAATCAAGAATAAATTTAGAATTAGAACAAAATTTTGTGATATAGATTTGGCAACAAGAAATTTTATAAAAATTAATGGATATGAAAAAAAATTTATCTATGCAACTGGGTATTCAATTGCTTTGCAATACCATGAATTTAAGACAATTACATTCCATAATCATGACATAATAAAATCGGATATGATTTTTTCAATCAAATCCGGAATACTAAATTATCTATTAAAATTTTTCTATTATCATTTTTTCCGTTAAAAAATTTAAATAATGAAATAAAATTATCTGTTTTTTCACTTTCTTCTTCAATATTGCCCTTTCAACATAAAATCTTTAAGCAAATAAATAAAATTGCAAGATATAATTTATTCCAATAAATCTTTTCTATCTTCAGCTTTAAAATTATCGTTTTCTAAAGTTAATAATTTAGGCAAAAATTCATATGAAAATTTTTCTTTTTTCTCATCATTGAACTCGTAAAATTTATTTTTAATTAAATTAAATAAAATAGGAAATGTTCCGTTATCGATGAGCAAATGTTTATTTTCAAGGATATATACTAAAAAATTCTAAGGTTTAAGAGCCAAAAAATCATTTATTAACTTTTGTTTCATTAAAATTTGAAGGTTTTAATTCTAATGATTTGGAGAAAAAATAATTTATATTGTTTTTGTAAGCTATTGAATTTAAAGGGGTATTACGTATTTTTATTTTCAAAAATTCTTTTAAAGGAAATTTTGAAAATAATTTTATTCTATCGTTTGAATTGCCTATTTTTATTGCCAAATTAACGTCATTGAAATTCTCAGGAATATTTAATTTTTTAAATTTTTTGCCTGAAATTTTATCTATTACTTTTAGTATAAACAGATATGTATTACCATTTTCATCATTTAATTCAAAATCATTAATTTGTTTCTTCTGTAAAAAGAAAAATGTTTTTACCCATCATGTTAGCGAAATCTTCAAAGTCATTAGGATTATTAGATTTTTCGTGATAAAGTTTTTTAGTTCTTTCATATCAATATTAGTTATAAAATCTTCATATAAATTTTTTAGTGCATATGAAAGTATAATTAATATTTTTTCATAGTCTATATTATTTTCAAAAAATGGTTTAATTCCTATTTTGATGTTTACGCTTATATCGCTGGCGAGTTCACTTTCATTAACATAAAATGTTTTTATTAAATTAGCATAGGAAAATTCTTTCTAATTTGTAATGTTTGATAATTGTTGCGTAAAAAATTTTATTTTATGAGTTTCGTTCTTTAATTTTTCTAATGTTTCTTCTAATGCTTTTTCTCTGTTTCTATCGCTATTTCTATTTTTTCATCTGGTCGTTTTTACTATCTTTTTATGTGGCGCTTTTATTTCTTTTGATAAACCTTTTTCTTTTTCAATTTTTTCTAATTTAATAAAAAACAAGTTGATTATATTGTTTAAGCCTTCAATAGATAATACACTTGTATCAAGTAATGTTATTAATTCCGGCAAATTATTTTCACTAAACATTTCATCAAATCCAATGAATTCTCTAATTTCATTTTCTGGTTTTTTAAATAAATCATTTATGAAATCTGAGAAGTTATTATTATGTTCTAAAATATATTTAAAGTTATTCAAACATTTTGCAATATTTTCATCAAAATTATTTTTGTTTACTAAAATATCCGGCAAAAGATTTTTTTGTTGTATAATGTAATTGTTGATTTTAAAAATATCAGAATAAATATTGTTAGAATCTTTCTCAAATTTTTTTTTAGTAATCAATATTTTAATTTCATTTTCATCTTCATTTTTTCTATATATTAATTTTTCTCGCAAAATTTTGAAGCACTATCACTCTCGTATTTAATGGAGAATCAAATGTATTAAAGTAATTGCATGCATAGCATATTGCAATAAATAATTGCCATCCCAAATTATTTTTTCGTCATTCGTATTTGAATTAAATTTTGCTTTAAAATTATTATTTATTATATCTGCTTCTGTATCGCCAGTAATATTAGAATGATCAATCCAAGTTATAAGTGTTATAGGTCTTTGCAAATGATTAGAATGGGTTATTCGTTTACGCCAATTCAAATTAATACCTGTGCCATAAATGAATAGTGATACGAGATCTGCGTTTGGAACCACTATTACTTGATAACTATCGTTATCTCATCTATCAACTGAATTAAGAGCAAAGGTTTTATTTTTGGGAGAAATTTCTTCAATAAAACGATAAACATTATGTTCGGGCATAATAATTTGATCAACGGATAAAGATTGATAACTTCATGCAAACATATCAATAATATCTCTCAATACATTTATAATTTTTTCTCTCATCTTCAGATAAATTATTTTTAATAGTTTCTAAATAATAGTCACATATACGAAATAAGTCTTATAACTTATGTTATGAGCGTCTCTATACTAACCAACATTAATTGCAGTTCTTGATTGACAAGTATTTACTAGAGCCATACAAATAACTTTACCACAAACTCGAGAAAGAATTTTTAATTTAACCAGCAAATGTTTTTGGAGCTAAATTGCTTAAATCTATTCTCTCACTCATAATGTCACTTCCTCATTCGAGGTCTACAGCTCTTATATTATTATTTTACTAAAAAAAATATTGAATACAATATTGAATATTATATATAAATTTGATTTTGCAATTTATTTATCACGGAGTTGTAAACATAAAAACTTCCAATTATGAAATTAATCGAATCGTTTTTATTTTGTGTGATGAAATCAATGGCATCATCTAATTTTTTTATACATATAATTTGATTTTTGGATTTATATTTTTGCGCGACAAAAAATAATTTTTTAGCAGGTGTATAAATTTTTTCATCATTACCATCAGTTAATATAAAAGTTGCATATTGATCTGAAAGTAGAATTTTTATAATTGACTCATAATCTTTTTGACGCAAAATTGAAATTACATATTGCCGTTTAAAATTTTTATAATACATATCGATAGTAGCAAGTAAATTTTTAATTGCATCAGGATTATGTGCGCCATCAAATATAATCAGCGGATTTTTATGTAAAATTTCCATTCGACCTTTGTGAATAACATTTGCTAGAGCGCTTTTAATATTTATTTCAGAAATTTGGAAACTGAGCTGATTTAATATTTTCATGCACTCAAGACAAAGACACACATTTTTAATTTGGCTTTTACCTTTTAGATTAAGTGCAATTTCTTTCATATCATCATAATCAAAGTATTGAAAATTTTCGTCGAAACTGTAATTTTTGATTTGATTTTCAGTTATCAAATGCAAAGTATTATTTTCAATTGCACATTTATTTTTAATAACATTATTAATTTCTGTTGATTGTGAAAAAAATACGGTATGTGAATTTTTTTTAATTATGCCAGATTTTTGTAGTGCAATTTCTTTAAGCGTTTTACCTAAAATATCGGTGTGGTCGTATGATATAGAAGTTATTATCGAAATCAGTGGCCGGCTAATAATATTTGTGCTGTCATATAATCCACCCAAACCTGTTTCTAATATTATAAAATCAATATTATTTCGATAAAAATATAGCAAAGCAATAATTGTTTCGATTTCGAACAAAGTTACTTTTTTTGGATAAGAAATAATTTCGGGCTGTAGTTCTTCGATTAAATTTGAGAAATCCAAATCAGAAATGTTAACATTGTTAATACTTATGCGTTCGTTATATTTTATTAAATGCGGAGACATAAATTTCCCAACTTTATAGCCTTGATTGATTAAAATTTTACTGAGGATTTCGCAGCAACTTCCTTTTCCATTTGTTCCTGCTATATGTAAAAATTTCATTTGCTTTTCAAAATTTCCGTATCTATCGCAAAAATATTTCATAGTGTCAAGCGACGGATACTTTGGTATATTAGTGAAATCCGCAAAATATTTTTTTATGTCTATCATAAAATTTCTCCTCAAAATTATTATTAAAAAATGACAGATGATTTCTGCCATTTTTTTTATTTACAAAGATAACTTAATCCGCCACCGTACTCTATTATTACTGTTTAGACATAACTGTTTATTATTCCTACATTTATAACAATACCACTTTCGTCTGCATAAATTTTTGTACTGATTGGTATCGGAATATTTAATTCTATTTGAAAACGGACAATTTATTCATTCAGCAAGTACAAACAATAAAGGTGTTATGATAAGCAATTTGAGTGAAAGTTATTATATGCAAAATTATATTACCGCACGTCGTGTTTTATAAGTGAGAGATAAATTTTTTCAACAGATTCAGCAAATTTTTCAGCTGACAAATCTTTTATTTTATCAATAGCGCAATCAATAATTTTGAGTTTTTCATCGGGATTATTTTTTATTTTGGCTATGATATTTGGTAATTCATTTGGATTATCGAATACATAGCCATTTTTTTTGTCCTCAATCAAATTTTTTATACTACCATCATTTTTCGCAATAACAGGAATTTTTGAAGCCATTGCCTCAATATATGTAAGTCCCTGCGTTTCAGAAGTAGAAGCAGTTACAAAAACATCCGCCAATTTATAATACAAATTAATATTTTCCCAAGCAACCTGTCCACTGAAAATTATTGAATTTGAAACTTTAAGTTCATCTGCTAAATTTTTTAATACATTAACATATGGACCGTCTCCGACAATTAACAATTTTGCATTGGAAATTTTATTCAAAATATCAGGCATTTGAGAAATTAAAACGTCAATACTTTTTTCTTTAGCAACGCGTCCCAAAAATAAAATTACAAAATCATTTTGGTTTATGTGCAATTCATTTTTTATTGCACTTATTTGATTATTGTCTGCATCTTTTAAAAATTTTTCAAGAGTTATACCCGTCGGCACAATTTCTATTGGCCTTTTAACTCCATAATTTAATAATGAATCTTTTGTTTTTTGTGTAGGCGCAATTACTATCTTAGCTCTGTTGCAAAAAATTCTGCTAAACCTTTGAGCCATCTTAGGTGAAATTAAGTGTCCTTTTGCTATGTAATGAACATAATCTTCATACATTGTATGATAAGTATGAACCACTGGAATTTTTAAAAATTCCGAGGCTATTTTTCCAAATATACCGATTGAAAATTCAGTTTGGGTATGTATAATATCAAGATTAAATTTTTTCATTTTAAACAATAATTTTGGGGAATAAAAAAAAGCAATGCGGTAAGTCGGTAAAAAAACAAACGGCATGCTCGGTAATCTAAATACATTTGAATTTGGCTCTTTAACCAATGGATTTGATGTTGTAAAAATATAGACATTATGACCACGTTTTCTTAATTGCTCCTCCAACATCTTTATTGAAGTTGCAACACCATTTACGTGCGGATAATATGTATCCGTAAATATTCCAATATTCATTTATAATTGCTCCTAATCAATTAATTTAATTTGATGAAAAATTTTTTTGCCCTTTTGAATTAAAAGACGACCTTGATTGAAATCATTTAAGCTTATAGAATAATTCACATCAGAAATTTTTTTGTTATCTATTTTCAAACCACCTTGTTGAATAACACGACGACCTTCACTTTTAGACGGCACAAGATTTATTTGCAAAAGCAATTCTAAAATATTTTTGCCATTTACAAAATCATTTTTACTCAAATTTGATGTAGGCAGTGAATCAGAAAAATTCCCACCGCCAAACAAAGTTTTTGCTGCCATCAAAGCTTTTTGTGCCTCAGTTTCACCGTGCACAAGTTTCGTCACTTCGTATGCAAGTTTTTCTTTAGCTTTATTAATATCTAATAGAAGATGAGAAATTTCGTCCAGCTCCAAAAATGTCAATAATTTCAAACATTTTTCAGTGTCTTCATCATGAATATTTCGCCAGTACTGAAAAAAATCATGCGGTTTAGTCTTGTTTTTGTCAAGCCATATTGCACCAGCCATACTTTTACCCATTTTCTGACCATCACTTTTTGTCAAAAGTTTTAATGTCAATCCATAAACCGTTTTATTTTCAACACGGCGAATTAAATCTACACCAGCTAAAATATTTGACCACTGATCATTTCCTCCAACTTCAAGCGTGCAATTATATTTTCGATTTAATTCAAGAAAGTCATAGGCCTGCATAAGCATATAATTAAATTCATAAAAAGAAAGACCTCTCTCAAATCTTGTGCGATATGCATCAGCCGTCAACATTTTATTTACTGAAAAATGTATACCATAAGTACGAATAAAATCAACATAATTTAATTTCAAAAGCCAATCGGCATTATCGACAATAGTAGCATTATCGAAATCGATAATATTTTTCAATTGATTCTTGAAGCATTCAACATTATGTGAAATTTCGTCTCGACTCATAATTCTTCTCATATCCGTACGATCGGTCGGGTCTCCAATCGTTGCCGTTCCGCCACCAATTAAAAAAATTGGATTATGGCCTGCCCTTTGCAAATGCGACATAGCCATTATTGGTATAAAATGTCCAACGGTCAAACTGTCAGCCGTTGGATCAAATCCAGTATAAAAAGTAACTTTTTCTCGATTCAAAAGTTTTTCAACTTCATTAAAATCCGTTGATTGCTCTAAAAATCCACGCTCATTTAATATTTCAAATGCGTTCATTTTTTTCCTCCATATTAAATTTTTTCTTGTATATTAAAGAAAATACACCAGCAATAATAATTACATATTGTGGCGCAATATTAAAAATCAAAGTACCCAAAATACTTAAAATAAAAATTGCAAACTGAATTTTGTCTCTGACTCCAGATTTATAAAGCGTAATCACTGCCAATAAAATCATTGAAACTGTAAGGGCCTGAACCGAATCAAAAGCTTTTTGAACAACAGAATATTCCTGTAATTTTGAAAAATATTTTGCCACCAATATTATTATTATAAATGGAAAAGTAATCATTCCCATAGTCGAGGCCAATGCTCCCCAAAATCCACAAACTTTTTTACCTACTGCCGTTGCTGTATTAATAGCGATAACTCCTGGTAAAGATTGACCCAGTACGAGATAATCCGAAATTTCCTCATCACTAATCCATTTCTTTTTTTCAACAACTTCACTACGAATAATAGGAATCATTGCATAACCACTGCCGAGAGTAAATCCACCAATTTTTGCAAAAGTCAAATATAAATCTATTAATTTTTTTATAAATCATCAATCCCTTTTATTAAAATTGCCACTGAAATTATATATGAAAAAACATATCAAATCAAACTTGTTAGCTAAAATATTTTATATTTTCCACGTTTATGATAAAATGAATAAAAAAATTGAGGGAGAAATTTCAATGCGGATAAGAAAAAAAAAGTGGGCAGAAAATGAAATTGCCAACAGTAATTTAATTATCAATGAAAATTTTAATAATGATTGGAAAAATTACTTCGGCAATGAAAATAAAATTTGTTTAGAGCTTGGGTGTGGAAAAGGAAAATTTATAAATGAGATGGCACAAAAATTTCCGGGTAAAAATTTTATTGCGGTTGAAAAATATTTTCATATAATAGCTATGGGCGTTCGGCGTGCAAATAATTCTTTAAAAAATCTCGCATTTATTATTGATGATATTAGCCATATAGAAAAATATTTTCCAAAAACAAAAGTAAGTTGTATCTACATAAATTTTTGTGATCCATGGCACAAAAAAAGGCACTATAAACGTCGTTTGACTTATAAAGACTTTCTCGATGTTTATAAAAAAATATTAATGCCAGGCGCTCCAATTTATTTTAAAACGGATAATCTTCCACTATTTGAATTTACTCTTAACCAATTTTCAGATAACAATTGGAAATTAAAAAATATAACATTTGACTTGCATAAAACAAATTTAGATAATGTTACTACAGAATATGAAGAAAAATTTTCAAACGCAGGAATGCCAATATATTATTGCCAAGCAATTTTATCAAACGATAATCTTAATTAAAAAAAGTGAAAATTAGGAGATGATATTATAAAATATTTTGAGATAGGAAAAATAATTAATACACATGGACTGAAAGGCGAATTAAAAATTTATCCGACCACTGACAATATAAATCGATTTAGTTTGCTCAAAAAAATTTTTGTAAATAATTTGGAATATGAAATTGAAAATGTTCGCTATCATAAAAATCTTGTGTATGTTAAACTTTTGGGAATAAATAATATTGAAGAAGCTGAGAAATTAAAAGGCGCAATAATAAAAATTTCAGAAAATTTAGCTTTGCCGCTTGAAGAAAATGAATATTACCTGCAAGATTTATATGGAATAAATGTTTACGAAGGCAAAGAATTTTTGGGACAAATTACAGATATTTTGCAAACCGGCGCAAATGATGTTTATGTTGTAGATAAAAAAATTTTAATCCCGGCAGTAAAACAATTTATTTTGAATATAGATTTGCAAAACAAAACGATGTCTGTAAAATTAATTGAAGGAATGCGTGATTTAAATGACTAACTTTCACGTTTTAACTTTATTTCCCGAAATTATTTATGGCGGTCTGAATCACAGTATTTTAAAACGCGCTATCGATAAAAACATTATAAATATAAATTGCATCAACATCCGCGATTTCTCAAATGACAAAAACAAACGCGTTGATGATTATCCATATGGTGGAGGATACGGAATGCTAATGCAGGCTCAGCCGATTTATGATGCATACAAAAGTATTAAAAAAAATTGCCGCGTTATTTATCTTTCGCCCCAAGGCAAAATTTTTAATCAAAAAACAGCATATAAATTATCTATGGAAAATGATATAATTTTGCTATGCGGTCATTACGAAGGAATTGACCAACGTATTATCGACGAAATCGTAACGGATGAAATTTCTGTTGGCGATTATATTTTAACTGGCGGCGAAATTCCCGCTATGATTTTAATTGATAGCATAGCTAGATTAATTCCAAATGTTTTGGGCAAAACTGAATCTTTCTGCAACGAGTCATTTGAAAATAATTTGCTTGAATATCCGCAATACACACGCCCTGAAATTTTTAATGGACGCACTGTACCAGAAATATTGCTCTCTGGCAACCATAATGAAATTAAAAAATGGCGCCTTAAGCAATCTTTTATTAATACCGTTGTAAAAAGACCTGATTTATTAAAAATGGAGGACGATAAAATGAATGCAATATTTACTCGCAGAAGTATTAGAAAATATAAAAATGAACCGATTAGCGATGAACAACTAGAAATTTTATTAAAGGCTGGAATGTCTGCACCGTCTGCTATGAATTCTCAAAACTGGGAATTTGTAATTGTGCGCGATAAAAATCATTTATCCAAGCTGAGTACTTTAAATCCGTATCATCAAATGCTTAAAGACAGTGCACTTGCTATTGTAGTTTGTGGAAACACTTCAAAAATTCTTGGAGATGAATACTGGATACAAAATTGTTCTGCCGCAACTCAAAATATTTTAATCCAGGCAAATGAAATGGGATTAGGTGCAGTTTGGCTTGGAGTTGCACCTTACGAAGAAAAAATGAAGAAAATATCAGATAATTTAAATTTACCGGATTATGTCAAACCACTTGGCATAATTTCAATTGGAGTACCTGATGAATTCAAACAACCACAAAATAATTTCAGTCTTGAAAAAATACATTACGAAAAATTTTAAATGAGGTAATCTTTATGGAACAAAAGATAGGAATTTATGGTGGGAGCTTTAACCCAATTCATAATGGACATTTATTTTTAGCAGAAAATATTAAAAATACAATGCAGCTTGATAAAATAATATTTGTTCCAACAGGTAATGCACCACACAAAAATATTAAAGTCGATAAAACACACAGATTTAATATGACTACTCTTGCTCTCGAGGGTAGTAATTTTTTTGAAGTTTCACTGTTCGAAACTCAAAAAAATGACAAAGCCTACACCATCGATACAATAAATTATGTTAGAGAAAAATTTTTGCATGCACAAATTTATTTAATAATTGGTGCAGACTCTTTTATGGAAATTGATAAATGGCACAAAACAAATGATTTATTAGATGCTTGCAATTTAATTGTAGCAATGCGCCCAGGTACAAATAAAAAATTATTGTGTGAAAAACTTCGCTCTGCCAAAAAAAAGTATTCAGCCCAAATATATATTGTTGATATAAACGCTCTTAATATTTCTTCAACAAACATCAGAAATCGAATTGCAATTGAAAAAAATATAGACCATCTTGTACCAAAAAAAGTTGCTCAATATATATATGAGCATAATCTATATAAAATCAATTCAAGAATAAATATTGACGGCATAAAAAAATATATATTCGAAAATTTAACATACAAACGCTTTGTTCATTCTATTAATGTTGCAGACGAAGCAATAAAACTATCAGAGCGCTATGATGAAAATATTCACAAAGCTTATATTGCAGGATTGCTACATGATTGCGCCAAGGAAATTCCTAATTCTGAAAAAATCCGAATGTGTAACGAATATAGAATAAAACTCGATAGAATCCTGACAAAGCAGCCCGACCTTACACATTCATTTTTAGCAGCACAAATTGCTCTTCATAAATTTTGTGTAAACGACACACAAATTTTAAATGCAATAAGCCATCACACAACCGGCAAAAAAAGAATGTCAATGCTGGAAAAAATTATTTATATAGCAGATTGCATTGAGCCAAACAGAACTTTCGAGCAAGTGTATTATTTGCGTAAACTAGCATATGAAAATATAAATAAAGCAGTTGCTTACAGCCTGAAACTTACAATTGAGAAAAACAAAAAAGCTCAGCGCCTAATCCATCCTTTAAGTTTGGAAGCATTTCAATTTTATAAATCAAATTTATAAATTTAATATAATCAACTGAGGTATACACATATGGATTACAAAAAAAAATTATGTGATGCAATTCAAAATTTAAATCTTGAAATTGATAACAAGCAGTCTGAAAAATTTTTGCGGTATATGGATTTATTATTGGAATGGAACGAAAAAATCAATCTTACTGCTATTACGGATAAAAATGAAATCATAATAAAACATTTTGCAGATAGTCTATCAATTTTATCCATAATGCAAATCAAAAATCAAAATGTAATTGATATTGGAAGCGGTGCCGGATTTCCTGGAGTACCGCTTAAAATTTTGCGCCCCGATATAAATTTAACGCTCATTGACTCACTCGCTAAACGTATTAAATTTTTACAGACTGTCAAAAATAATCTCGGGCTTGAAAATTTAAATTGTATTCACGCGCGCGCCGAAGAATTTGTAAAAACAGATGACAATCGTGAAAATTATGATTTATGCGTATCGAGAGCTGTCGCTAACTTATCTATTCTTTGCGAAATTTGTTTGCCGTTTGTAAAAATCGGTGGCTATTTCGTCGCATACAAGGGCTCCGAAATTAAAAGTGAAATCAAAATTGCCAAATCTGCTATAGATAAACTCGGCGCTTCAATCTCAGACATAAAAAAAATTACACTCCCCTATTCTAATATAACTCACTCTTTAATTTTCGTACGCAAATTATCGCATACACCGCTAAAATATCCCAGGGTTTATGCAAAAATTTCGAAAAGACCGTTGTAATTTATTTTTTGCTGCTGTTAATTGTCGAACTGTCTGCTTTACAAAAAATCACCTTATCGATAAAATTATCGCATGAGGTGATTTTTTATGTGTAATATGCCAACAAATGAAATGAATGTAAGTTTCATACCTATTAATAAAATTAATACTAATCCTTATCAGGCGCGTAAATTTTTCTCTAAGACAAGCCTTTCTAATCTTACTGACTCTATTAAAAAATATGGACTTTTACAGCCTATTGCCGTTAGAAAAATAAGCGTTGATCTATATGAAATAGTTGCCGGCGAAAGAAGATTTCGTGCCTGCAAATTACTTAATATGGAGAAAATCCCCGCTATTATTATTAATTTAAGTCCAAAAGAATGTCTTTATGTCTCGATGATAGAAAACATACAGCGCAGCAATTTAAATTACATAGAAGAAGCTGAAGGCTTAAGAAATATTATGCTAGATTGCTCAATATCCATTGAAAATTTGGCTGTAGTTCTCGAACAAAGTGAAGACTATATTTTGCGCAAGCTTTATCTTTTAAATCTTTCTAAGGATATCCAGGCAATTCTTTTGGAAAATAATTTGTCTGAAGACTTTGCATTTGCATTATTAAAATTAAATGATGAAGATTTGCAACACGAAGTCCTTGATAAAATAATTTATTATGGATTGAGCATCCGCACAACCAAAAATTTAATTGATAAAACTATAAAACGCAACAATCAATGTGAAACAACACTGAAAAATAAAAGCGTGATAAAAGATTTGCGCATATTCTTCAATACAATTAAAAAAGCTGTGAGCGTAACAAAAGCATCTGGCTTCGACACTAAATATGTTATTAATGAACAATCCGGAAATATTCAAATCAATATAAAAATAGACAAGATAGCAGAATAATTTTTGCAAATAATTGTTGTAACTTGTTTCTATTTATGATACAATTTTTATTATTCTTTATAAATTATGAGGTGACGAATATGGAAAACGCAAGAGAATCAAAAAAAATCAGCGTTGAATTGACATATAATATAAATCAAAAATTATCTTTTGAAACTTCACAATATGAATCATATGATGATTTTTTATGTGAGGCGCAAATAGAATGTTATAAAACAATAGTAGAAGAAAATGCAAAACAAGAGACAGCTAATAACCTCATTCCTTTTGGATATTTGATAAATGATAATAATTTTAATAGAAATAATTATCCACGAAAATCATGGAAATTTACATTTGATTCAGATCAAGGAGATGAAATATCAAACGATTTAGCTATTTTTAATTGGTATATTATAAAATCGTTTGGTAATATTGATTACGATGAAGAAAGTCAACCAAAAAATTCTAACGATAAATTAATAAATGATGAACTTAATAAGCTGTTATCAATTTATGAAAATCAAATATTAACTGAGGAACAAATAAATTGGCTTATCAGTCAATGTGCATTTCGTTCTGCAGTTATAAAGATTAATATGTTTGGCAACGAAAAAAATTCACCAAGTAGAAATATAAAAATATATGCGCTAAGTGCATTGACTTATGAGTTAAATAAATCACATTCAGAAATCCAATGTAAAAGTCCAAGTGAAATTGAAGAAAAATTATTTTTGACAGATAACCTTACTCAAAATCAAGGAGAAAATGGACTTTTGTCATCAAAAGTACCCCATAAAAGAAAAATTTGGCCCAAAGCATTATTAATAGCAATAGGAATTATATTAATATCAAGCACAGTAGCATTGGGAATTTTTACAGGCGGAATAGGTCTAACATTTTTAGCCGGAATAGGAGCTATAGGAAAAACTATTGCTGCTTACATAGCTTCTCATACTATAATATGTTCTATTATAACTGCTGTTTCAGGACTAGCTGCTCTTAGCATAACCACAGCAGCCTCTATAAAATTACATAAAGATAAAAATTATAACAAAGGTATAGATGAAATTAAAAAAGGCTTAGAAAAAGGAATACCATTTATAAATCATAATCAACAAGACGAAAAATCAAATTTTCGTCAAAATATAGATTCTGCAACTTATAAAGCAGCTACCTTTAATTCAAATTTCTCTCAACAAACCAATGATGAAAAAGACATACAAACACCACTTATTTCAGGGCAATAATCTACAAGCTACATATGATTACGCTAACATCATCCGCTTCGTATTTATTTTCTACATCACCATAATAAAACTGATTTAAAATATTTTGCATGAGTTCATTGTCGGATGATTCACACAAAATTTTATTCAAATCACGTGCAAATCCATCGGGGTCATCTTTATAAAAATTATTTTCGAGACCATCCGTATGAAAAAATATTTTATCATTATATTCGTAACTTATTACTTTATTTTCATATTGCGAGTTATTCATTAAACCTATAGGAGTTCCTGTTGACAGGAGCTCTTTTGTTTTGCCACCAGAAATAAAAATTGGCGATGGCTGTCCAGCATTGCTATAAAATATTTTATGCGCGGCCGTATCTATTATTGCTATAAATACGCACGCATATATTTCATTTGTATTGACAGTAGAAATAAATTCATGATTGAGGAAATATAATACTTTATCAGGATCGAAATGTCGCTCTACAATATTTTTTATCATATTATTTAACATTGCCGTCAAAAGTGCAGCCGATATACCGTGCCCCGAAACATCCCCTAATATAATACATACGCAATCTTTTTTTAAATTTATTACATCATAAAAATCCCCGCCTATATACATAGCCGGCAAATATTTGCTATAAACACCTACATTACCAAACTTTGTATTTATTTCGGGGATTAATGAATGCTGCAAACGCTGTGCCATTTTTAATTGCGTATCTAAAATATTATTTGTTTCTTCAAGTTGCGCATATTTTTCTTGTAGCTGCTTTCGCAAATACTTTATACGCAATAGAGATTTTACTTTTGAAATTAATATAAAAGAATCAAAATTTTTTTCTAAAAAATCATCCGCTCCAACTTCAAATGCTTTTAATTTTGCTTGTTTAAAATCTGAACTCGATAAAAGCAATATAATTATATCTTGAGTTTTGCTACTTTCCTTCAAAGTTTTGCATATATCATATCCGCTTATATCAGTCAAATTTGTTTCCATTATAATTAAATCCGGATGAAACATTTTAACTTTTGCTAAAGCATTATAACCGCTTTGTGATGTATAAATCTCACATGTATCATTAATCAAAAGGTTTCTCAAAAGCTCTGTGTTTTTTATATTATCTACAATTAGGATTTTATCCATTCGGATTCACCTTTTTTAAAAATTTAATTTCATTGCCTAAAGAATTAAAAGCTATACAATCTGTCAATGAGCAAGCTAATTTTATACCACGACCATTTTCTTTCATCTGTGATGATTTATCCGAATTATACTTTGATAAATAATTCAAATAATCAAATCCTTTGCCCTCATCCGATATTTTCGTATAAATCGAATTCTTTTTTAATTTCATTTTGAGATAAACATTTTTCGATTTATTTTTTTTATTGCCATGAATTATGGCATTTGCCAAAAGTTCATTAAGCACTAATTTAATATCGTAAACATCATTTTTGTTCAGATTCGGTTTATTTTCATTTATAAATTCCAAAGCTTGGTTAACGGTATTTTTCATGTTATATAAATCACTAGAAAGGGAAACTTGAAAAGTTTTGAGCTTCATAATTTTACCACCTCAACTTTCAATCAAACGAAATAACCTTATGGTTCTTGGTAATGCTCATAACAAAACCATTATTTTTTGAATCAACTTTCATTTCATCCATCAAGGCTTTTATCATTAGTATACTTGTTTCATTATTTACAAATTCAAAATTTATATTTGCGTCAACTTCAAAAATAATTGATACACAATTTTTATTAGGTTTGAATTTTAATTTGAAAGGACTTTTCGAACTGTCCGATAATTTTTCAATAATAAAAGTGCAAGCTTCAGAAACAGCAGTTTTTATATCCTCAATTTCTTCAATTCCAAAACCTAATCTATTTGCAATAGAAGAAGATGTCAATCTTGCAGCAGAAATATATGCTGCATTAATTGGCAGCGTAAGTTCAATTGTCTGCTCACTGCTCATTTTCATCACCTTCTATATTAAATACTTTATCCAAATTTGTAATCTTGAATAATTTTTCAATGTTGTGCTTAATATTTTTAAGATATATATCGCAGCCATATTCCTTTGCATTTTTTAATACTGCAACCAATGCTCCTAAAGCAGTCGAATCAATATAATCCAAGTTAGCACAATTAATAATAAGGTCCGCAGGTTTTTCATCAAGCAATGATAATAATTTGGCTTTCATTTCGGCAGAGTTAAACAAATCAACCTCACCATTAATTTCAATTTGCCAATTATTATTTTGAGCATCAAACTTTGAATCAATAATAAGTTCCATAAAAAATTACCTCCTTTGTTGAAAAAAGTATACAAAAATTCTATTAATTGCATTTTATTACATTTTGATTACTTTGTCAAATATATTTTTGTAAAATGCAATATTTTTTTATGAAAAATTAATTTCCCTATGTTATAATTAAATTTGCTGATTCTCATTTGAGATTAAAAGGGAATACGGTTAGATTCCGTAACAGCTCACTTTACTGTAAGGGCTACGAAATTTCAAAAAGTCACTGCGTATGCGGGAAGACAGAAAAATTAGGATTGAAGCCCTGAGTCAGGATACCTGTCAGCATTTTAAATTTACCATAATCGGTGAGGATTAATGGAATTTTTAACGATGCACCTGTTAAAATTTCATTTACTCTCAGTTATGGGAGTATTTTTTTTTATAAAAAACAGGAGGTATTTTTTATGTTTCAGGAAATAATAAAAAGGGATGGACGAAAAGTTTCATACGACATTGATAAAATATCTAGTGCAATCTTAAAATCAATGTCAGCTTCAAATCGCACTGATAAATCTGAAAGTATTAGGCTTGCAAAAATTGTTGAGGGTGAGCTCGAAGAAAAATATTCTGATAATCCACCATCTGTCGAAAATATTCAAGATACAGTCGAGAATGTCCTTATCGATAATAAATATAATATTGTAGCTAAAAATTATATTTTATATCGAAGCGAACGCACTAAAGTTCGCGAGCTTAATTCAAATTTAATGCAAACATACAAAGAAGTTACATTCACTGATTCAAAAGAAAGTAACATGCAGCGCGACAACGCAAATATTAATTGCGATACGGCAATGGGAACAATGTTAAAATACGGCTCAGAGGGCGCAAAATATTTTTATGAAAAAAGTATACTAACTCCATCACAAAGTAAAGCGCATAAAGACGGCGACATTCATATTCACGATTTTGATTTTTATACATTAACCACAACTTGCTGCCAAATTGATCTAATAAAATTATTTCAAAATGGATTTTCAACAGGACATGGATTTTTACGTGAACCAAACAGTATAAGAAGTTACGCAGCGCTTGCATGCATTGCTATCCAATCAAATCAAAATGATCAACATGGTGGGCAAAGTATTCCAAATTTTGATTATGCAATGGCAAATGGTGTGAGGAAAACTTTTTGCAGTATTTATTCTTCCAATCTATTTAAAGCTATATCTTTAATTTGTCCAGAACTTGATATAAGTATGAAAGAAATAAAAGGATGGAAAGAAAAAAATTCACACGAATTAAATTTAGATATGCAAGAAAAATATATTGATAGTGAGAAAAAATTTTTAAATAAATTAGGAATTTTGAATGAAAAAATAAAAACGATTCAGCAATTTGTTTATAAAACATCACTCGAGGAAACAGAAAAAGAAGTTTATCAGGCAATGGAAGCTTTGTTACATAATTTAAATACCATGCATTCGCGTGCCGGTGCACAAACTCCTTTTTCATCTATAAATTACGGAACAGACACAAGTCTTGAAGGACGTATGGTAATTAAAAATATTTTATTGGCAACAGAATCCGGTTTAGGCAAAAACGAAACAGCAATATTTCCCATACAAATTTTTAAAATTAAAGATGGCATAAATTATAACCCTGAAGATAAAAATTATGATTTGTTTAAATTAGCCTGTCGTGTCAGCGCAAAAAGATTATTTCCTAATTTCTCATTTATTGATGCTCCATTCAATTTAAAATATTACATTCCAAATCATCCAGAAACTGAAATTGCATATATGGGCTGCAGAACGCGTGTAATTGGAAATGTATGTGGCCCAGAAATTGTTTATGGACGTGGAAACTTAAGCTTTACTTCCATAAATCTTCCACGTATCGCTATAAAAAGTAATGGAAATATCGATTGGTTTTTCGAAGAGCTAGAGAGAAAAATGGATTTAGTTTCGAAACAACTCACCGACAGATTTCATATACAATGTGAAAAAAAGGTCAAGAATTTTCCATTTTTAATGGGACAAGGAGTTTGGATTGACTCTGAAAAATTTAATCCTGAAGATAAAATTGGTGACATTCTTAAACACGGTACACTTTCCATAGGATTTATAGGACTTGCCGAATGTCTTAAAGCACTCGTTGGAAAACATCATGGCGAAAGTATACAAGCACAAAATTTAGGATTAGAAATAATAAGTTTCATGCGAGATTATTTAGATAAATTAAGTCAAGAAAAAAATTTGAATTACACGCTTTTAGCAACGCCAGCTGAAGGATTAGCAGGAAGATTTGTTGCGATAGACAAAAAGAAATTTGGAACAATCCCAGGCGTCACAGACAGAAATTATTATACGAACAGCTTTCATGTTCCCGTATATCACAAAATTTGTGCACACGAAAAAATAAAACTTGAGGCTCCATATCATAAATTAACTAATGCAGGTCATATAACCTATGTTGAATTGGATGGAAACATGGCTAACAATTTGGATGCATTCGAAAAAATAGTAAGAACCATGAAAGAATGTGGCATTGGATACGGCTCAATCAATCATCCTGTCGACAGAGATCCTGTGTGTGGATACAATGGCATTATAGAAAATGAATGCCCAGGCTGCGGAAGAAAAGAAACTGAAGATGAAAAATTCGAACGCATTCGTCGTATAACTGGTTATTTAGTTGGCACACTCGACAGATTTAACGATGCAAAGAAGTCTGAAGAAAAGGACCGTGTTAAACACAATGTATAAAATAAAAATTGGCGGTATTGTAAATGATTCAGTGGTTGATGGACCAGGAATACGTTTGACAATATTCATGCAAGGTTGTAAAAAAAGATGCTGTGGATGTCACAATCCACAGCTTCAAAATTTTGAGGATGGAGAATATTTCACCATCCAAGAAATTTTCAACATTGCAAAATCAAATCCATTGCTAGATGGAATAACATTTAGCGGCGGCGAGCCATTTTGCCAGGCCCAAAATTTATTTTATTTAGCAAAAATGTTCAAAGACAATAAATATCATTTGGCAATTTATTCAGGTTATACATTTGAAGAAATAATCAACAATGAAAAATTTCTTCCACTTTTGAAATTAACAGACACTCTGGTAGACGGCCCATTTATTTTAGAAAAAAAGAATTTACAATTAAAATTTTGCGGTTCAGAAAATCAAAGAATCATAGATGTACAACAATCGCTCCAAAAAGACAAAATAATTTTAGACAAAAATTGGTACTAAAAAAATATACAAACAGCATAGCTCTTTGTATATTTTTTTTATATCAACGCTAAATATTTAACACATAAATTATCACAAAAAATTTTTAAATATCTTAATCATCGACACGTTTAATATCCGCACCCAACATTCTAAATTTTTCTTCTATCTGTTCATAGCCCCGGTCTATATATTTTACATTGTCAATTTCAGTTTGCCCCTGGGCGGCCAATCCCGCAATAACTAATGCAGCCCCTGCCCTTAAATCCGTGGCACAAACTTGCGCGCCTGTAAGATTTTTTGTTCCATTTATAATTGCAATTTTGTTGTCAACTTTTATGTTCGCGCCCAAACGCTTCAATTCTGCTATATATTGAAATCGATTTTCCCACACAGTCTCAGTTATCACACCTGTTCCATTGGCCACGGATAAAAGCGCTGTCATTTGTGGCTGCAAATCAGTCGGAAATCCTGGATACGTCATAGTTTTTATATTCGATGAGCTAAGTTTATCTTTGGCAATAACTCTAATAAAATCATCGCCTTCTTCAACATTGCAATTCATTTCGCGAAGTTTAGCTGAAAGTGAATCCATATGCTTAGGAATTATATTGTGGACCATAACGTCTCCATGAGTTATTGCGGCTGAAATCATATATGTTCCAGCTTCAATTTGATCTGGGATAATTGAATATTGCGCGCCATGAAGATTTTCTACGCCCAAAATCCTTATAACATCCGTCCCAGCACCTTTTATTTTTGCTCCCATCATATTTAAAAAGTTAGCGGTGTCAACAACATGAGGTTCCTTTGCCGCATTTTCAATAATAGTAGTACCTTCGGCAAAAACTGCCGCAAGCATAATATTTATTGTTGCGCCAACGCTTACAATATCCAAAAAAATATTTGCACCAACAAGCTTTGATGCAATAGCCTTAATCATTCCGTGCTCAACCGTTACTTTTGCACCTAATGCCTCAAATCCTTTAATATGTTGGTCAATAGGACGAACCCCAAAATTACAACCACCCGGCAAAGCAACCTCAGCCTTTTTAAAACGTCCAAGCAATGCTCCCAATAAATAATAAGATGCGCGGATTTTTTTAATTGAATCATAAGCCGCATAGCAACTTTTAATATTTCTGCTATCTATTATTAAAGTATGCTCGTCTCTAAACTCGCAGCTAGCACCAATTTTTTCAATTGCTTTGGATAATATAATAACATCCTCAATCACTGGCAAATTTTCTATTACACAAATATCATTAGAGATAATAGCAGCAGGGATAATAGCAACAGCAGCATTTTTAGCGCCACTAATATACACATGTCCCTCCAATCTTTTTTGACCATTAATAATTAAACGACTCATTATCTCTTTACACCTCTAAAAATCTAATAACAAACAATAAAATTATACCATTTGTAATAAAAAAATCAAGTTATTTTTATTGTGCTCATTTTGTTAAAATTCA
>CAMTJU010000005.1 GCA_947073045.1 uncultured Clostridia bacterium | reverse complement strand
GTGCCGCCGATTTTGTAGCAGACGGTTTCCTCTGTCGGCTTCCCTTTTTCCGGCAGATAGCCGCTGTCCTTGATTTCTGGTTCCCAATCCATTCTTTTCCCTTCCTTTCCGTATTTGCTAAATGATAAGTTTCGGAGCAAGCATAGGAAAAGGGTACCCTTTTCCGTAAATCTGCCCGTCCGCGCTATGGCTTGCCGGACAGATTTTGCTTGTTGGGAAGTATCCCAAACCCTCTTGAAAATCCTCTCACTACCTACAACACCGCACAGGGCGGTTTTGACGAAGTTTTGGGGAAAATTCTTCAAAAAGTTTTCCTTGTTTCTTAATACGGGGAAGTTTGGGAAATGCCAAATGTATCAAAAGAAAGTTCTCAAAATCTTTCCTATCGGAGTGGACTGTTGTATACTGGTAAATACTTGTCCTTAAAACCGCAAGATATATGAAAAGCGGAATGAAATATCCTGCTATAATGCAAAGAGAAAGGAGGAAGCTGCAATGCCGGGGAATATCAAAAATGTAATGGCGGCAATCGACTATATGGAAAGTCACCTACACGAAAAACTGGACTTGGAAACAGTTGCGGGGGCTGTACATTATTCAAAATATCATTTACACCGAATGTTCACAGGTACGGTAGGGCTGACAATCCACGATTATGTACAACGCCGCCAGTTGACCGAAGCCGCAAAACTGCTTGTACTTTCCGACAGACCAATCCTTGAAATTGCGCTTTCTGCCGGATATGAGAGCCAGCAGTCCTTTACGGATATTTTCAAAGCCATGTATAAAAAATCCCCTAACAGGTATAGGGAGGAAGAAGAATTTTATCCATTGCAGCTAAGATATGTGTTGAATGAAAATCCTACAAATTTATGGGGAAAAGAATGGCAGGATAAAATCGTCTTTGCAACACAGGAGGACATACCCAAATGGATAGAACTGGTTCACCTTGTCATTGACGGGTTCCGCATCTAGACGAGAAGCAATATCTTGAACAGTTGCAGGAGTATATCAAAAACAAGCGTGCATTGATTTTAAAAGACGCTGATACGGCAATCGGGATTATGGCATTTAACGAAGTGACGTGGAGCATTGATTTCTTTGGGGGTACACCCACAGTATCGGAAAAGAGGGATAGCAAAAGCATTTTGTGAAAAAGCATTGTATGAACTTGCACGTTCCGCGCAGATTAGCGTAACAACTTTTCGGGAGGGCGACAAGGCAGATACAGGCTATCGGGAGATATGGGGAAACCTTGGTTTCGCTGAAGCGGAACTGTTAATTGAATTTGGCTATCCGACACAGCGGTTTATACTTTACAGAGAAAAATCGGAGAGTGAGGAGAATGAGTGACCTAAATCCACTATCACAGAACTTTACAATAAAATCGTTGCTGAAATTTGCATTTCCGACAATTTTGATGATGATATTCATGGGGCTGTATACAGTCGTTGACACAATTTTTGTAGCACGATTTGTAGATACAAATGCACTTTCGGCATTGAATATTGTCTGCCCTATTATCAATCTGATTGTCGGTCTTGGAACTATGCTTGCAACAGGAGAAAGTGCGATTGTAGCCCGCAAAATGGGAGCAGGGGAACAAAAAAGAGCGGCACAGGATTTTACGCTGATTATCTCAGCAGGCATTTTGTTTGGTGTATTGATTGCAGTCTTGGGGACGGTTTTTATTGACAGGATTGTCTGGGGGCTTGGAGCGAGCAGTATTCTATTTCCATACTGCAAAGAATACCTTTTCATTCTGCTGTTATTCACGCCTGCAAGTATCCTGCAAGTGCTTTTTCAAAATCTAATCGTAACAGCAGGACGCCCCGGAATGGGCATGGTGCTTGGCGTAAGCGCGGGAATCGCTAATATTTTACTGGACTATATTTTTATGGTGCCGCTTCACATGGGCATTAGGGGGTCGGCGTTTGGTACAGGCATTGGCTACATGATACCGGCGGTGATTGGATTATGGTTCTTTTCTGCAAAGAGAGGCAGTCTGCATTTTAGGAAACCATAGATTTTTCCGTATTGGCTGAAAGCTGTACCAATGGTTTTTCGGAAATGGTAAGTCAGGCGGCAACAGCGGTTACAACATTCCTTTTTAACCGCATTATGATGAAACTGCTTGGAGAAAACGGAGTTGCGGCAATCACAATCATTATCTATACACAATTTTTATTGAGTGCCCTTTACATAGGTTTTTCTATGGGAGTAGCCCCTGTTATCAGCTATAACTATGGCAAGCAGGACGAAAAACAGCTAAAAAATATTTTTTCAATTTGTATGCAATTTATTATCTTTGTTTCGGTCACTGTTTTTGCAGTAGCTTTTATTTTGGGTTCACCATTGGTAAGTATTTTTGCCAATAAAGGAACGCCTGTTTATGAAATTGCACGAAACGGATTTTTGATTTTCCCATTCAGTTTTCTATTTTGTGGAATGAATATTTTTACCTCTGCCACATTTACTGCATTATCAAACGGGAAGCTGTCAGTAATTTTGTCATTCCTGCGGACTTTTGGACTGATTACAGTGCTGTTGCTTACATTGCCTAATCTTTTGGGCGTAACGGGGGTATGGCTTGCAGTACCAATAGCAGAGTTAATCACTGTGGTTGTAGCACTGGTTTTTCTTCATCGGAACAGGGAAAAGTATCACTACACAAAAAAAGAAGATTTTCATGCCGTCCGGCGGTTAATAAAAAAACCGTTGTGTGGCGGCAAAATCATCATGCGCCAAAACAGAATACAAGCGGCTAAACGGCGGTTTTGAAATAACAATCAAAGCCGCCGTTTTTATGTGGCAGAATAACTTTTATAGATATGGCGGTATTGTGAGGTACTGCTATGTCTGTTTTTTATTTCATGGGTAGTTTTTGCTATGGTGAATTATCAAAAAAATCCTGTCTTGTGGAACAGGATATTCTGCCTATGAGTATGAACACACATATCATTTAGTATGTCTTAATAACTCGCATTACTCAAAAACTCATGCGCTTTCTGCTGTATGGGGTTTTGTTGTAATAGCCCCCTACTGGGAAGAAAGGGGGTGAGAGAAAATGAGATATTCTGAACAGTTCATGGACCATATCGAATATGCGTTCAATGCGTTCTGCAAGATTGTTCTGCGCCATGAAGCAAACAACACATGGCGGGATTTGAAGCGGAAAGAAGAACGGGAAATATCCCTCGACTATCTGATGTCAGAACGATATTTTGAACCGTCTGCTATGGACAGCTATTTTGAAAAGCAGGATAAGCCGACTGTATTTCTTGTGTTGGGAAAGGAAGTTGTCGTTGATGATGAACAGTTAGCAATGGCATTATCAAGATTGCCGAAATTAAGGCGGGAAGTCCTGTTGCTTTATTACTTCATTGGTTATCGTGATGAAGCAATCGGCAGACTGTACGGGCATTGCAGGAGTTCGATAAATCGCAGGAGAAATGTTGCGCTTAAACAATTACGGAAAGAATGGGAGAGATTGGAACATGAGGAACAAAAAGCTGATACCTTTTGAAGTAATCGAAAAAGCCGTTGCCGGAGAGCCGGAAGCGGTAGACGCAGTATTGCAGCACTACACCGCACATATCAAATACCTGTCTATGTATAAAGGGCATATCAATGACGATACACAAGACAGGTTAAAGGCTAAACTGGTTGAAGCTATATTGAAATTCTGCTTCGACCGATAAGAAGTAGCAAAGACATGAAAAGCTGTCAAGGGTAAACTTCGCGCTACGCGCCCTTGACAGCTTTTCCCGCCTTTGCTTGTAGGTAGTCAAGAGGGCGAAATCAGTAAACTGCTTTCGCCCTCAATTTATTATGGGAATTGTTACGCAGTAGAGGCTATTTTGCCCTTGATTTATGCGGCTTTGTGGGCGTTGAAATGGTGTGGTAAGGGGTTTTATGTGTTTATCCTCAAAAATCGTGTTCTATTGCGTAACATTATAAAAATCGAAATATCGCCTAAATGTGCATTTATTTAATTGTTATTCGACATATTTCGTGCTATACTAAGTACAGTCTTGCGATATATATGAGGAGGTAACAGCTTTGATTAAGAACCTTAATATTATTAAATATCGAAAACTAGAAAATTTGAAATTATCTATGTCGCCCTACCTTAATATTATTTCGGGTACAAATGGGACATGTAAGTCATCATTGTTGCATATAATAAGTAATGCCCATCAAGCTGTTACTAAAAATTGTACATGGCTTAGAGATAAAGAATGTTTAGACATTATCAAACAAATTAATGGTATTACCAATCCTAAAATAGAATCTTTAACTAAGGGCGATAAGGCATACAATGATCCTGCTAATGGTGTTGCAGGCACATTATTTACAGTGGATTATTTTAATCATAATCCGCTTGAATTTAGAAAACATAATTCTAAGATAAGTAATAGATATGCCGTTAAACCATATTATCGTAGAGGAAGTGATGATAAATTACCCTTTTGCTCCATTATATATTTGGGATTGGCTCGTTTGTACCCCTTTGGAGAATATGTAAATGAAGATGCCATTAAGTTTATAAAAAGAGGTCTTCCAGAAAAATATCAAGAAGAAATCGCACAGATTTATCATCGTCTTGTTGGGATAAATATTTCGTCTATTTGTTCGCAAAAAATGGGAGATATTAAAACGAGAGCTGATTTTGACAGTGACAAAACAGGTATTGATTCAAATACAATATCAGCGGGTGAAGATAATCTCTTTATTATTATAAGTGCTATTGTTTCACTCAAATATTATTTTGAGAGTATAGATAGCAATAATGATGTAGAAAGCATTTTGCTGATAGATGAATTCGATGCGACTTTGCACCCATCTTTGCAGTTTAAGCTATTGGATATTTTTAGAGAGTATTCTAATGCGTATAAAATTCAAATATTTTTTACAACACATAGCTTATCTGCCTTAGAATATGCGTTAAAGAAAAAGGATAATGTTATTTACTTGATTGATAATATATCATCTGTAGTGGAGATGAACTCCCCGGATATATACAAAATTAAAATGTATCTACATAATGTTACAAAAGATGATATTTATTTAAGCAAGAAGATTCCCATCTTTACCGAAGATAACGAAGCGCGGTTTTTTTTGCAAATTTTATTTGACTATTTTGAAGAAACATATGTAGAGTTTTCTCAAATTAGACATTTTTTCCATTTTGTAGATGCTAATATAGGGGCAGACAATTTGAAATCAATTTTTAATGATTCATATTTATTAAAAACAACCATGAAGTATATTTGTATTTTAGACGGAGACCAAAATGGAGACTTAAATAAATATACCATCACGCTTCCGGGAGGTGATTCGCCAGAAAAAATAATCATGTCCTATGCTATGTTTCTTTATGATAACAATTCACCTTTTTGGACAGCAGATACGATTTTGGAATTGAATTATGGCAAGGTGTACTTTAGAGATAATATAAAAAATGATATTGAACAAATAGATTTAACATTACAGGAATTGCGTAGAGAAAATAAAAGTACACATGGTGTAGAACGTGAAATGCGAAAGAATACTTTCATTAAACATCAAAGATTTTTTGAATTACTTTTTAAATATTGGTTACACGATGATGAATATTCGGACAGCATTGCTAAATTTTACAAGCAATTAAACATAATGTTTAAAAAAGTATCAGAGTTCTATGGGATTGACTCTAAAATATGGACAGTAAAATAAACATTTGCCATTGAGAGAATGGGGGTGATAAGATGCCAAGTACTTATTCTCCACTTCGATATCCGGGAGGAAAATCAAAGTTTTATGACTATATCAGAGAAATATTAAAATGCAATAACTTGATAGGGGAAACATACATTGAGCCTTTTGCGGGAGGAGCAGGGTTGGCATTAAAATTATTGCTCAATAATGATGTAAAGCGTATAGTTATTAATGATTTTGACCCGGCAATTTATTCTTTTTGGTATAGCATTCTTTATGAAACAGATGCTTTTTGTGGTTTGATTGATTCCACACCAATTACATTGGATGAATGGAAGAACCAACGAAATATATATATGGACAATAGCGATTACGCTTCATTAAAATTAGGATTTGCCACTTTTTATTTAAATCGAACAAATGTATCTGGCGTTATAAAAGGAGGTGTTATTGGCGGGCAAGAACAAACAGGAACGTATAAAATGGATGCTAGGTTCAATAAAGAGAATTTAATAAAGAAGATAATGAAGATTTCCGGGTATAGAGACCAGATAGTGTTATTAAAGCAAGACGCCAAAGAATTGTTGCAACCACAACAATTAAGAAAATATTATAAGTCATTTATTAATCTTGATCCGCCATATGTTAAAAAAGGTACACAATTATATAAAAATGCTTTTATTGCGAAAGACCATAGAGATTTGTGTAAGCTTATATCAGAATGTAATAGAAAATGGGTTGTCACATATGATATATGTCCATTAGTCGCAGAATTATATAAAAAATATCGAAGTAGCTATTTGGATGTCACCTACAGCATCCAGATAAGTAAAAAGGCGCAAGAATATATTTTTTTCAGCGATAATTTACAATTACCAAATTCTATCTCACTCAGATAATAAATAATACAGTAAAACAGAGAGCCAAACACTTTTGCATAATCAATCTTTTTGCAGTGATTGGTTCTCTGTTTTTGCACCCTGTTTGTCAGCGTTAATGATAAGTTAGTTTCTCTACTTCCTTATCACCGTAAACATCAAGCTAAGCTTGATTTTTTTATTTTACTTGTTTTTTATCTATTCGAATAAACTATTGTAACCGATTTAGCATAGTTTGAATTATCATTCATTACTATGTAAACTTTATCTTTGCGGTAAATTGAACTTATATTTATATCTCGACCGTTTTCATCTTTAAATTTTGTATCTTTATTGCATTGTATTTCTATTTCATTACCCGTATCTGTTTTTATCTTTATTGTAGTATTGTCATAAATTCTTTGAACTTCACCAAAATAATTTGTTTGTGATTTGTCGATAACAACCAACGAATTAATTTCATCACTGTCAATATTTATCTTAACCTTGTTGTTCACATGAATAGAATAGACATCAACTTTTCCAGCTGACACATAATATTCTTTAATTAAATTATCTTCATTTCTAATTTTTACAATAGCCGAGCCATCTTTTGAAATTTTAACTTCTTCAACCCAACCTTCTTTTGTAGCAGATTCGCCTTCAGCATAAACATCAGTTAAATTACTATATTCAGCAGAGGCCGTAATTTTATCTCCAATTTTCAAATCATTCCACGATATTCTTCCATCATTTTTACGATTTATAGTTGTATCACTTGTAATTTTCAATTCATATTTTTCTTTATTTGAATCTTCTATTACCAAATATGCTGAATCAGAATTATATTTTTTTTCAAGCAATGTACCTATTATTCTCTTGTTTTTTTCTTCTATTGTAATTGAATATGCTTTTTCATCGTCATATCCAATTTTCACTATTTCACCATTTGAAATATCGCTTAAAGATATAGGGCTGTCAGACCTATTTATTTTACAGTTGTCTGCTAAAACATATTTTAAAACTTGGGTAATAACTCCACCTGACGGATTCAACATTTGTATTTTTATACTTATCGTTTTTGGACTATCCAAAGAAGTAGATTCTACAATTCCACTTATGTTTTTTAACTTTATGTCTGGATCAAGATCAGGCTCTGGAGAATAATTTTCAGCCTTGATTGAAATTATAACGGAATTATTGAGATTAGCCGTTATTGCCATGTTTTCTTTTAAATCAGACAAAGTTTTATTTGATCCATCAATAATAATGCTAGCATCGGAAGATATTTTGTAAACATTTTTGCTGCCAGAAGAAGAAATAATTTGCACGGCGCCAATTCCTGTATAAATTTTATCTATAGTTCCTGATATAGATTCAATTCTTTGAACTTTATTATCTTCAATAAATTTCAAAGTTTTACTCAACATAACAGAAAATGTAGTTTTAGTTACAGCAGATTTGGGATTGAATTTATTATTATCATCACCCGTTATTATACCATTTTTACAAAGACAAGCAACATACGGTTTATAACTTTCAGAAATTAAACTATCATCTGCAAAAATTGTTGTATCAGAACTATTTACCTGAACCAAAGTGTCTATTAATTTTACAAGATACATAGCAGCTTCTTCTTTTGAAAGTGCACGAAGTTTTTCAGAGCTTGTGTCTTTAACAATAAATTTATCTAAATCACTTTGAGTAAAAATATTTTTTTCTAGTAAGTATGCAATTTCTCTATCCGAGATATTTGTCCACTTACTATATTTTTTAGCGTAATCCGACAAAAGCGATTTGTATTTATTATACGCATTATTATAAAACTCATTTTCATCACTTGTAATATCAGTATATTTGTAACCTGCAGCTTTAGCTAAAATTTTAGCACTATCGAATTTATTTATATTATTGTTTGGTTTAAAATACCCAGCAGCATCAGCTGTAATTAATCCCTTTTGAGCTACATCATTAATATATTGATACCCCCAAAAAGTTTGTGATACATCTTTAAAATTCATTGCCAATACAGAATTTGAAAACAAAGAAAATGCAATTGGCAATACAGCAATTTTTTTAAAATTAATTTTCATAGTTAACCTCCTAAATTCTTTCTGCAACCAAATAAAATGGTTTACAATTTATAATTTTAACATCAACAAGATTTCCAAGCAAATTTTTTTTTCCGTTAAAATGTACCAAAATATTATTTTCATTGCGACCTGTCAATTTATTATTATCATATTCTTCAACTAAAATTTTTTGTGTGCTTCCCAAATATCTCTCATTTTTCTTGCCAACTATATTATTTAATACATCTAATAGTTTTTCAAAACGTTCCTTAACAATTTCAGATGGAATTTGTTCAGGCATTTTAGCAGCTTTAGTTCTTTCACGCTTTGAATAAATAAAAGTAAATGCATTGTCAAATGCCACTTCTTTTACAAGCGACAAAGTATCTTCGAAATCTTCGTTTGTTTCCTGTGGAAATCCTACAATTATATCAGTTGTCAATGCAATATCAGGTATGTTTTTTTTTATTTTTTCAACTAATTTCAAATAATATTCACGCGTGTATTTTCTATTCATTAATTTTAAAATGCGATTACTTCCAGATTGAACTGGCAAATGCAAATGGTGACAAATTTTCCTGCAATCGCGCATTGTAAAAATTAATTCATCAGATAAATCTTTTGGATGCGAAGTCATAAATCTAATTCTTTCCAAGCCATCAATTTTATTTATTTCTTTTAAAAGTTTAGCAAAATTTTCACCATTTTTCAAATCCAAGCCATAAGAATTAACATTTTGACCTAACAGCATTATTTCCTTTACTCCATCATCAACTAAATATTTAACCTCATCGACAATATCATTGAAATTTCTGCTGCGCTCACGTCCTCTTACATACGGAACTATACAATATGAACAAAAATTATTGCATCCATAAATAATATTAACGCTTGCTTTAAAAGGAAATTTGCGCGTAAGCGAAAAATTTTCTTCAAACTCTTTAGCTTCATCCCAAATATCAATAATTTGTGAATTGCTCATTATATTATTGTATAAAAGCTCAGGTAATTTATGAAAATTAAATGTCCCAAACACAACATCAACAAAATTATAAGAAGAACGCAATTTATCAATAATATGTTTTTGCTGCATCATGCATCCACACAAAATTATTTTCAAATCCGGATTGTTTTTCTTTTTATTTTTAAAATAACCAAGGTTTCCAAAAAGTTTATCCTCAGGATTTTCACGTACACAACATGTATTAAACAAAACTAAATCAGCATCATTGTCATTTGTAATTTCATAACCCATTTTTAAAATCATATCGGATAATTTTTCGGAATCATGCGCATTCATTTGGCAACCAAAAGTATTTATTTTAGCTTTTTTATTTTTCCCTTTATTTAATTCAAAAATTTGTTTTATGTAATACTCGCTCATGTAATTGCTCCTAATCTGTTTTATTGTAAAATTATAAAGCTTGAAAAAACGCTTGTCAATTCAAAAAATATTGCCAGCAAAGAAAAATTTTATGAAAAATGTTGAACGTGAATAAATATTTGTGATAGAATTAAAAATGTTGACGCTCTGAGAGGTTTTAAAATTTTTACCACATCAGGCGATTATGTTTTGTAGGAGGTGCAATTTATGTACGCTATTATCGAAACGGGCTCAAAGCAATATAAGGTTAGTGAGGGCGACATTATTAAAGTTGAAAAACTTAACGTTGAATCTGGAGACTCTTACGAATTTAAGAATGTTCTTCTTGTTGCCGATGGCGATAATTTTTCATTTGGCAATCCTTATCTTGAAAATGCTTGCGTAAGCTCAACCGTTATTGGAAATGGAAAACATAAAAAGGTTGTTATTTATAAATATAAACCTAAAAAAGGTTTCCATAAGAAAAAAGGTCACAGACAACAATTTACTCAATTAAAAATTGAAAAGATTTCTTTGTAAATGATAAAGATAGATTTTTTTTATAACAAGGATTATCTTTGCGCATTTAAAATAAATGGTCATGGCCCAGAATATATTTGTTCAGCAGTTTCTATCCTCGCCATAAATACTGTTAATTGCATTGAGAAATTTACGCAAGATAAGTTTGTTTGTAATTACAATAAAGATGGCGGAATGATTGATTTTAGATTTGAGAACAAAAATATTTCTCATGATGCAAAAACTTTAATTAGCGCACTTGAGTTTGGTTTGAAAAATGTTTCTTGCGAATATGGAAAATTTGTTAAAATATCGGAGGTGAAATTATGATTAAATTAAATCTGCAGTTTTTTGCGCATAAAAAAGGTGTGGGTTCTACTAAAAACGGTCGTGATTCTGAATCTAAACGCTTAGGCGCAAAACGTGCTGATGGTCAATTCGTTAAAGCCGGAAATATTTTATATAAACAACGTGGTACTAAAATTCATCCTGGAATAAATGTTGGCCGTGGCTCAGACGATACATTATTTGCATTAGTTGACGGACGTGTAAAATACGAACGCAAGGGCAAAGACAAAAAACAAGTTTCTGTTTATAAAATTGAAGCAGCAAGCTAAAATTTTTATTTTTTATATTTAAATAAAACCGAAGAGATAGTTTTCTCTTCGGTTTATTTTTTGTGTATAAACAAATCTTATATTGCCAATGATAATATAAAAAAGGCAAGTGAATAACATGAAAATACCTAGGCATATTGGAATTATTCCAGATGGGAACAGGCGCTGGGCACAAAAAAATAATTTGAACAAACACGAAGGTTACAATTTTGGATTAAATCCAGGACTTGAAGTTTTTAAACTAGCACAAGAATACAAAATTGAAGAAATTACATTCTACGGATTTACAACTGATAATTGTAAAAGGCCGGCTGTTCAGGTAAAAGCTTTTGCAAATGCATGCGTCGAAGCCATAAATCTATTAATGGACGAGAAAATTTCATTGCTTGTTGTAGGGAACAGTGATTCTAAAAATTTCCCAAGTTCACTTTTAGAATTTACCGAACGTAAAAATTTAAATGGCGGCGGAATGAAAGTTAATTTTCTAATAAATTATGGATGGGATTGGGATTTAGAAAATTTAAAATGCAATGCAGGGCGCAAAAAAATCGCTTCATCATTAAGATCAAGCGATATTTCCCGTATTGATTTAATTATAAGATGGGGAGGAATGCGCAGACTTTCCGGATTTTTGCCAGTACAAAGTGTCTACTCAGATTTTTTTGTTGTTGATAAAATGTGGCCACAATTCTCACAAAATGATTTTATCAATGCCTTGCAATGGTATTCAAAACAAGACTGTACTTTAGGTGGCTAGATTAATTTTAAATAAAGTCGCGGTACAACAAACTTGGCTGTATTCCATTATTGTTTTGATATTTCCCGGATGAATAATTTTTGTAGCTTCCTTCAATCGTATGGTAATAAATCTGGCAGATTTGAACTCCTGCATAAATTCTTATTGGCTCAATGCAGTGAATTTCTAATGTCCAATATCCTTTGAAGCCAACATCTCCAAATCCTGCTGTTACATGAATAAATAATCCAAGGCGCCCAATAGACGAACGCCCCTCTAGCATCGGAATAAAACCGTCAGTTTGAGTATATTCAACCGTACGAGCAAGATATAATTTCCCCGGATAAATAACTAATCCGTCATCTGGAATTTTTATCTTGTGGAATTTATTTTCTTTGCGCATGTCCAAAATTTCTTCATCGTATATTAATAATTCATCTGCTAATTTTAGATTATAACTGTTCGGGTTAAGGCAGTTAATATCAAATGGCTCAATCTTTATTTTGTTACCAAGATTTTTTTTTATTTCAAACCCCGATAGTATCATTCAATCATCTCCTATTTTTTTTAAGTTAATTGCCACGAACAAAACCATTTTAAAAATGTATTGATATAAAACGTATTAACCGGCATTCCAGAAATTACAGGATAAAACATAACAAACAACAAAGCAGTAAGAAAAATGGTTCCTATTAAAACTTTGTTTTTGAATTTATGATAGAGACAATCTTTTATAAAATATGTAAACATCAAAATTAAAAATGGTATTGATGGAAAATAATGATATTCAAAAGTCAAACGTGTAATGAAAACCCAAGGCAAAATTTGTGCAAGATATCCAACCAGAAGAAAGAAAATAGTTTTATCGAACTTTCTTGATATTTTCGATAGACAATAGAAAAATCCGATAAGTCCTCCATAACAAATTACAGGATTGGCAAAGCAACTTATTCCAGCTCTTACGTTTGCAGAATATGAATGATTATAAAATAATATTGGGCGCAAATTTAAAACCCACTGCCACCATTTTGAACTAAATGGATGAGTAGCATCTAGGTATGCATGATAGCTAAACATGTAATTTTGATTTTTTAATACATCTATAAATCCATTTACACCTGGTGTCCTAAGATAAAAAAAATACGATAAAAAATAAATTGGCAGTGTAATTAAAAATATGAAAGCAATTGATAAATTTATTGAAGCAGAAGAAAGTGAGGCAAATTTATTTTTAATGTTTTCGTCATTATATTTTTTTGCATACAAAAATTCTTTATATCGCATAAAAATAACGGCAAAAAATAAAACAGCAAGTCCAGCCATTGCATAAAATCCTTGCCATTTAGATGCACAAGCAAATCCAGAAAATATTGCGCAAAGAATTAATGGCTTTAGTGTTTTCGTAAATTTTGTATCAAAAAAGTTCATGTTGTAATAACAAAACATTGCCAAATACATTAAAAGTATAAAAAAAACAGTGTATGAATCTACAGTAGCAATACGAGTTTGTTCAAAGTGCATAAAATCTAGTGAGAATAAAATTGTAGCAAAAGTTGCCCAGAGTGTACGGGAAAATAACTTTTTTGCAAGCAAATAGAAAATAGGAAGCATCAACACTCCGCACAAAGTTCCAGAAAATCTCCAGCCAAACGGTGTCATTCCAAATAATTTTATTCCAAGTGCAATAAAATCTTTGCCAAGAGGTGGATGAGTTGTCTCATAAACCTTTAAATGATGCAAAAATTCATAAGCTGTTCGTGCATGATAAACTTCATCAAAATACATGCTGTTCATATAATCTGTAATATCCGGCACAAGATTTTGTTCATCAAAAAGTTGATATGCATCCCCATCAATAATTTTCACAGGCAATATTTTATTGTTTTCATCACGCAATGCAATTTCTTGTATATAAGTTTCATCGGACATACAAACTATTTTAATAAACCTAGCATGATTTATATTTACGTTTTCATCTTTCCAAGTAAAAACGGAAGTTACACCTTTAAGATTAATTTCACAATTAAAGTTCCAATCATTTTTATCGTTTGATGTGTATAAATTGAGTATTTTATCTGGGCGTATTCCATTTAAAATTTGTATGCGCCGTATATTTTTTTCACTATTTAAATCAATAACAACTGAATCATTTTTGTTGGCAAACCAAAATGATTGTGGAGATTGTAAATTCCCCAGATCAAAGAAAGCAACGCATGCATACAAAATTGTTATAGAAACTAAAATGAGCCAATCATTTTTTTTCATGATAGATAATTTTTTTGTTGATTCAATTTTTTCAGCAGGCGCTATTTTTAAATTCGACGAGTATAATTTTTTTGTATTTGGGGATTTGTGTTCGTCATATATATTAATATTTTTAGCTACATAAACAGCAATCAATGCCAAAATTACATTTGCAACAGAAAAAACTTGTGCAAGCGTAGAAAAAATTTGCGTATTGTGATTTTGCATCCATTCGTAATAAGTATTAAAGCAATTAATAAAAAATGTTATAGAAAACCCAGCGTATAGTAATAAATCTTTTTTACTATTGTGATAAATATAAGTTGCCAATAAAAGAATAATTGCAGGAAAAATATATCGCTCGTGCATTTTAAAAGTAAATACATACACTAAAATATTTAATAATGAAGCTGAGAAAAAATATTTCGATTTTGATTTTGACTTTGCTAAAAACCAAAATACAAATAAAGTTATTAACGTGATTAAAACAAACTCGGCTATGCTAAAGAAAACTGAAAATTTAGGATTACTTATATCAAACCAATTTAAATTTGCATACATAAATGAATTAAAAGCATTCATTGTTGCATACGGATATGACTTAAATGTTTCTATGTATTGATTTATTACGGGCATAAAATCAAAATTTTTTGTAAACGGGATTATTAGCGCAAAAAAAATAAGCCCAGAACAAAGTATGTATTGAAAAACAAGATAAAGCGATTTTTTATTGAATTTGTTTACAGATAAAATTTCGTATATAGCATACAAAAAAACAGGCGCAAAAATAAAACCCTGCGGCTTAATTAATACTCCTATTGCAAAACTGATAAATCCATAAAGATATTTTTTTTCTGTTATGCAATAAATTGCTAAGAATATAAAAAGCATGTAGACAGAATCTACTTGCCCCCATACTGCTGAATCAAAAATAATAGCGGGATTGAGTACATAAGATAAAGATAACACAAATGCTAGATTATGATTCAACTTTTTGTAAGCAAACTTATATATTAAAATTGCACAGATAATATCAGTCATAACAGCTGGCAATTTTATTAGGCAAGTAAACTCAAAAGAATTGAGTGATAAACAATTTTTTATTGCCCCGAGAATATACAACACATACATATAACCCGGCGGATAATCCTTAAAAATGTCTAACGTGTAAAAATTAGATAACCCGTAGGTATACAGATTTTCAGCCCAAGCCTTAAAACAAGACATATCAGTACTGTATCCATATTTGCCAAGAAAAAAAATACGACTGATTATGCCAAGCGTTACTATCAATAAATAGTGATTGCCAATAAGATTAAAAAATTTTTTCATGTCACAAAGATAAAACATTAATAAAACTACAGCAATAGTAATTGTAATGCCATAAATATTCATAAAAAGCCTCCGATATTTTTTTATATCATTATATATTAGAACACACAGTTAATCAATTATGAACAAATTATTTCAAAAAAAATTTTCTACATAATCAAAAAATGTCACAAATGAATCCGCAATGCATTCCACATCATAAACAACTAATTTATTTTTAATGGCTAAAGCAAAAATTACTAATGCCATAGCAATTCTGTGATCATTGTGTGAAAATGCAGACGTAAATTTATAATCAAACCCACTTTCGATAATCATTCCATCGTCTGTAGGTTTAATTTTTGCGCCAATCCGATTAAATTCCTCACACAAACAATTTATTCTGTCAGATTCTTTGAAATGCAATTCGCCCGCATCTTTTATTATGCTTGTGCCATCCGCAAACAATGCTGCTACAACAAATGCCGGCACTTCATCTATCATATCAACGATTGTTTGAGTACAAATTTCAATTGCATGAAGCCTTGCACTTTTAATTTCTATATCAGCAACCCACTCACCTTCATAGATTTTTCTTTGATTAATAAATTTTATATTTGCACCCATTTTTTTTAATACATTTATAAAACCGATGCGCCTTGGATTAACAAGAATATTGTTCAAAATCAAATGAGCTTTTGGAAAAACTGTCGCAAGCACAATAAAAAATGCGGCATTTGAAACGTCGCACGCAAGCTCAATATTTTTACCAGATAAATTTTGTTTTGCACCAACTAAAATTTTATTGGCATCAAATTTTATATCGCCACCAAAATAATTTATCATATGCTCAGTATGGTCGCGCGATTTAATCGGTTCGATAATTTGCACAGTGTCATTGCAATAAAGTCCTGCGAGGATAATTGCCGACTTAACCTGTGCACTTGCTATTGGCATTTTGTAATTAATAGCAGAAAAATTTGAAGGAAATATTTCAAAATTTTCGCCATGCACAATATTAGCGCCCATTTTTCTAAGTGGATTAATAACTCTGTCCATTGGTCGACTTTTCAATGAACCCGTGCATTTTATTTTTGAAGGAAAATTTTGCGCAGCGAGCAACCCCATTAATAAACGCAAAGTAGTTGCACTTGTTCCCGCATTTAATATTTTATTAGATTTGCTCAAGCCATGAATTCCTTTGCCATTTATAATAACATTGCCCGATGAAATTTTAATATCCACGCCCAAATTTTTTAAACAATTGAGCGTATACATACAAGTTTTACTAAATGGGAAGTTTTTAATTTTGGTGCGCCCGCTAGAAATTGCACCTAAAATTAAAGCACGATGTGCAAGTGATTTATCGCCCGGCAAACTTATTACACCATTTATAAATTCTTTTGGTTTAATTATTTTTTTCATTACCCTCACCTAATTTTTCATTTAGAAATTTCAATGCAGTATCAACTGTCTGATTTCTAATTTGCGAGCGATTACCAGAAAAATTAAACTTGCGCACATATTTCTCATCTTTTATTTTTAAACCAATATATACAAGTCCAACCGGTTTTTGAGAATCATCCGACTTTGGACCCGCAATTCCAGTAGTTGAGATACAAACGTCTGTTTGCAAACCATCCAGCATTTCCAAAGCAACCTGCTCACTTACAGCACCAAAATTTTTCAAACTCTCTGGATTTACACCTAATCTTTTTATTTTTGCATCATTATCGTATGCAACAATTCCTTCATAAAAAATTTTAGATATCCCAGGTCTTTCAATAAATTTTGCAGCCAATAAGCCACCGGTGCACGACTCAGCACACGAAAAACTCAAATTATTTTCCATCATAAAATCTATAGCTTGCAAATTTTTCATCTCCTTGTTTACATTATAAACGTTTATAGCAAAAACAGCTATTATAAAAATTAAAGCAAGCAACAAAAATTTGTTTTTCATTCAAATTTCCTCCTCTAAAATAAATAAAATTAGTTTCAAAAAAATCTTTTGCTTTCTTTATAACACATAGCCAAAAAAAATACAAAATAAAAAATCTCAAACTAAGTTCAAGATTTTTTAATTAACACAATAAATAATTTAATTTATGATTACTTATTTTGATTATTATTTAATTTTTCTGCTTGGTCCGTCGTTATTAAAGCATCTATTATCTCATCCAAATCTCCGTTTAATATACTATCTAATCTATACAGCGTTAAATTTATCCTGTGATCGGTAACACGACCTTGTGGAAAATTATACGTTCTGATTCTCTCACTTCTATCACCCGTACCAACTTGACTTTTTCGTGTTTGCGATAATTCTTTTTGCTGCCTCTCCAATTCCAATTCATAAAGCTTGGCCCGCAAAATTTTTAATGCTTTGTCTTTATTTTTCAATTGAGATTTTTCATCCTGGCAAGAAATTACTATTCCCGTTGGAATATGAGTAACTCTTACAGCTGAATCAGTCGTATTTACACTTTGACCACCATTTCCAGATGAACGAAAAACATCTATTCTTAAATCATTTTGGTTTATATCGACGTCAACATCTTCAGCTTCCGGCAAAATTGCGACAGTAACAGTAGAAGTATGAATACGGCCACTCGATTCAGTTTCCGGAACTCTTTGAACACGATGTACCCCGCTTTCATATTTCAATCTTGAATAAGCACCCTTGCCGTTAATCATAAAAACAATTTCTTTAAACCCACCAATATCACTTTCATTCATATTAAGTATTTCGGTTTTCCAGTTTCTTGATTCAGCATAATGCGAATACATGCGAAATAAATCACCGGCAAACAAAGCTGCTTCATCGCCGCCAGCTCCACCACGTATTTCAACAATAACATTTTTTTGATCATTGGGATCCTTGGGCAATAAAAGAATTTTTATTTCGTTCTCAATCTTTTCGAGATTGCCACTGTTTTCTTTTAATTCCTCTTTTGCCAGCATTCTCAATTCCTCATCTGAACTTTCTTCCAGTATCAATTTCGATTCGTTTATGTTATCGAGCACAGTTTTATATTCTTCATATTTTTCAACAATATCAGATAAATTACTGTGTTCCTTAATCATCTTCTTCCACAATTCACGATCATTCATAATATCCGGTTCATTCAATTTAGCCGATAATTCATCATATCTTTGTTTTAATTGCTCAAGCTTTGTAAACATAAATATTTCACTCCCTATTTGCATAAATAACTCTGTCAAGCCCCGCTAAATCTTTTATAACTTTTATATTGCCAAATCCATTTGTATTCAACATATAACAAACACTTTTAGCCTGGTCATATCCAATTTCAAAAAAAATTTCACATCTATGATTTATTTTCTGCGTTATAAACCTGTAAAAATCAAGTCCATCTTCCCCACCATCCAAAGCTATTTTAGGCTCAAAATCCTTAACATTTGCATCAAGATTATTAATTTTATCAGAAATTATATAAGGCGGATTCGAAATAATTATATCAAACATAGGGGGGATATTAGAAATAAATTTTTCAAAAATATCACCGCATTCGAATTCAACGTTCACATTATTTATGGCTGCATTTTTATTAGCTATATCAATTGCCTTTTGGCTTATGTCGATACCAATAATATTTATGTTTGGGCAAAACTTTTTCAAAGCAATAGAAATACAACCGCTGCCACTACACAAATCCAGCACATTTAATTTTTTATTGCCAATGAAATTTATAACAGTCTCAACTAAAATTTCGGTGTCACTTCGCGGAATTAAAACATTTTCGTCTACATAAAATTTCAATCCCATAAATTCTGCGCGCTGAATAATGTATTGAATTGGCATATTTTCCTTTCGCAATTTCAAGAGTCTGCAAAAATTATCGAATAAATCATTAGGAATAAGTTCATTCGATAACAAAATTTTTTCTTTAGTGAGGCACGTGACATTTTGCAATAAAACAAGTGAGTCTAAAAAAGGCGATTTAGACTCACGCAAATAATTTTTCCCATAATACAAAGCATCTCTAATCAGCATAAAACACCTGTTTTTTTTGGCATACGCAAGAATAAGGGCAATAAAGACATGAAAATTTATCATGTGGTTTTATATCTATATTGCCGTTTAAAATTTCATCGCCAATATTTTTTGCACTGCAGCATGCAGTTTCAATTAATTCATCAATTTTTTCAATTTTAGTCCCGACCATTTTAAATTTATCATTGATTTTCTTCTGCAATTCCAAATCATCAATTTCATTTTTCAAATCTATAAAAGGATTATCCAAATGAAAATAGAAAGCACCACCCGGCTTTATTTTATCATCCAAAAGTATTTTTAAATAAAGAAGCAATTGCAGTTGGACTCCGGATTCAACTTCAATTTGCGAAATTTTTTTCTCACTAGATTTATAATCGATAACCCTCAAATATTTTTCATTGCCAATTTTCAAAATATCGATACGATCAATCTTTCCATTTAAAAATATTTTATCTGCCAATTTTATATTAGAAAACTCAAATTCAAATTCATCCGGAATATATTTTTCACTTTCGATATCATTAAGCATTGCCGAGATTGAGGCATATAAAACATTTTTAATATGATAGAGCAAAAATTTATAATAAGCCGACTCATAAAAAATATTTTCGTCGAAATCACATTCTTTAATTGCTTCATCGATATAAAATTCCAGATTATCGCGGCATTCAAACATAACGTTTTTATTTTTCACGATCAAGAAAAATTGTTTCAATGCAGCATGTAAAAATGAACCAATGTCAACGGATTTAAGAGTATAAATTTTACGTTTTTTTAGTTTTAAATCATACTTTAAAAAATGAGCGAACGGACATTTTGCATAACTTTCAAGCTGCGTCACACTTATATTAATTTTATCACAGATACGCGCAATTTTTAAACTGCCTGCATTATTTTTCAAAGCAACATTTTCAAATTTCAATATCTTTTTTTCATACTCATTATTATTTCTAAACCAATTATAAACTTGAATTTGGGAGTCATCAGGATTTTTATTATAAATAATCTTCACGATATCATTTAGCATAGCAGATGGCAAACTTATATCATTATTAACATTTTTACTTCCATATGGAAATAATTTTTTTATCTTATTAAAAACGTTGGCAGGATACATTTGCTTTTCATCGCTATTTTTCAAACTGCAGCTTATATTCAATTGATAAGATGGTTTCGAAAGCAATCCGTATAATAAAAAATCGCTCTTAAAAATTTTGCGTTCCATATCTGGCGCAAATTTCATTCCTAACGATTTCAAAAACATTTTCTCATCATTATTGAATAAATTAATTTCGTCATTAGATTTTGGTAAATATCCTTCGTTAGCTCCGGCAATGAATAAAACTTTTACATTCGGTATTCTGGAACGTTCGATATCTCCTATTATAATTTGGTCTGAAAATTGTGGAATCAGTCCCAAATCTATTTTTTTTAATCCCTCATCCAAAATTGACACAAATTCTAAAATATCAACCTTCGTTCCCGATAGAATATCAACAATTTTATCAAGTACTTCACAAATCTTTGCCCATACTTTTAAATTTTCTTCACTGTTCTCATTTAATTTGTTTTCCAAATCAAAATGATTAAGCATATCAAAAATAAATTTGCACAACCAACTTACTTCATATTTGCGATTGGCAGATAAATTTTCAGATAAAAAATCTGTTTTCTCTAAAACCAAATTTTTTATACGAATAATTTCTTTTTCATTGTACTTGTTAAATCCAAAATGCCAATCATTTTTCCAAAGCTTACCCTTTATCCCAAATTCCAATACATAATCCTCAATTAAATCTATGTCATCTAAATCGATATCCAATAAGTCTGTCTTTAAAAATCTAAAAACACTCTCATATGAAAAATTATAAATAATAATATCAAAAGCTGCCCGTATAAATTCTACAATCCTGTTTGTCATAATACTTACTTTTGCATCTATGAAATACGGTATCGAATACAAAGAAAAAATTCGTTCGATTTGATTTGCGTATTCTTCTAAATTCCCTACAACAATTGCAATCTGATTAAAACGCATTCCATTTCTTACGTAATTAATTATTTTCTTAGCTATGAAATTTATTTCATCGTATAAATCATTCGCGCTGTAAAGAAAAATATTTTCCGCCGGCTGAGAATATTCCTGTGCATAAAAATAAAAATAATTATTACTTAAAAACTCCAGCTCATAATTTTCTTTATATACTTTTTTCAACGAAATAGGATTTTTTATTTCAAGTCCATTAATTTGCGCAAGCTCTGTTATATTATTTACCGTATTCTTAATTTCAAAATATGGATCATTCCAAATTGGATTTAAATATTTCGTACCGTGTCCTTGATTTAAGTGAATACCAGCTGTAAAAAATATATCCTCCGCTACTTTCATTAACTCGTTTATCACTTTATATTCCTGTGGATTAAAACTGTCGAATCCATCCATAAAAATTTTTATGCCACTTAGGTATTTCGACTCATTAATTTTATCGGCTAAAATATCTAACGTTTCATCCAGCGATAAATATTTTTCTTTTATGTACTCGCTATATTCTTTATACACAAGATATAAATCCTGCATCTTTATTTTCAAATCATCCGACGCAAATTCAATATAATTATCCAAATCAGACAAACTTATCTCATACTTATAAAATTCGCTTATCATAGAACTAAGGCTGTCAATAAAACCTTGATTACGTGAATTTGCAAAAAAATTTAATTGTATATGCGATAAAATCTTTCGCAATAAAATATTCTTACCGATGTCCTCTAACAAAATTTTATTTACATTGCCAAGCTCCGAAAATATATAAAATGAAAGACGCTGAAAACTTAATACTTGCGTATTAACTATTGCGCCTTTTAATTTTATTAATTCCTTTTCGGCCTGCAATGAAAATTGTTCCGGCACTATCAATAATATATTTTCATCAGTACCAAATTCTAAAATCTTGTCAATACAAAATTTAGTTTTACCGCTCGATGGCCCACCCATTATATATTGCAAACTCATTTTTTATCTCCTTTTTACTCATAATTATTTTACCCGCCTAATAAAATATAATCAAGTAATTAAAAATAAGGAGGCTATTATTAAATGGGCACAACAAAAATTATAGTGCTTCATCTAAAACAAATTATAAAATCGTGCGTATTTACCTTAATCGGTTTAATCCTGATAGGTTTATTGATATTTGTCTTCATTCCTAAAAATAAAGAGGAAAATCAAAAAACATCTTCAATTTATACTCCGGGCATCTATTCATCTCAAATTATTTTGCACAACAAACCTGTTAACATCGAAGTAAATGTAAATGAAAATGAAATTTTAGCTATAAAATTGAATGATATAAACGAAACGCAAGAGGTTTTCTATCCCCTATTTAAACCGACAATGGAAATGCTCTCACGTGAAATTATTCATTATCAATCTTTAGATATTCCAACAATAAATGATTACGCAGTTACAGGAAAAATTTTAATCAGTGCAGTAGACAATGCACTTCAAAAAGCTCGTGTATATTAATATTGCTAATAATCATCCCTTATGATATAATTTAATTAGTGACATCATCTCATAAGGAAGTGATAAATGTGGAAAATGTTGTTGATGTTCAAACTACACAAGAAAATACAGAATGGTTAAGAATACGTGAAAGAATATTGTATGCACTTGCAATACCTATTGGTACAACTTTTAGTAATACAATCCTTAGCATTTCGCCGTTGATTAATATTGGTAAGTATTGCCATGATTGTGAAGATATTTCTAAACTTTCAGATGAAAAAATTGAATTGTTTAATAAAATGCCTATTAATGATTTTAGTATATTCGTTGGTTTTGTATCAAATTTGATATGTAACCAAAAATTTGTAGATGATTTTAAAAATATTATTGGCGCATATCCTAATCAAATTTTAAACCAACCAAATTTATATAATGAATTGAGTGAACCTCAAAAATATCAAATAAATTCTTTAATAGCTGCACATAGTCTAAAATATACATCTCTTATAGAAAAATTATTAAAATATATTTGTTATAAGAATTTTTTTTTCACCCAGGGTACAACAAATTTAAATTTACATTTTGAAAATTGCAAAAGTAATATTTTATTGAGGGATCAATTAGGAAATAAATTATTTATAGATAAAATTTTTGAACTATTTGCAAAATGTTCTAGTTATATGACATTCATTTTTTATAATAATAAATGCTTGCATAGTTCTGTTCCCCCCAAATCTCTTGAAATCAAATTTTGGAGAATAATAGATAGTATATTTAATGAAAACCAAAGAAATTATATTAGTCAAATTAATAATGCTGACGAAAATGAGTTAAAACCTAATCAGCTAATATTAAAAAATAATTTAAACAATCCGGATATCCAAAATACAATTATTGATTTGATCGAAAATACTTATCTAAAAGAAAAAACATTTACAGCCGAATATAATAACGAAAAAGAATCTAAAAAAATTATCGTCAATATGAATAAAGTTCAATTCGCACATGTTATGAATTCAAATAAAAACGAACTAAAAGAATATGAAAAAACATTTAAAAATAACTTTTTTGAAAAAGTTCTTATTAAAAGTGGATCTATTTTAAAAGAAGTAGAATTTCCTACCGACTCTGAAATCACTATTAGTAATTTAATAGAAAAAAACTCTCAACTTGAGTTTTTAAATCACTTAAATGATCCAACTCTAATACCAAGTCAAATTAAAATAGATTCAATGAATCCTGTTGAAAATATAACAGTTGACTCTGCCGAAAAGTTAAGTGATTTTGAAGATATAAAAAGAGAAATTAAAGAAATTGAAAATCAAGATGTAACTAATATATTATTTAAATTTGAAGAAAAAAATGTTGAATTTAAATATTGGTGTCAATTGCATCAAATCCATAAAATCCATCAATTCACAGAAGGAAAATGGTCAAATTTCACAACACTAGGAAATGGCTTTTTGAAAGCAGTAAGTGAAGGAAAGCTAAATAATTATTTCAAACCTAGCATTAGCAATTTTAAAAATTATTTTCAAATAAAACAGCAAAAAGAATCAATATTATTATCAGCAATAAACGTAAAAATATCTCTTTATCCACCAAAAAAACAGGTTGAAATAATATGTAAATTTATGTCCAGTCAATCTTTGAAACCTGAATTTAAATTAGCTATACTTAGGGAATATTCACAAACACAAAGCAAAAATTTTATACAAGCATTGGCAGTGGGAAAAATAGAATTAAACTTAGAAACAGCCCAATATTTTTTGAAAGCAATGTTTGAATTGTATAAAACTAACGCAAATATGGCTACACTTTTCAAAACTCAATTATTAAATAATCCTAATACAACTGCTCAATTTCGTGCATATTTGAATACTATGGATTTTATGGCTTTAATTCCAACTTTTTTAACTTTATATGCATCATATGCAAGTACAGTAGCATTAATCAATACAAATTTAACAATTGCTAGTGTTGCAGCATCATGTTATTATGCATCTATGCCTGCTGCTGCATTTGCATTAATTTTAAATCAGCAAAATAATCAACAAATCCTTAATCGTGCAAATAATCAACCTTTAGTAGAAACAAGATAAAAAATCCAAACACAAAAATGTCCAAACAAAAGTTTGGACATTTTTTATGAGGAAATGAAGATAAAAATGAACAAAAAAATGGAAATAGCGAAATTCGAATTCACACCTCCGCTCACAAAGGCAATTTTTTTTCCTATTTAAGCTATATCCCATATTTTACACAAACTGACTCAAATGTTAAACAATGCCCTTCAAAAAACCCATATTAATAATATAAAAAAAGTCTAGTTTTTTAACTAGACTATTTTTTTATATAAAAATATTTTTGAATTTTAACGAAAACCAGGGATAAAATTTATCAAAAATCTGAGTATAAGGTTTGAATCATAAAATTTTATTGCAAATTTAGACGAACCAAGTGCATCTTTTAAAAACCTAAAATTTGGATTTTCAACAAACAATGAAAACAGCATACAGATTACCCAAAGAAAAATACTACCTTCAACAAAACCAACTACAAGCCCACCTAATTTATTAGCAAGATGAATAAAAGGTAAAAATGAAACTATATCGAGCACATGAGAAATTATTCCCATAACAATTGAAACAAATGTAAATGTAAGAATCATTGCCAAAATATTCACCAAAATATTTGCCAAATGACTTGAAATAAAATTTTCCAGTGTTTTCATATCAAAAATCTTAACAATTTGTGAAGTATTTACTGACAGAAAATTATCTTTGACAAAGCTCGGTAATTGGATATTATCTAACAATTCTTTGCTGATACCAGCTGAACTTTGCACATTTTCCAGCAAATTATTTTGCAAACCAGATTGAACATTTTCAGCTTGCGAGCGAATAAGATTAGAAACATTTAAAGTATCTTTGAGCATAGAATTAAACCAATTATAAAAAAACGTTTTGTTTTTAATAAAATCTGCAACATTAGGATAAAATTGGCTTGAAATAAGAACAGAAATAACAAATGAAAAAATACCGAATAAAGACTGTATAAGCCCTTTTCGCATTACAGACATCATAAAACTTAATAAAATAAAAGCAAAAATTATATCGAGCAGATTAAACCCATATATATTCATAATTATTCCCCCTTCCCTTTCACATTAACAATATAAGCTTTCGTCGAAGAAACAAATAAAATTTTATTTGGTTTATCCAAAAAAGCGGCAAACTTTTGCTCGCCCTGCGCATTATATTCCCATAATATTTTACCATTTGTATTAACTGCAATAAAATCATTCATTGAGCCAAGCATAACACAATTATTTTTAGCTGATACTTTAAAATAATTATACTGCTCATCCGATTTAAACTCGCCAATATTTTTACCTGACATATTATAAAATTTAATATTACTTTGCGAATCTTTGCCTGATTTATCTGCAATTAATTTAACTGCAATAAAATCATTATTAAAATCAATTGCATCTAACTTTTTTTCAAAATCCAAATTCCATTTTTCATTTAAATTATTTTGTGTAAAATACTCACATGTTATATTGTCATCCGATACGATGATGATATCATGATTTGATAAAAAGTTCAAGCCACATGCAAAATTATCTTTTTTCTGCACAGATGCAAATATATCATTTTGATTTGTATACATAAAAGTAATTTTGGAATCAATATTTATGTTATTTGTATCTATGTAGCTTATTGCTAAAATTTTTCCATCGGGCGAAACGGCTGTATTTACAGGAAACACATTTTCTTCAGAATGCACATATGTAAGAATTTTATCGCCGCTTGGATTGTAAACATTAATTTTATAAGTTGAATTATCTTTTGAGATACTTGAGCAATAACCAGACGAATTAACACAAAAAGCAAGCAATTTATTTTCATCTTTTATCGAATATAATTCACCCTTGTCACTATAAACAAAGATTGAATTTGTTTTCATATCCGACATAGCCAAAAATTTTTTATCATGAGAAATTACAGGTTCGGAAAAATTCACGTCAATTGACCATTTTTCATCCGAGTTATGATTCAAGAACTTAACATAATTTTTAGCACAAAAAAATAAATTTCCATCGCCTGTTTCAAAAACTCCCTGACAATTATCAAAATCATAATTTAAAATTGTCCCGTCCGATTCAAAATCATTGCCATCGTAATTAATTATTGCAAGCGCAATAAAAATCACAGCAATCAATAAAACAATAATTAATTTCACAATTTTCGTCTTCAAAAAATCACGCCTTTAAAAAATAAATTCCGTTGGTTTTTGCATACGCCCAAAATAAAATAATATAGCATTGCAAATTCTCTCTGATGCTTTTCCATCACCAAATGGATTTTGTGCCTTTGACATTTTCTCATACAATTTTTTGTCATTAATCAATTCATTTACGCTATCAAAAATTTTATTTTGGTCCGTTCCCACTAATTTTAATGCACCCGTTAAAACACCTTCAGGTCTTTCCGTCACATTTCTTAAAACTAATACAGGTTTATCAAAAGACGGAGCTTCTTCCTGAATTCCACCTGAATCTGTCATTACCAAAAACGATTTTGAAATCAAGTTATGCATATTTTCAATATCTAATGGTTCAATTAAATGAATATTATCGTGACCAGATAAAATTTTTTCCACCGTATTTCTTACTAATGGATTTGAATGAACTGCATAAACAAATTCCAGATTTTTGTTAGCACTTAATTTTAAAATTGCATTACAGATATTTTCAAGTGGCTTTCCTAAGTTTTCACGCCTGTGCGCAGTCACAACAATAACCTTTTTATCTGCATAATTAATTTTCCCCAGAGCTTCATTTTTGAACTCATAATTATTTTTTATCGTATGCTTTATACAATCAATAACTGTATTGCCCGTAATGAAAATAATATTTTCATCTATTCCTTCTTTAATCAAATTGGATTTTGCAGACAAAGTTGGAGCAAAATGTAAATCTGAAAGATCTGCTACCAATTTACGATTCATTTCTTCAGGGAACGGTTGATATTTATTAAATGTTCTTAAGCCAGCTTCAACGTGTCCTATTTTTATTTTATTATAAAATGCTGCAAGAGCTGCTGCAAAAGTTGTGGAAGTATCGCCGTGAACCAAAACCAAATCAGGTTTCTCACCCTTCATAATATTTTCAAGACCAATTAAAGATTTAGAAGTTATGTCAGATAGAGACTGTGAAGATTTCATAATATCCAAATCATAATCGGGAGTAATATTAAAAATTTGTAGAGTTTGATCGAGCATATTTCTGTGCTGGGCCGTTACACATATTACTATTTTAAAATTTGGATCAAGCTGCATTTTTTTTATTAGTGGAACCATTTTTATTGCTTCAGGGCGGGTTCCGAATACAAACATAATTTTAATAGGCATATAAAAAATTCTCCTTGATAAAAAAATTACTTACGCTTATTTAACCACAATCACAAAATAAAATTCAAGCCTTGTAAAAAAATTGCTGTGGTTATATAATTTTTGTGCAGCAATTTTTATTATAAGGGGGAAAAATAATGGCATTAATAAACACAAAAAAAATGTTCGAGAAAGCATTCGATAATAATTACGCAATAGGTGCTTTCAACATAAACAACATGGAAATAATACAAGCAGTAGCAAATGCGGCAAAAAAAAATAATTCTGCAGTAATCATGCAAGTTTCAAAAAGTGCTTTGAATTATGCAAATCCACTTTATTTAAAAGCAATGGTAGATGCGGCAGTCGCTGACAGCGGTATTGATATTGCATTGCATTTGGATCATGGCCCAGATTTTGAAACAGTTAAGCTTGCTGTTGAAAGTGGATTTACTTCCGTAATGTTCGACGGCTCTCATTTTGATTATGAAATCAACGTTCAAAAAACTAAAGAAGTTGTCGACTTTGCACACGAAAAAAATATCACTGTTGAAGCTGAATTAGGAAAATTGGCAGGAGTTGAAGATGAAGTAAATGTCTCAGCAGAAAACGCTACATACACTGACCCTGATCAAGCTGTTGATTTTGTATCACGCACTGGTATTGATTCATTAGCTGTGGCAATTGGAACAAGCCATGGTGCATATAAATTCAAGGGCGAAGCAAAATTAGATTTTGCACGTCTTGAAACCATCAGTGAAAAACTTGATAAGGCCGGCTTTAAAAAATTCCCTATAGTTTTGCACGGTGCATCATCTGTAGATCCAAACTGCGTTGCAATTTGTAATGAATACGGTGCTAAATTAGACGGCGCCAAAGGTGTTCCAAATGAAATGCTTCGCAAAGCTTCTTCTTTATCTGTCTGCAAAATTAATATGGATACAGATTTGAGATTGGCAATGACAGCTGCAATTCGTAGATTTTTTGCACTCAATCCAGAAAAATTTGATCCACGTGGATATTTGGGTGAAGCACGCAAAATGATTGAAGATGTTGTAGATGGCAAAATAAAAAATGTACTTGGCTCTGTAAATTCAATGAATTAAATTTTTTTAAAATCATTACATCAGAAAACCTGTGATTTTTTTCACAGGTTTTTTTGTACATATTTTTCGATATGAAATGACAAGAAAAATTATCTTTGCATGCAATATGCATTTGCATTGCGGAAAATTTTATTGTAAAATTATAAGGTTATTTGCGATTAAATAATAATTTTCGTTGGGAGAATCAAAATGAAAAAAGAAAGCTCAAGAAAAAAAAGTATATATAAAAAATTTTTTTCCATTGTTTTTTGTATGGTCGGCATATTTATTTTGCTATCAGTCTTTGCAATTTTAAGCTACAAATTTTTTGCTGGCGGCAATAATAACATTTCGAACGAACAAAATAAATCAAACACAATTATAAATAAAATCTTTTTGCCTCCTAAAAAAACGAAATTTTTAGTTCTGGGGCTCGATCAAAATGAAACATTATCTGATTCAATGTTCATAGGATGTTTCGATCGTGATACTCAAGAAATTAACGTTATCTCAATTCCGCGCGATACTTACATTAAAATGTCAGCACAAACTATAAAAGAACTGCGTGATTTGGGGCGAAGACCTCCTTCTTCAGGAATTATGAAAATAAATGCCGTTCATTCTTACGCTGGGAAAGAACACGGAAACGAATATGCACAAAAACAAGTTGAAGAACTTTTGAATATAAAATTAGATTACTACATTGCTGTAAATATTACTGCATTTAAAAAAGTAGTTGATACTGTAGGCGGAATATATATGGATGTTCCAATGGATTTAAATTACGATGACCCTACGCAAAATTTACACATACACATTCCAAAAGGCAGACAATTATTAAATGGCGACATGGCAGAAGGAGTTGTACGCTTTAGAAAAGGTTATAAGCGTGCAGATTTACAAAGAATTGAAGTTCAGCAACAATTCATGAAAGAATTTTTCACGCAAGTCCTTAACAAAAAAACTATACTCAACAATTTAACAAGCTTATTGAAAACATTTTTGCAAGAAGTCCAAACAAATTTTGGTATTGAAGATTTGCCAAAATATATACGATATATAAACAAATTAAATTCCGATAGCATAACATTTTATACATTGCCTGGTGTACCTAAGATGATTGATGGCGCATCATATTTTTTAAATGATAAAGAAGAAACTACAAAACTTATTGATGAAATATTTTATTCAAGCTCAAACAAAAATAAAAATTCCAACCCGCAATATAAAATTCAAATATTAAATGGAAGTGATATCGACGGTCTTGCCAAAGAAAAAAAAGAGTTGCTTGAAAAAAATAATTTCGAAGTTCTTGACACCGGAAACTATACAGGTAAAAAAACTTACGATACACGAATTATGGTTAAAGAAAAAGGAATGGGCCAAGATTTGAAAAAATATTTCAATAACGCAAAAATTGAAGTTGATGAAACAATCTCAGATGATTACAATATAATAATCATAACAGGCCTTGGTGAAAAAAAATAATTTTGCCTTTCTATAATTTTGTTTTGTGGTTTTAATTTGGTTTTCTTTTGGTTACTTTTCTTTCCCAAAAGAAAAGTAACAGAAAAGTAATTCACCTGTACTAATTAAAAAATAATCCTCATATATTGTAGAAGTAAACAATAGGAGGATTATTTTTTATGGATAACTATAATATTTATAAAGATATAACCGAGCGCACTCAAGGTGATATTTATATCGGAGTAGTTGGGCCGGTGCGCACTGGCAAATCAACTTTTATTAAAAGATTCATGGATTTGTTTGTAATTCCGAACATTGATAATAATTACATTAAAGAACGAGCGAAAGATGAATTACCGCAAAGTGCTGCCGGTAAAACAATTATGACTACCGAGCCAAAATTTGTTCCCAATGAGGCAGTTGAAGTAAATCTCGACGAAAACATAAATTTTAAAATGCGAATGATAGATTGTGTAGGATATTTAATACCAGGAGTATCAGGACACATGGATGCAGATGGTCCACGTATGATAAATACGCCATGGTCTGAAGAAAAAATCCCGTTCTCAGATGCAGCCGAGATTGGAACAAAAAAAGTTATTACGGAACATTCAACAATTGGAATAGTAATTACGACTGACGGAAGTATTACAGATATTGAGCGCGAAAATTATGTGGAAGCAGAATCTCGCATCGTTAAAGAATTAAAGAATATCAATAAGCCTTTCGTAATGTTATTAAATACGATTAAGCCGTATGATCCAGAAACTGAAACTCTTCGCCAAGAATTATCTATGCGTTACAATATTCCCGTAATTTCTGTAAACTGTGCTCAATTAAAACCTGAAGATATTACTTCCATCATGGAGAAACTTTTGTATGAATTCCCTCTCAAAGAAATTAAAATTAAATTGCCAAAATGGATGGAAACTTTGGATTTAAATCACTGGCTCAAACAAAACATGATCTCTATTATCAAAAATACATTTGAGGAAATTACAAAGCTTCGAGAAATTAAAAACTGCATAAATAAAATTGAAGATAACGAACTCATTAAAAAAAGCTTTATTGAAAATATTATTTTAGGTGAAGGCTCCGCTTCTATTGAAATTACTGTTGACGATGGACTATTCTTTAAAATTTTAAGTGAGACAACTTCTATGGAAATTCACGGTGAACATGAATTAATCTCTACAATAAAAATTTTGGCCGAGGCAAAAAAAGAGTATGACAAAATAAAATATGCACTCGAGGAAGTTAAACATAAAGGTTATGGAATCGTGACGCCCGTACTCGATGAAATGACTCTCGAAAATCCTGTTATTATTAAACATGGTTCAAAGTTTGGTGTGAAATTTAAGGCAAAAGCTCCAAGCATTCATTTAATTCGTGCTGATATCGAAACAGAAATTGCACCAATTGTCGGCAGTCAGCAACAAAGTGAAGAACTCATCGCTAATTTAAATAATGAAATGGCAAACGATCCGAATAAAGTTTGGGAGTTAAACATGTTCGGCAAATCAATGTATGATTTAATAAAAGATGGTCTACAAAGCAAACTATATAATATTCCCGAAGATGCGCAAATGAAGCTGCAAGAAACATTGCAAAAAATTATCAATGAAGGTAGCGGCGGTTTAATCTGCATAATTTTGTAATTCTTTATTTTTTCTTTAAAAAGAAAAAGTAAGCATAAACATCTCATTTTGAACCGTTTCATAAAAGAACCAAAATATAAAAAATCTCAAGCAAATGAACAGCACCCCATTTGTTAGACAGTATAGTATACTAAAAACAAATTGGGTGTTAAATTATGTCAAAAGGAAAACAAAACAAGAGATACACAGCAGAATATAAAGAAATGGTGGTGGTAAAACAGGTATTGGAAGAAAGCATGTCATACCATGAAGCAGAACAAAAGTATGGCATAGCACATGAAAGTATACAGAAGTAGAAAAAGATATATCTGACACAAGGAATAGAAAGTTTGGCAATAGAGAGGTGTTGGCGTGGCAGCAAAGACCATCCACAAATAATTACCAAAATAAGTAGATAAAGACCTCTTGGCACAAGTGCAGAGATTAAGGGCAGAAAATGACTACTTAAAAAACTTGCAAGCCTTGGTTTTGGAAGACGAGCGACGCCAGCGCAAAAAGCGCATGTAGTTCAAAAACTAAGGCAAAAACATACACTGAAAATACTTTTTCAATCGCTCAATTAGCCCATGCAACCTTTTACTATCACTTAAAACAAATGAATAAACCAGACAAATATAAATTAATCAAGGCACATATTACAACAATAATCTATTACGAAAACAAAGGATGATATGGCTACCGTAGAATCACGGTCGAGCTGCACAACCAAAATACTCATCTAAATCATAAAACTGTCCAAAGGCTTATGAATCAATTAGGTCTTGTGTGTCGTGTCAGGATGAAAAAATACCGTTCTTGCAAAGGTAAGGTGGGGAAAATTGCTCAAAATCTTCTGAACCGAGATTTCAAAACAGAAAAGCCAAACCAAAAGTGGGGCACAGATGTAACAGAGTTTAGTCTGTTTGGGGAAAAGTTATATATGTCGTTTATCTTTGATCTACATAGTAACAACTTAGTAAGATATACTATTTCAGAGCGTCATGTATTGAGCATGATAATATCCAATGATAGATAAAGCATTTGTAACAATTCCAGATGATACCAATCTCATTCTTCATTCTTATCAAGGATGGCAGTACCAACACAAGCAATATTATGCTACATAAGAAAGATATGAGCCACAAAAGCAACTGTCTGGACATTGCGATATTGCAGTGATAGAAAACTTTTTTGATTTGCTGAAAAGCGAGCTATTCTACTTGCAAAAGTTTGAATCCATGGAACATTTTAAGCAGGAATTAATAGAATATCTTGACTACTACAATAATCGATGTATTAAGGCAAAACTTAAGGGCTTGCCTCCTGCTATTCACAGTCTGCAAGCCCTTTCGGTTGCTTAATAGATTTTTTATATAATTTTGTCTAACTTTTTGGAGTCAATTCATTGCTTGAGATTTTTATTTAATAATTCCTTAAATATTAAGTAATGGTTGATTTATTTGATTTTGATTATGTTGATTTTCTCCTTGATTCATTTGCCTATGTATTTCCATAGCTCTGGAAGCACGACTGTTATTACCTAAAATGTTCTCTATATCTCTATTATTTGAATTTTCATTTTCCCTGTTTAGTTCATCAATATCATTTTTTATCATATTGACTCTTTTTTCCACTGCAGATAACTTATGAGATCTATAATATCCATATGCACTTGCAGCATTAATTACAAATGTAGAAAACAAATTAGAAAGAGAAGGAAGTTTGTTTTCTTTTATATCAATGGTTGCTAAAACACAACCAAGCACTCCCAAAATTCTATTAATATGTCTAAAAGGTACAAATATCAAATCAAGAAAACCATATTTTTCATTTTTAGCTTCAAACACTTGCAGTCCAGTCAAAGCGGTAATATTTCTATTTTCTCTAAATTTATTAATAATATTTACTTTATTTTCCTCACTTGCAAAATCATAAATACCCATAAAAATATAAATACTTGTCTTATCATAATTTAACATATTACCCGAATACTTATTTGCAAAAAAATTAATTTTCTCTTCATCCCTAAAATTACCATCTTCCCAAAAAGCTTTTGCATATTCTATAGGATCATTTCGGTATCTATTTAATTGCGCCCAAAAATTATTTTCCAAAAATATCACCTTTCCTTTTTTTATCATATTAACATTTTTATTATATCATTTTTCTAACAATTATCAAGTCATCACAAAAATTTTAAAATTTAGATTGTAAATCTTAATTTATTTTTGATTGATTCTAACGAATAAAATTTGTAAAAATCGCCTCTTCACGTTCAGGTAATGAAATTCCAGCATTGCAAGCAGCCTCTTGACATTTCAAAAAATATGCCATATTTCTTCCCAACACTCTCATAGTATAAAGTCCTTCAGCATCCTGTTGCACCTGCTCTGGATTTGTGCCATGCACCATATTCCAGTAACGTGATGAAACAATTGGCATTTCTTGTATCGTAAAATATTTATTAAGTTGATCAAAAGTTGCAGTTGTACCGGCACGACGTGCAGAAATAACAGCTGCAGCCGGCTTCATATAAAATGCTTTATTTTTATTGCCGCCAAATTCCGAATAAAACAGTCGATCCATAAATGCCGTTATATTGCCGCTAGCTGCAGCATAATGTACTGGACTGCCAAAAATAAATCCGTCTGCTTCATATGCTTTTTGGCGGAAGACATTTACCACATCATCAAATACACAATTTCCTGTTTCCCTGCATTTCATACAGGCAATGCAACCTCCAATCGGTTTATTTCCAATCCAAAAAATCTCTGTTTTGATACCTTCTTTATTTAGAGCATTTGCTACTTCGCAAAGTGCTGTATATGTACAACCTTCTTTGCGCGGACTTCCATTGACTAACATAACTTTCATTTTCATTTCTCCTCTTTTATTTATTATTTATTATAAAAAGATGGCGGATAAGAATCAAATTAATTTTGATTACATTACCCACCATTTTTTCATTTGTATGTGCTGTGTTACTCAAGCAACTTATTTTTTAGTATTGATTATTGCAGCTTGTGCAGCAGCAAGTCTTGCAATTGGAACTCTAAATGGCGAACATGATACATAATTTAAACCTACGCGATGACAAAATTCTATTGAAGATGGATCGCCACCATGTTCTCCACAAATTCCAAGTTTAATATCAGGACGAGTCCGGCGTCCTTTTTCTACTGCAATTTGAACTAATTGTCCAACACCTTTTTGATCAAGACGAGCTGTCGGATCGCATTCAAAAATATTTTTCTCAATATAATCATTTAAAATACGGCCGGCGTCATCACGCGACAATCCAAATGTCAATTGAGTTAAGTCATTTGTACCAAATGAGAAAAACTCAGCTTCTTGAGCAATTTCGTCAGCAGTTAAAGCTGCACGTGGCATCTCAATCATTGTACCAACGTGATAATTTAAAGTCATACCAGCTTTTTCAAAAACATCTTTAGCAGTTTCGTCGATTATATTTTTTACGTAACGTAATTCTTTTATTTCAACAACCAAAGGAATCATTATCTCCGGAACAATGTCATAACCTTTGTTTTTCTTAACTTCAATTGCAGCTTCTAAAATGGCGCGCGTTTGCATTTGCGCAATTTCAGGATAACTTACTGCCAAACGGCAACCACGATGTCCCATCATTGGATTTAATTCATGAAGTGCAGCAGCTTTTATTTTAAGTTCCTCAAAAGTTTTACCCATTTCATTTGCTAATGCCTTGAAGTCTTCATCGTCAGTCGGTAAAAATTCATGAAGCGGTGGATCCAATAAACGTATTGTAACTGGCAATCCTTTCATTGCTTCATAAATTCCAATAAAGTCTTGCTTTTGCATCGGCAACAATTCTTCAAGTGCAGCCTTTCTTTCGTCAACAGTATCAGATAAAATCATTTTACGCATTTTAGGAATACGAGCTTCATCAAAAAACATATGCTCTGTTCTCGTAAGACCGATTCCTTCTGCTCCAAATTCTAAAGCTTTTGCTGCATCTTGAGGAGTATCTGCATTAGTTCTTATTCCAAGCGTACGAACTTCATCTGCCCATTGCATAAATGTAGCAAAATTACCTGAAATTTGTGGTGGCATTGTTTTTATATCTTCACCATAAATATTACCAGTCGAACCATCAAGAGAAATATAATCTCCTTCTTTAATAGTGCGTCCAGCGAGAACAAAATATTTTTCTTCTTCATTCATTTTAATTTCTTCGCATCCAGATACGCAACATCTTCCCATACCTCTTGCAACTACTGCAGCATGAGAAGTCATTCCGCCACGTACTGTCAAAACGCCTTGCGCTACAACCATACCTTCAATATCTTCAGGTGAGGTTTCCAGACGAACTAAAATTACACGTTCACCATTAGCTGCTAAATTTTTTGCGTCTTCAGCCGAAAAACATACTTTTCCTGCTGCAGCTCCAGGAGATGCAGGCAATGCTTTACCAATTGGCTTAGCCGCTTTTAATGCGCTTGGGTCAAACATTGGATGAAGCAATTGATCCAATTGTTTAGGCTCAACTTTTAATAAAGCTTCTTCTTTCGTAATTAATCCTTCATTTACCATATCAACTGCTATTTGCAAAGCGGCATTTGCTGTTCTTTTACCATTACGAGTCTGCAGGAAGTAAAGTTTTCCTTTTTCGATTGTAATCTCCATATCTTGCATATCTTTGTAATGATTTTCCAAAGTCTTTGCGTACTTTGTAAACTCACTATAAATTTGTGGCATTTCTTGTCCTAACTCTTCAAATGGCTTAGGAGTTCTGACACCTGCAACAACGTCTTCACCTTGCGCATTCATCATATATTCACCATAAATTTTGTTTTCACCAGTAGCAGCATTTCTGGTAAATACAACACCAGTTCCGGAAGTTTCGCCCATATTTCCAAAAACCATTGCTTGAACATTTACAGCTGTTCCCCACTCATATGGAATATCATTCATACGGCGGTAAACAAATGCACGTGGATTATCCCATGAACGAAATACTGCACAAATTGCTTCATATAGTTGTTCTTTTGCATCAGATGGAAAATCCTTTCTTTGGTCATCTTTATATATTTTCTTGAATTCATTAACAACTGTTTTCAAGTCGTCAACTGTTAAATCTAAATCTGATTTATAATTTCTTTCTTCTTTATAAGCATCAAGAGTACGTTCAAACTTAGATTTCGAAACACCAATTACGACATCCGCAAACATCATAATAAAACGACGATATGAATCATAAGCAAATCTAGGATTGTCAGTAGCTTTTGCCAAAGCTTCAACAGTGTCGTCATTTAATCCCAAATTCAAGACAGTATCCATCATACCTGGCATAGATACACGAGCTCCAGAACGTACAGAAACTAACAATGGATTTTCAACACTACCTAAAGTTTTACCAGTAATTTCTTCAAGTTTTTTGATTGCCTCATCAATTTGAGTCTTTATTTCGCTGCTCAAAACTTTACCTGAAGAATTATAGCTTGTACAAGCTTCAGTAGTGACAATAAAACCCTGAGGTATAGGCAAACCAAGCTTAGTCATTTCAGCTAAGTTAGCACCTTTGCCACCGAGTAAATTTCTCATTGAGGCATCACCCTCAGAAAACATATAAACATATTTCATAAAAACAAAAACCTCCTACAAAATTATTTTTTTGCAAATAGAAAGCGGTTATTATTATAACACAAAAAAATTGCCTATGCAAAACAATTACATGGTAAATAAAGCAGCTCAATATGAGTTACCTATAATTACTTTTTTCTAAAGAAAATTAAAATTTTAAACTTCTTTTGCGTTTCCATCAACTGTTCCATTATTGTTATTGGAATCTTGATTACCTTCACTAAATTTCTTTTTAAACTCATCAACATTTTGCGGATCAACATTGCCGCCTGCATTTTGATAAAGCTTTGTTGATACTTCATAGAAAACATTTGTTAAACTTTCAGTTGCTTTTTTCAAGTTTTCAGCGTCATTTTCCGTCATTGTATCAATATTCAATGCATCATTCAAAGATTTTAATTTACCCAATTCATCTTCAATTTTTTGTTTGTCTGCAGGTTCAATTTTTTCTCCAATTTCTTCTTTTAACATTTTTTCAGTTTGGAAAATCATTGAATCCGCTTCATTTTTTATATCTATTGTTTCCTTGCGTTTTTTATCTTGCTCGGCATATTTTTCTGCTTCTTTTACAGCTTTATCTATTTCTTCATCACTTAAATTGCTGCTAGCCGTTATTGTTACACTTTGTTCTTTGCCTGTTCCCAAATCTTTTGCCGATACATGCACAATACCGTTTGCATCAATATCAAATGCGACTTCAATTTGCGGAATTCCACGAGGAGCTGGTGCTATTCCATCAAGACGAAATTGTCCAAGCGTTTTATTATCGCGGGCAAGAGGTCTCTCACCTTGCACAATGTGTACATCTACAGCTGTTTGACCATCTGCTGCAGTTGAAAATATTTGCTTTTTGTTTGTCGGAATAGTAGTATTGCGCTCAATTAATTTTGTAGCTATACCGCCAGCCGTTTCGATACCAAGTGAAAGAGGAGTTACATCAAGCAACAAAATACTTCCGGCACCTTCATCACCTGCTAATTTTCCACCTTGAATTGAAGCCCCTAAAGCCACGCATTCATCAGGATTAATACCCTTAAATGGCTCCTTACCAGTAATTTTTTTAACTGCGTCTTGCACAGCTGGAATTCTTGTAGAACCACCAACAAGTAAAATTTTATCCAATTGATTTGCAGAAAGATTAGCATCTTTCAATGCTGTATTAACAGGACCCATCGTTGCTTCAACTAAATCTGCTGTGAGTTCATCAAATTTTGCACGAGTAAGCGTAATATCCAAATGCTTTGGGCCTTCAGCCGTTGCAGTAATAAAAGGTAAATTTATATTTGAAGTTGTAGTAGTAGAAAGTTCTTTTTTTGCTTTTTCGGCTGCTTCCTTAATTCTTTGCATTGCCATTTTATCTTTGCTTAAATCTACACCGTCAGTTTTTTTGAACTCAGATATTAAATAATTTGCAACACGTTCGTCAAAATCATCGCCACCCAAATGATTATTACCGCTGGTAGCCATAACTTCAATTACTCCATCACCTATGTCAATAATAGAAACATCGAATGTACCGCCACCTAAATCGTATACCATAATTTTTTGCTCTTTTTCATTTTCAAGTCCATATGCAAGAGCAGCAGCAGTTGGCTCATTTATTATTCTTTTTACATCCATACCGGCAATTTTACCAGCGTCTTTTGTAGCCTGGCGCTGACTGTCCGTAAAATATGCAGGCACAGTTATAACTGCTTCGGTAACTTTTGAACCCAAATAGCTTTCAGCATCTGATTTTAATTTTTGCAAAATCATAGCTGATATTTCTTGAGGTGAGTAAGTTTTACCATTTGCATTAACTTTATAATCCGAACCCATATGACGTTTAATCGAACTTATTGTATTGTCAGGATTAGTTACGGCTTGACGTTTTGCAGCTTCACCTATTAATCTTTCACCTGTTTTAGTAAATCCTACAACAGATGGAGTAGTGCGTAATCCTTCGGAATTGGCAATTACAACAGGCTGACCACCTTCCATAACTGCCACACAAGAATTTGTAGTACCAAGGTCAATTCCAATTATTTTACTCATAAAAATTCCTCCCCAAAAAAATTATTTTAGTTTAGTTAGCAACTCTGACTTTGCTATACCTAATTACCTTATCTTTATACTTGTAACCTTTTTCGAGCTCATCTACAATTTGATTTTCACCAAGATTTTCATCTTCAACATGAGCAACTGCGCAATGCAACTCATGATTGAAATCCTCACCTGGTTCAATCTTTATAGCTTTTACACCTAAATCTTCTAATACACAAACAAATTGCTTAACAACCATTTCGATTCCTTTATAATAATTACTTTCTTTATCACTGATAGAACTTAGCGCACGTTCGAGATTATCCAAAACGGGCAAAATTTTTTCGATAGTTTCGCAAACAGCATTACCATAAATATTTAATTTTTCTTTTTCAGTACGCTTGCGAAAATTATCAAATTCCGCCATTGTTCTTTGAAGGCTATCAAATAAATTTTTACATTGAGTTTCTTTTTCAGCAAAAGATTTTTTTAATTCATCAACATTTTCTTTGTGAGATTCTTTCTTTACATTAGGAATTTGAGATAATTTTTTCTTTGCCAGTTTTTCTTTTATAGTTGATTTTTTCTCTTCGTTCGCCGCCAATGCAAATACCTCCCATCTTTTTCCTTTGTTGTTAGCACTCAAATTGTTCGAGTGCTAATTACAAAATTAATTTTAACATTTAATGAAACATTTGTCAAGAAAAACTTTTGTAAATAATTCACAGCATCAATATTTGCATTATTAATCAAAATAAATCAAATAAATTTTTTTGCACACACTTTTTTATTTTTATTCATGGCAACAAAATTATTCAATAAATCAAAATTAAAGTTCCTCTTTCAACAGAAATTAAACTTTGTTTTTGCAAAAACTCATTGCTTACACCAAGCGGGAATTTATTTGTCAAAACAGCATTTTTTAATTCATACTTCAAACCAATTATGTTAACACCAAATGATTTATCTGTATGCGAAAATATTGAAATGTATCCTTTTTGCGATTCATCAAATAAAATTTTATCGTTCGTTATAGCCGTTGCAGTAAAATTTCTCCCATGCAAATATGTTGCAAATTTTTTTTGTGACATATCTGCAAGAAGTTGCATATTTGCAATTGTGTGAGCAAATCTTGCGCCCGTACCACCATGTATGTGAAAAATTTCGCAGCCATATTTAATTCCTTCTTGGATTGCCGCGTATGTATCCGTAAAATCTTTTTTTGTTGGCAAACATATTTTTTTTATATCATGCGGGATGTTTTTTATGGAATCAAAATCGCCAATTAAAAGATTGGGTTTAATCCCAATTTTTTTTATATGTTCATATCCGCCGTCTACTGCAATTATGAAATCATTTTCTAAATACGAAAATTTTTCAAATTCCCCTGCACCAATTATATGGCAAACTTTTTTATTCATCGCTTATACTCCATTTACTTTTATTTTTTTCATAGTATAACATTATTAATAATTTTTTTTGCTTTAGAGTTATAATATATAAAAAATATAAAAAAATATTTGGAGAAATGATAAATAATGATTATGAAATTTTTTAAAAAGCAAGGCAAATTTTTAATTTTTTTATTTGCACTTGGCCTATTTTTATTTTTGTTTGCGTTTCCTTTTAAAATTCAAGGTAATTCTATGCAAAACACTTTTCAAAATAATGATAGAATAATTGTTTCACGCCTACTTTCAAAATTTAATTTGTTAAAACGCGGCGATGTCATTGTTTGTAAATTCGACAGCAAATCAATTATTAAAAGAATAATTGCGTTGCCCGGCGAACATATTATTATTTATGATAATCTGGTCAAAGTTAATAATAATATTTTGGACGAGCCATATGTAATTAATAGCACAGATGGAAAAATTGATTTGATTTTGGCTGAGGATGAATATTTCATAATGGGCGATAACAGAATTACAAGTTATGATAGCAGAAATTTTGGTCCAATTAAAAAATCTTGTATTGAGGCAAAAGTTTTGCTTAAAATTTTCCCGTCACTTGCATTTGTAAATTTCAATTACAACAATTTAAACTAGGAGGATAAATAAAGAATGAGGATTAATAAAGAATTTTGGTTTGTTAACTTTGGCATGCTTTTAATCGCGCTTGATATTCATCTTTTTAAAACTCCAAATCATTTTGCATTAGGTGGCACAAGTGGTATTTCTATTCTCGTTTTGCATTATTTTTCAAATGCATCTGTCGGAATTTTAATGTTTTTATTAAATTTTGTATTCCTTTTCTTTGGCTATTTTATTCTCGGTAAAAAATTTACTATTAATACAATCTATGGTTCTTTTGTCCTCTCATTAATGGTATGGCTTTTGGATTTAATTTTTCCACTCAATCATACTCTTACAAATCAAAAATTAATGGAATTGATTTACAGTGTTTTTTTACCCGGTATAGGCAATGCAATTGTTTTTAGTTATAATTCAACAACAGGCGGAACAGATATTTTAGGTAAGATAATCAGCAAATTGTTTAAAATTAAAATTAGTATTTCAATGCTCATAATCGATTTTATTATTGCATTTTCAACTGGTTTGGTATTTGGTGTTGAAACGTGTTTGTTTTCAGTACTGGGAGTTTGCCTTAAATCTTTTGTATTGGATTCGTTTATGGAAAATATTCACGTGTTTAAAATTTTAGTTATTGTCACTAATCACGGCGATAAAATTAAAAAATATATTTGTGATAAACTTAAACGCGGTGCAACAATTCACAAAGCATATGGCGCATTTACTCAAAAAGAACATGATGTTATAACAACAATATTATCTAGAAGTCAAGCTGCAAATTTGCAAAATTATATAAAATCTGTAGATGAGCACGCTTTTATTACCATTACAAATTCATCAAGAATTATTGGTAATGGATTTGATAGATTCGATTGATTATTTTACTAATATGTGTTATTATTTAACGGTTTAATTAATTATTTTAGGAGGTTTTTTTAATGAACAAAATTTATTCATTTTTACAGCGCATAGGAAAATCTTTAATGCTTCCTATAGCTGTAATGCCTGCAGCAGGACTTTTATTAAGATTGGGGGCAGCAGATGTTTTTAATATTCCCCTAATGCATATGGCAGGCAGTGCTATTTTTGATAATCTACCTATTATTTTTGCCATTGGTATTGCAATAGGTTTGGCAGATGATGAAAATGGAGCTGCCGGTCTTTCAGGTGCCATTGGTTATTTAGTTTTAACAAATGGTTTAAAAGCTTTAAGCGCAAATTATACAAATCAAGAATTAAAAAAGAAGCTTGCATCTGTCGTAACGGAATTATTGCAATTTAATAATGACTATACAGCCACAGTAAATTCGATTCATGAAGCAACTGACCTTGTTGCAAAAGTAGATATGAAAATTTTTGCAGGTATCATTGTCGGTATAGTAGCTGGATTGTTATATAACAAATATAAAGATGTACAATTTCCAGACTTTCTTGGATTTTTCTCGGGAAAAAGATTCATCCCTATTGTTACATCTTTGTGGATGATTATTTTAGCATTGGTATTTAATTATATATGGCCACCAGTTCAAAACGGTATTGATGCATTTGCAATATTTATTAGTCACTTAGGTGCACTGGGAGCAGGTATTTTTGGATTTGTAGGAAGATTGTTAATTCCTTTTGGCTTGCACCACATTATAAATACATACATATGGTTTGTATTTGGAGAATTCACAAATAATTTAGGTCACTTTATGGGCGATATACCTAGATTCTTAAATGGAGACCCAACAGCTGGAATGTTCCAAGCTGGTCTTTTCCCAATAATGATGTTTGGATTGCCTGGCGCATGTTTTGCAATGATTCTGGCTTCAAAAAAAGAAAATCGTAAAAAAATTTCAGGCTTATTGATGGGAGCAGCTCTCACAAGTTTTTTAACAGGTATAACTGAGCCAGTAGAGTTTACTTTTATTTTTATCTCACCACTTTTATTTTTAATTCATGCATTTTTAACAGGTTTGTCAATGGCTCTAGCTACTATTTTTAATATGAGGAATGGATTTTCATTTTCAGCCGGTGCAATAGACTTTTTCATTAATTTTAAAATTGCCGAAAAACCTGTGTGGTTATTAGCTTTTGGTTTAGCGTATGGATTCTTGTATTTTATCGTATTTTATTTTGCTATAAAGATTTTTGATATAAAAACACCCGGTCGTGAAGATATTCAAGAATCAAATGAAGAAAATCCAGATGAAAATGCACAAATTGGTGAAAAATTAGTAAAAGCTTTTGGCGGAGAATCAAATATTGTACACGTTGATGCTTGCATAACACGTTTAAGAATTGAAGTTAAAGACACTAAAAATATTGATGAAGCTATGTTGAAAGAGCTTGGTGCAATTAGCGTCAACATTATACAAAATAATGTTCAAGCTGTTTTTGGTGCCAATTCTGATTCTTTAGCAACACAAATGAAAAATTTTATTGCAAGCAATAACTTGGACAAAGAAAAAATAATGATATGCAGTGAAAATTTTGTATCACCTATATCAGGAAATTTATTGCCGTTAGAAAAAGTTCCAGATGAAATATTTGCAAAAAAAGTTTTGGGCGAAGGTTTTGCAATAAATCCAATCGATGGTATTGTAAATTCACCAGTTGATGGCGAAGTTTTGCAAGTGTTCGACACAAAACATGCTATTACAATTCGTGCACAAAGCGGTTTAGAAATTTTAATTCATTTCGGTATTGATACAGTGTCTTTAAATGGAGAAGGATTTGAATCTTTTGTAAAAACTGGAGATAAAGTTAAATGCGGCGACAAATTGATTAATGCAGATTTTGATAAACTCAAAGAAATTGCAAGCTCACTCATAACTCCTATTGTATTTATAAATTTGCCAGATAGTTATAAAATTGAAGTTGAAGAAAAAAATATTGCTGTCGGCGATAAAAATGTTTTCACTATTACTGTTAAATAAGGAGAATAATAAAAATGAAAGTCAAGAATTTTTTTTCATTCCTATTTGTTATTTGTATAACTGTTGGAATAAGCTTTTTGATTTATTACGGTGTCGGTTCGAAAAATTTGTTCAGTATTAAAAATATTAAGCAAGGTTTGGATTTACGTGGCGGCGTTTCTATTATCTATCAAGCTGATAAAAAAGACCCAACTGTTGACGAAATCAACTCTGCTAAATCTTTAATACAAGGACGTCTCGACAGAAAAAATTTTACCGAAGCAGAAGTTGCAAGCCAAGGAACAAATCGCATTCGTGTTGATATTCCTGGAGTTGATAATGCGGAAGAAGCTGTTTCAGAAATAGGTAAAACTGCTCAATTAACTTTTCGTGACGAACAAGGAAATGTTTTATTAAACGGAGTAGAAGTTAAAAATGCAAGCAAGCAACTTACACAAGAAAATGGTCAAACCAATATTGTTGTTGCACTTGAATTTACAAGTGAAGGTCAAAAATTATTTGAAAAAGCTACGGAAAAAAATATTGGTAAGAGAATTTTAATTTGCTTGGACAACGATATAATAAGTATGCCAACCGTTCAGCAAAAAATTACTGGCGGCAATGCTACAATTACAGGAAATTTCACATCTCAAGAAGCCGAAGATTTGGCAGCACTTATTCGTGCAGGCTCATTGCCTTTCAATTTAAATGTAATAAGTTTGGAGAATGTAGGAGCAAAACTTGGAGCTGATGCACTTAACTCGAGTTTAATTGCTGGAATTATTGGTACCGTTCTTGTTATTTTGTTCATGCTGATTTCTTATAGAATTTTAGGATTTGCAGCTGACATAGCTTTGATAATTTATATTGGACTTGTTTTGTCATTTTTGAGTTTATTTGGAATTACTTTAACATTGCCCGGAATCGCAGGTATTATTTTATCAATAGGTATGGCAGTTGACGCAAACGTAATTATTTTTGAAAGAATAAAAGAAGAATTAAACAACAAAAAAAGTATGCGCGCTTCAATTAAAGCAGGATTTTCAAAAGCTTTTTCAGCAATATTTGATGGAAACATCACAACTCTTTTGGCAGCTGTAGTTTTATATTGTTTTGGCTCTGGACCTATCAAAGGTTTTTCTCAAACTTTATCACTAGGAATTATTGTGTCAATGTTCACAGCGCTTGTAATTACAAGATTGATTATTAATAACATAGTGGGAATGGGTTTGAACAATCCAATTTTTTTTGGAGTGAAAGGAGATTCTTCTAATGAAAATAATAGAAAATAGAAATAAATTTTTTTGGCTTTCCATTATAATAATTGCCATTGGTATCGCAGTTATGATTTACAATAAATTAAATGGCAATGGTATTTTTAATTACGATGTGGAATTTTCGGGCGGCACTTCAATTCAAATTGATATTGGCAAAGATTTTGTAAATACAGATATTGAAAAAATTGTTTCTGATGCTACAAATCAATCATCTGTACAAGTACAGCGTGTTTTAAATACAAACCAGGTAATGATAAAAATTAAATCAGTTGAAAAAAGTGTGCGTGATAAATTTATTAATGAGCTTGCACAAAAATATGGTTTCGATAAAAAATCTGTTACTATTTCCGATATTAGTCCGACAATAAGTAATGAAATGCAACGCAGCGCCGTAATTTCTATATTACTTGCATGCCTCGCAATTATGATTTATGTCTCAATCCGTTTTCATAACATGAAAACTGGTGCAAGCGCCGTCATTGCCCTTATGCATGATTCTGCAATAACAATTATAAGCTACGCAATTTTTAGAATACCGCTTAATTATTCATTTATTGCCGTTGTTCTTACAATTGTCGGATATTCGATAAATGCAACAATAGTTATATTTGACCGTATACGTGAAAATATGTTAAAATTTAAAAATGATAATGTAAAATTGATAAATACCAGTGTAATGCAGACAATGCGCCGTTCCCTTTTTACTTCGATAACTACTTTATTATCCATTATTTGTTTATATCTTTTAGGCGTGCCTTCAATAAAAGATTTCTCATTGCCAATAATAATAGGAATAATTTGCGGTACTTATTCTTCTATTTGCCTGGCAACTTCTATTTGGTTTTCAATGAATAACAAAGTAAAATCTAAGGCTTAAAAAATTAATTAAGAATATAAAAAATGAACCGAAGCTATTAAATTTAAATGTTTAATAACGACGGTTCTTTTTTTGTGCACATTTTTAATAAAGCTTGCTTTTTGATTCAAACAAATATTTTCAATGACCACTCACTTTTTTAAAATAAGCTGCCAAATTTTAAATTTCTTTTTATGTTTGTACTTTCGTGTTCGTTGTTATATAATAACTTTTATTGTAAATTATTATAAATAGGAGGTTGATTCAATTGTTCGATAAATTTTCGTATGTAAAAAAAGGTTACGATCCTACGCAAGTTGATGAATATATAGAAAAAATGGAGGAAATTCTTAAATCATACAAACAAAAAGACAATGCTATTAATAATGCAATTATAAGCGCGCAAGTTGCCGCTGATAATATTATTTGCGAAGCAAATGTCAAAGCTAATCAAATGCTTTCCCAAACGCAAGAAAAACTTGAGCAAATGCAAAGTATACTCACGCAACAAAAAAATATTATTGATTCTTTCAACAACGATTACAAAGCACTTGTTAGAAAATATCTTTCAAACATAGATGAAAATGACATGTTCAAAATGTATTCCAAAATTAATTCACTGGAAGAAAAAATAAATTCACTCAAAGCAAAGCCAATATCAGAAGATATACCTAAAGTTTCCAATAATTCTGATGAATCTAGCTCTGATACTGAAAATGGTTGAAAATTTTTGCCTAATTTATACATTCTTGCATAATATATTTTCTATTGGTATAATATAAGGGGTAATAATGGATTACATTATATATCGGGAGTGGTTTAATGCAAGATGAAAAATTTTCTCATACACAAAAATTTTCTGCTATGGATAAATCAGTAAAAAATGAACTTAGCGAAACCATTGGCAAAGTCTATAATTCCCTAAAAGAAAAAGGTTATAATCCTACTAATCAATTTGTAGGATATATACTCTCTGGTGATCCAACTTACATTACTGCACACAATAATGCCCGCAATTTAATAAGTAGATTTGAATGCGACGAAATTCTTGAAGAAATCGTGAATTTTTATTTGGCAGAAAATAATTTTTAATTATGCGCTTGCTTGGATTAGATTACGGCGACAAGACTATTGGCATAGCGTTGAGTGACGAATTAAAATTAATTGCTTACGCTCTGGAGATTATCAAAAGAAAATCAGCTAACAAATTTAATTTCGAGATTGAACGATTGCGCTGTATTATTAATGAATATGACATTGGTGAAATTGTTATTGGACTGCCAAAAAATTTGAACAATACTTGCGGTATACAATGTGAAAAAACTTTGAATTTCCAAAAAATACTTCAAAAAGCTTTTCCTGATACTAAAATTATTCTTTGGGATGAGAGATTAAGTTCGCTAGCAGCAAGCAAAAATTTGAGTTTTGCTGGCGTAAATTCCTTTAATCAAAAAAAAATTATTGATAAAATGGCTGCTGTTTTTATCTTACAGGGTTATCTTGATTATTTGAAAATTAAGGAGGATAAAAAAATGGATTATGATAATTTTGAAGATGAGCAAAATAATATTATTGTTATGTTTGATGATGATGGCAATGAGCAAGAACTTTTTGTCTTGGGAACAGTTGAAGATGATGACGAAAGATATCTTATAGTTAGTGAAGACCTTGAGCAAGTAGACGATGAACAAGATGTTGTCGTTCTAAAAGAAATTTATTCTGATGACGATGAAAATGTTGATTACCACATCGTTGAAGATGATGACGAACTCGAACGTATTATTGATTTATTTGAAAATCAATTCGATGATGAAGACAATGAGGAAGATAGTGAAGAATAACATTAAACTTATGGAGGTGTTTTTGATTGACACTAAAAAACTCCAAGCTTAAAATTATTCCGCTTGGAGGCTTAAATGAAATTGGTAAAAATATTACTGTATTTGAATACGGAAATGATATATTAATTGTAGATTGCGGTTTGGCTTTCCCTGAAGACGATATGTTTGGTATCGATTTAGTTATCCCTGATTTCTCATACCTTATTGCTAACAAAAATAAAATTCGTGCACTTATTTTAACTCATGGTCACGAAGACCATATTGGCGCAGTAAGTTATTTATTGCGTCATGTTAAGGTTCCAATTTACGGAACTAAATTAACTTTAGGTCTATTAAAAAATAAATTGCGTGAGCATAATGTTTATTATCCTGACATGCATTTTTGTGTGTCTGCAGGTCAAATTGTTAAATTTGGCACTTTTAGTGTAGAATTTATACGCACTAATCATAGTATTGCTGATTCTGTTGCGCTTGCAATAAATACTCCGCTTGGTATGGTTGTGCATTCTGGAGATTTTAAAGTTGACTATACTCCGATAGAAGGTAAGCCTATTGATTTACAACGCTTTGCTGAAATTGGAAAACGCGGAGTATTACTTTTTTTATGCGAAAGTACAAATGTAGAATCAAAAGGGTATACACTTTCAGAAAAAACAGTCGGCGATATCTTAGAAAGAATATTTGAAGAATCGCCCAAACAAAGATTAATGATAGCAACTTTTTCGTCAAACATACATCGTATACAACAAATAATAAACTCAGCTTTTAAACACAGACGCAAAGTTGTAATAGCTGGAAGAAGTATGATAAGTGCAGTTAGAACTGCTGCTGAACTTGGATATTTAAATATACCATCAAATATTTTGATAGAAACAGCACAAATAAAAAATTATCCACCTGAACGATTAGTTATTATCACAACAGGTAGTCAAGGCGAAGAAATGTCTGCTCTAGCGAGAATGGTTTCGCACGATCACAAACAAATTGAGGTTTTGCCCGGTGATAAAATTATAATAAGCGCCTCATCTATTCCGGGAAATGAGAAAGCTATATCAAAAGTAATTGATGGATTATTGAAACTCGGGGCAGAAGTTGTATATGAAAAATTGATGGAGGTACATGTTTCTGGTCACGCAAAACAAGAAGAAATAAAATTATTGCATGTATTGCTCAAGCCAAAATATTTAATGCCTGTCCATGGCGAATACAGACATTTGAAAAAGCACAAGGATTTGGCAGTATCACTAGGAATGGATAAACGAAATGTGTTTTTAATGAATATAGGCGATGTTCTCGAGATTGATAAAAAAGATGCGCGTATAAACGGCATTGTTCCTGCGGGTCAAGTATTAGTAGATGGATTGGGAATAGGCGATGTTGGCAATGTTGTATTGCGCGATAGAAAAATTTTGGCAGAAGACGGATTAATGATTGTGATATTGGGCGTACAGCGTGATACAGGCTTGCTTGTAACAGGGCCGGACGTAATTACAAGAGGTTTTGTGTATGTCAAGGAATCGGAATATTTAATATCGGGTGCAAAGCGCGTCGTTGCCCAGGCATTAGATAATGTGGATGGAAACATAAGAGAGCAATGGTTAATGGTAAAAGCTTTGATACGCGATACATTGAATCGTTATTTGTGGCAAAATACAAAACGCCGACCAATGATTTTGCCTATATTAGTTGATGTGCAGTCATAAAGAAAGGGAATTTTTTTATGAACGAAATATTAGAATGTGTAGAGAAATTAAATAAAATTTTGGTAGACAGCGATGTTTACCAAAATTATTTATATGCCAAAAAAAATCTTGATACAGAGGATACAAAACTGTTAACGGAGTTCAAGAATTTATATGCCAAATTTGTGGAGGCAGATAAAAATTTTGAATATGAAAAAATTTTAAGCAATATGTATTCAAAACTGATGTTACGGGAAAATACGCGTTTGTTTCTTCAAAAAGAATTGGAAATGACGCAATGCATGCGGCAAATTTATTCAGGAATTGCCAAAAATTTAGATGTGGAATTGTTTGATTAAATAATACATTTTGTAATCATACATAAAAAACAAAATGTACGATTTAGTCATTAAAAATGAGCTTTATTGAATTAAAGCTCATTTTTTGTAGAATTTTAGGAGAATTTGCTCCTTTACACATATTTTTCCAGTATATATAATTGTGATTGGATAAAAAAGTTAAAGGAGATATATTTATGTCTAAAAAAGTTATTATTGAGAAAAAAATTTCTGATGATTATCTTGCCAAATATTACATAATTAAAGAGATTACTTGTGAAAACGAAACTGCATACGGTATTGAAATTGAACTCCATGACAAATTGAATCTTAAAACACATGAAATCGTGCGAAAATTTACCAACTCACATGAAAAAGCAATGAAAATTATAGAAATTTTGGCGGACAAAAACGTTACTCCAAATTCACTTTTATATGTTATAGACGAAATATTTGACAAAGTTTCTAAAAAATAAGACTTAATCTTTTTTGAAAAAACTTTAACAAAAAAATCACGCGATGCGTGATTTTATTTTAAAGTTCTTTTGCTTATTTTATTTCAAGAAAATAAGAGAAGTTTTTAAACCAAAATTAATTTTTCAAATATTTTTGTCCCCATATCGAATCATATTGAAGATTCCAAAACATATTTGCAATGTTTTCGTTTTGCACAACATTGAATTTTTTGCCCTGCGCGTCAATAAACAAATTTTCTTTTAGACCATGAAATTTTTCGTATGCTATATTCATAAATTTAAAGCGGACCGGTTTTTCAATCCCTACCATGTCTAACAGATAATTGCTTAAAAAATATGGGCTTATATCACCCAAATTTATGTTTTTATTGTCAAAATTGTTCCAGATTAAATAAGGAGTTGTGTACATTTTATAATAGTCCTCTGCGCTCCAATTTAAATTATCAGTTGAAGGAATATATTTCAAATCTGCATACACTCCAAATCCTGAATCAGCAAGTATTGGCAAATGATCGCCAAAAAATATAACAATAGTAGGCTCGTCAAAATTCTTCAGATAATCTGTAATGCGTTTCAATTGCTGATCGGCATCATTTATTCCATGCAAATATGAATCTACGGATGCAAGTTGATTTTCTGTAAGCAATTTGCTTGACGATTTAATTGGGTCCGGCTCATCAAACTTTTTAGGTTGAAATGGGTAATGATTTTCCATTGTAATACCGTACAAAAATAATGGTGAATCTTTTTGTTCCAAAATTTTAATTAATCTGTCAGTAAAATATTTATCCGAGATATAATTTCCTTTTATTTCAGCATTTTTCATATCCTTAGCCGATATAAATTCATCAAATCCCAATAACGGATAAATTTTGTCGCGGTTAAAGAAAGTTCCTTCGTATGTATGCAGACCAATTGTTTTATAGCCATTTGCTTTAAGTAATTTAGGCACTGTCACCATATTCTCATTTGTAAAATATGTAGCCATTTCTTCGTATGGAACAACGCCGCTCTTAAAAAAATAAAGTGAGTTACAAGTATTGAATTCGTATTCAACATTGCAAGTTGAACCACCAAAGACTGGTGAAATTATATTGCCAAAAATACTTTCGGATTGAAGTTTTTTGAGAGTCGGGATTGGTTCATCAGAAAAATTTATATTTGACCAACGTGTCGGATCAGAAAATGCTTCACTCATTATAATAATTACATTTGGCTTGAGCGATGAATAATTTTGCGTATTAAAGATATTTTCTGTGCGCTGATAATTTTTTTCGATAATACCGGCAATCTCATTTATTTTGCCCTCGCTGTAATTATCAGGCTTTAAATTTGTGGCTTGATTGTATCCAACATAAAAACCCATAATGACACCGTATTTTTGATAGATTTGATTGACAGTAAGTTTTATTCGCGAATCAAGCCCGAACAGTGGCATAATGTTTAATTTTGCAAATGATGTGAAAAACATGAACCAAAAAATAAATAATGTCGGCAGCAAAATTTTGAGTCTTTTTTTGAATTTTACATGGATTCTTTTCGATACTACGAATAAAATTGTGAGCAAAAATATTATGACGGCGGCACTAGCTCCAATTCTTATATGATATTTCAAATGAGCAAAGCTTGCGAGGTTGTCTGCATTTTTTAAGAATCCTAAATCTGCAGGAACAAATGCCCAGCCTGTAATTTCTTTGCGATAAAAGTTTACAACGTAGAAAATATACAATAAAATGCTTGTTAAAAATCCTGATAAAAATAGATTATTGCACAGGCAAAATATTATAAGCATTGATGCTGAAATTGCGATATAAGAAAGAAATGTATATGAACAGTGTGAAAACACTTTTAAGTATGCACCAAAAACACTTTCAGTGTTCAATACCTCAAGCGTCAAAAATAAAAACAACGGAAACATTAATGCACAAATAATTATGATTGGCGAAAGTTTCTTTCTTTCCAATCGTTTATTTTTTTTCATATGTTTTTTTTTCAATACAAACATCTCCTATTTTATTTTCTCATCTTTTCTTAAAAGAAATTTTTTCTTTTCTTGAAAGAAAAGAAACAAAAGAACTTCAAAATAAAAAATCATGCTTTGCATGATTTTTTTTGTTAAAAATTTTTCATGAATCGAATCCAAAAAAACGTTTAGTTTTTAAATCATTCCTCTTTTGCCTCGCGCATCATTAAATCTAAAACAGATTGCTTTGGCGATTTGCCTTCATATAACATTTTATTTATCTCGGACACAATTGGCATATCTACATTTAATTTTTTTGCCAATTCGTTAACAGATTTTGCAGAATTTACACCTTCAACTACCATATGAACTTTTTTAAGTGTTTCATCAAGCGATAATCCTTGACCAAGCAAAATTCCTGCACGTCTGTTTCGACTGTGATTACTTATGCATGTCACAAGTAAATCTCCCATTCCGCTTAATCCGTAAAAAGTTTCTGTACGTGCACCGAGTTTTTCGCCAAACCTTGCAATTTCCAATATACCGCGGTTTATAATAGCAGCTTTAGTGTTATCGCCAAACCCAAGTCCATCAGCAACTCCCGCTGCTAGCGCAATAATATTTTTCAATGTACCGCCAAGTTCTACTCCAATTATATCTGAGCTTGTATAAACACGGAAAAATTCGTTATTAAATAATTTTTGTACTTGCAATGCTGCTTGCAAATTTTCTGATGCCGCAACGCATGTAGTCGGTAAAAATCTCGAAACTTCTTCAGCATGAGTTGGACCGGAAAGAGTAACTATATCGCAGCCATTTACAATTTCTTTGATTATCTGCGACATTCTTAAAAATGTTGAGTTTTCAATTCCTTTAGCAACATTAATAATAATTGAGCATGGCTGGATTGAAAATTTTTTTACGCTCTCACGCACAAACTTTGATGGAACAGCAATGATTACATATTCTGCATCGTTTAAAACTTTATTGCTGTCACTCGAGACAAAAATTTCTTTGGGAATTTCAATACCAGGCAAATATTCCTTGTTCTCATGATTTAAATTAATTGAATCTGCTTCATTTTGCGTGTGTGTCCATAATTTTACCTCGTGTCCATTTTTATTGAGTAAAATTGCTAATGCACATCCCCAACTTCCTGCTCCCATTACTGCTATTTTTTTCATGAGTTTCACTCCTCAATTTGATTTGCTTTTTCGAGTGTAAATACAAATTCACAACCTTGATGATGTGCACTATGTAATTCAATTTCTTCATTATGTTCATTAACAAAATCTTTCACAATTGATAAGCCAAGTCCACTTCCACCTTTATCTACACTGCGTGAATAATCAGTTTTGTAAAATCTATCGAAAATTCTTCTTTGGTCTTCTTCTTTTAAACCAATGCCATTGTCTTTTACGCTCACACAATATTTATTTTTATCATTTGAATACACACTTAATTTTATTATTCCGTTTTCAGGTGTAAACTTGTATGCATTATCTATAAGATTATATAAAACACGATGTATTTTGTCATAGTCAAATAATGCATAACATTTTTCACTTTCAAATATTTTCTCAACAGTAATATTTTTTGACTCAAAATGCGGCAACATTGTCTTTACTGTTTTTTCAATTAACTCATTTATATCATTTACACTTTTGTTTAATTTAACTTCTTTATTAGATACTTTACTTATGTCCAAAATATCGTCAACTAATTTGCGAAGACGTTTTGTTTCATCATAAATAATATTTAGATAATGGACACGCTTTTCCTCTGGGACAACATCATCACGTAACGCTTGTAAAAATCCGTTAATAGAAGTAAGAGGCGAACGCAAATCATGAGATATATTAGAAATAAATTTAGTACGTATTTTTTCTTGATTATCTAAATCATCTGCCATATCATTCAAACATTTTGCCAAAGTTCCAATTTCATCATTTGAATCTATTTCTATGCGTTTATCGAAATTACCCTGTGCAAAAAATTTGGCGCCCTTACTTATTTTTTCAATAGGTCTAGACAATCTTTTAGTAAATGTATACATAATCAGCATAGAAATTGCGCATGAAACTATAAGACATAAAACAACTAAAGTTGAAATTTGCTTAATGTTACCGTGAATTACAGGCATTGAAGTACTTACGATTATGGCGCCAACTACTTTATCCCATATTTTAATTGGGTAAGCTACTGCAAAAACTTGTTCATTGAAAATACCACTTAGTCCCTGCTCCGTAATTATTATTTTATCTTGCATTACTTGATTAAAAATTTCTTCTTCTATATTGTCACCGATACTTGCAATTGAATTGCTCGCCGTAACCAATATTCTAAATTGATCGTCAACCACAATAAAATTCATGCTTGTGTAATCATCAAGGATTTTTATTTCTTCCTCAATTTTGTGAAAATCAATCGAGTATAAATTTTTTACATCATACAATTGCGAGTATGATTTAGCAATCGTTTTGCAATAACGCACTAATGTTCTTTCTTCATTCTTAAGTAAAAATTGCTGAATAACGTACATCAAACTCATTGCTAAAACTAAATAACTAACAAACAAAATTATTGTAGCTGTCACACAATTTTTCTGAAATGTACTCATTTATCATCACCTTTTTTTTGATTATGAATAATATAAAAACGTAAGCATTAAACAAAAAGGAGGACAAAAATGAATTTCAATCAATGTTTTGCTCACAAGCTAAGATTAGCACAAGCATACATTCCATTTCAAGAGATGGGGAAAATTTATGAGCTAGAAGAGGGATTTAATTTTGGGACAATATTTCCAGAACTGAATTTTCCATTCGAGCCGGCAGAGAAAAATAAATGCCATTGCCAAATAAATTCAAAGCAGGAGGAATTATAAAAAATGGATAGAGACAAACTTCTTAAAGAAATAATGATTTTAGATTTTGCAGCAGTTGATTTAGGTTTGTATTTAAATACTCATCCAAATGATGAGCGCGCGATAAATTTATATAATCGAGTAGTAAATAAAGCAGATGGATGCCGCACGAAATTCGAAAAATTTTTTGGACCACTGTGTTCATTTCGTTCTCCAAGTCGAGAATGCTGGACGTGGATAGATAATCCATGGCCGTGGTCAGAAAAATTCAATAAAAATTTATAAGGAGGCAACAAAATGTGGATATATGAAAAAAAATTGGAGTATCCCGTTAAAATAAAAAATACTAATCCAGCTCTAGCTAAATTGATTCTAACTCAGTATGGTGGACCAGATGGAGAAATCGGTGCATCATTGAGATATCTTAGCCAGCGCTTTACTATGCTTACTCCTCAAGCTAAAGCAACCTTGAATGATATAGGCACGGAAGAGCTAGCACATTTAGAAATAGTAGCAGCGATAGTTCACCAGCTTACTCGTGACATGACAACCGAACAATTAAAAGAGAGTGGACTTGATGCATATTATGTAGATCATGGAGACGGTATTTATCCTGCAAATGCGGCTGGCAATCCATTTACTGCTGCATATTTGCAATCGACAGGCGATCCTGTTGTTGATTTGTATGAAGACATGGCGGCAGAAGAAAAGGCCCGCATAACTTATGAGTATATAATGAGATTTATAGATGATCCAGACGTAATGGATCCAATAAGATTTTTGAGAGCAAGAGAAATTGTACATTTCCAACGCTTTGGCGAAGCATTAATGTACGTACAAAATGAAGTTGATAGAAAAAAGATTCATCCCGTTAAAAAACCAAAGTGTTTTGAAAATGATTGTGAATGCTAAAATTTAAATACTCTTCTTACTTTTCTTTTAAAAGAAAAGTAAGCAAAAGAAACAAAAAAAACAAAATATAAACTTAAACAATTCTGCACCCTTTTTGTTGAACAAAAATAAATGTTTAATAAAAGGGGTGCTTTGCATTTGTCTTGACAAAAAATAATTTTAGTAGTATAAATATTGTAATAAATGCGAGGTGAAAAACATTGATTGATATTGTAAATGAGCTGGTTGAAATTGAATGCGTTGCAAACGAAATTTTAGTTAGTGCCGAAAATGATAAATTGATTTTGAATGAAGTTAGCAATTTAATTAAATCTGAGCTTAATAAAAAAATAGACGAACTTACAAAAATAGAAATCGATAATATAAAAAAGTCCGATTTGATTTTGAAAAATGAGCGCCTTGAGCAAATTTCATCTGGTTATAATAATTTCATTTCAGAAATGAAAAATAATTTTGATTCAAAAAAAAATGATTGGGTTAACGATATTTTTAATAGCTTATTGGAGGATTATTAATGGACTATTCGGCTATTAATACAAAAATTAAGGCAATGCGCGCAAATTTACTCAATTTAGATGATTATATTGAATTGTCTAAATCCAAAAATGTTGAAGATATCGCTAATAAATTGCAAAATTTCAATGCTTATCATGATTTTATTTCATCTCTCGAGCATGAGAAATTTCATCGCAGCTATATCGAAAGCAAATTAATGTTATCGCTTATGAGTGATTTCAAAAGAATTTATAATTTCGTTTTCGATTATGAATTAAAAAAGTATTTAAGTGCGTTTTTTCTTCGCAATGAAATTCATGTGCTTAAATTAATTTTAAGCATTATTTATGATAAACGTAACATTGAGTATGAATTAACGGACTTTAATTTTTTGATCGAAGACAAGTTAAATATAGACGTAAACAAGCTCAAATCTTCTTCTAGCGTTCAAGAATTCATTAATAATCTAGCCGGTACGCAATTTTTTGATTTGCTTAATGATACGTATAAACAGTCTAAAAGATTATTTGATTTAGAGATGAAACTCGATTTGTATTATTATATTCACTTGCACAATTTACAAAAAAAATACTTGCATGGTGAAAACAAAATTATTCTTTCAAAAATAAAAGATACGGAAATTGATTTAATTAATATAAGTTGGCTCTATAGGATTAAAAAATACTATAATTTTGATAATACAACTATTTTTTCATATCTTTTACCTATTAAATATAAATTGTCCGAAAATGAAATTTCTTTACTTGTTAATGCAAATACTATGCCTGAATTTGAAAAAATAGTTTATAATACTTATTATGGTGATTTATTTAAAGCTGAGAAATTAAAAGTCGAACACGTACTTTATAAAGCTCTCTCTCGTATTTACTATAAATTTTATTTGCAAAGTAAAGATAATATTGTAAGCGCAGTTTATTATATCTATCTAAAACAACTCGAAATAAATAATATTACTTCTTTAATCGAAGGCGTAAGATACAACTTACCTTCTGAGAAAATTATCAGCTACCTTTATTTAAAAGAGGTATAAAAGTATGATAGAAAAAATGTATTTTATAAATTTAATCGGGTATATGAAAAATATTGATTACGTGATAGAAAATTACATTTCCAAATTCAATATCCATCTGGAATATGCGATAAGCAAAATAAAAAACAAAGATGTCCACAATTTAGATTTATCTAATCCTTATGATGAATTAGCTAAAAAATCTGCCGATATTTTAAAAATTAACGATACAAATGAAAAAGTTGACTTGATTATTTCTAGTGCAGATGCTATAAAAATAATTAACAATGCGCAAAAATTTAATGAAGAAAAAAGTCAAAGGCTTAATGATTTAGAAAGTGAATATAAAAATGTTATTGATTTGATTCAAAAGTTTAGTCACTTTAAAGAGTTTGACTTTAATTATCATTTACTAAGTATGTTTAAATTTGTGCACTATAAATTTGGGTTTATGCCGCTTAATAATTACAAACAGTATGAAGCATTTTTGAAAAATGAAAAGGATATATTATTGCTTGAATCAGAAATTGACAAAAATTACATGTGGTGTGCTTATTTTACTTATAATTCATCTGCAAAACGTGTGGATGATATTTTTACTTCGTTTAATTTTGAACCAATTGAATTGCCTTTTTATTTAAATCAAACAAAATTGTCTGGCTCGGTTAATGAAATTTTAAATGGACTCAACAAGAAAGCTGCTAATTTAAAAACTGAAATTACAATTATTAAATCACAAGATGAAAAAAAATTAAGTAAGCGTGAAATTGCTGCTGCAAAAAAAATTTTGCGTGCCAAAGATGATTTTGAAACAAGAAAATTTGGTGCCCTCATATATAAAGATTTTTTTATTTTTACAGGCTGGGTATCCGAAAGAATTTATAAAGCTCTTGAAGATAAAACAAGAAATGATGAATCTGTTGTGCTAGTTCGCGAAGATAATCCTAAAGAATCACCGCCAGTTTTACTTAAAAATAATTCTTTTTTTAAACCGTTTGAGTTTTTGGTAAAAATGTATGGTATCCCTTCATATTATGAAATTGACCCAACACCTTTTTTGGCAATTACGTATACAGTTTTGTTTGGCTTAATGTTTGGAGATGTTGGCCAGGGACTTATTTTATTTTTAGCAGGTCTCCTATTTAGAAAAAAAGGGCCACTATTTCAAATTATGTCAACGCTTGGTGTATCTTCCATGATTTTTGGAATGCTTTATGGAAGCGTGTTTGGATTTGAAAATTTAATTCCGGCTGTTTGGATTAAACCTGCTGACAATATCAATTTTATTTTGTTTTTTGCAATTGCCGCCGGTATATTTTTAATACTTATGTCTATGATTTTTAATTTGATTAACTGCATAAAGACACACAATTTTGCCGATTTTCTTTTTGGCTCTAACGGCCTATCAGGATTTATTTTTTATGTTTGTATATTGTTGTTGTGTGTATTTATTTTTACACAAAAAAGTTTGGTTTGGATTTATCTAGTCTTGGCTGTTGCTATTTTGAATTTATTATTGATTGCATTTGCAGAGCCATTGAAAAAAATTTTGCGCAAAGAAAAAGATGCTATTGGCTCAAATATTTTTTTGTTCTTGTTTGAAACCATCATAGAACTTTTTGAAAATTTGCTTAGCTACTTTACCAATACTATTTCGTTTGTCAGAGTTGGGGCTTTTGCATTGAGTCATGCAGGAATGATGAGTGTTGTTATGCTACTTTCCAAAACTGAAGCTGGTTCGTATAATTGGTTTATAGTTTTTTTGGGAAACATTATTGTAATTGCTCTTGAAGGTTTGATTGTTGGCATTCAAGTTTTAAGACTTGAGTTTTATGAAATGTTTGGGCGATTTTTCAGAGGAAATGGTCGTGAGTATATTATTAATCAAAAGTAAAAAAAATTTTGTTAACAGATAGTTTAAGTTTTCTGTAAAATAATTTTAATATGAGCGTTTGGCTTATTTTTTTTGTAATTTTTTTTGTGTATATTAAAGAAGAAAAAAGTGCAAACGTTTAAGATATTTTTAAAAAATAATTTAATTTTTAGGAGGAAGTTTTATGAATATGAATCTTGTTGTTTTTTTGTTGATTATGAGTATTATTTTGCCAATGGGAATTTTTTATATTGGCGAGAAAAAGCAATCGCGCTTTAAAAAAATTTTGATGGTGAATGTAATTTCTTTCTTTGGCATTCTCATATTTAGCACTATTTGCATTTTTAGCCAAAATATATCTGCCGCACAGGCAACTGCAGACATAAACCCATTTTCACAAGGCATGGGATATCTTTCAGCTGCACTTGTTACTGGTTTATCAACTCTTGGAGCTGGTATTGCTACAGGTTCTGCAGCATCTTCAGCTTTAGGCGCAATCAGCGAAAATGAAAAAATAATGGGAAAAGCTTTGATATTTGTCGCACTTGCCGAAGGTATCGCAATATACGGATTACTTATTTCGTTTACTATTTTGGGCAGAGTGTGATTAATAATGAAAATATATTTGATAAGCGATAATATCGATACGTTTACAGGATTAAGATTGGTAGGAATAGACGGAGTTGTTGTGCACAGCGAAGATGAATTCAAAATTGCACTACAAAAAGTTATTGCCGATACAGATATAGGAATATTGCTTGTAATGGAAAAAATGGTGCGTGATTATTCACCAATGATTGATAAAATAAAGCTTGAAAGGAAATTGCCACTTGTTGTCGAAATTCCAGATAGGCATGGTTCAGGTAGAAGCATGGATTTTATAACTTCTTACATAAAAGAAGCTATAGGCGTAAAATTAAATTAATAAGGTGAGAAAATGGATGTACAGCAAAAATTATCAGGTTTTTATAAAATTGTGACGAGTGAGGCTCAAAAAAAAAGAGAAAAAATTTTTAATCAAGTAAAAAATGATATTAAAAACAATTTTGAGTGCAACTTACAAAAATCTTTAAAACGCGCTATTGAAAAAGTAAATACAAAAAAATTTGAGTCCGAGCAATTAAAAAACAAAGAAATTGTGGAAGCTATTTCACTATCTCGAAAAAATATCTTACTTTTACGTGCCAAATTAAAAAATGAATTGTTCGATGAAGTTGAAAAAAAAGTAATTGAGTTTGCTAAATCTCATGCTTATTTTGAGCATATTGAATCTGAATTGAAAAAAATAAATTACGAAAATCCTTTGATTGAATTATCAAGTGAAGACAAAGATTTACTCGCCTATCTTCAAAAAAAATTCCCATTTGAATTTTTTATCAGTAAAGAAAATTTTTGGGGTGGCTACCGTATATATTTACAAAATTCTAAAATTGTTATTGATAAATCATTTTTGCAGCGTCTCGAAAAATCAAAGGAAAGTTTTAATGAATTTAAACTGCCGAATCTATAGGAGGCTTTTTTATGTCACAGGCTATAATTACTAAAATAAATGCTACTGTTTTAACTGTTAGTGGCTATGATGATTTCCATTTGTCTGAAATGGTTACAATCGGTGAAAAAAAATTGATCGGCGAAGTTATTAAAATTAATAAATCTAATGCAATTATTCAAGTTTTTGAGGATACTAGCGGCCTTAAACTTTTCGATAAAGTTTATCCAAGCGGTAAAGCTCTATCGGTTACACTTGGCCCTGGTATCATCGGTAATATTTTTGATGGTATAGAACGCCCGCTTGTATCTATCGAAAAACAATCGGGTATTTTTATTTCAAGTGGTGTACATGTTTCAAGTCTGGATGAAGAAAAATTATGGCCAGTCGAGATTATTGCTAAGCTTGGCGATTTTGTTAAACATGGCGATATTATAGCTACTGTACGCGAAACAAGTTTTATTGTGAATAAAATTATGATTCCTGAAAATATCAGTGGTCAAATAATTGAAATTGCAGACAGTGGCGAATTTAACATTAAAAAAATATTGGCAGTCGTTAAAAATAAAGATGGAGAAAAATTTGAAATTACAATGACTCAAACTTGGCCAATAAGAATTGTGCGCCCTACCTGCAAAAAAAAATCTGTCAATCGTCCTCTTATTACGGGTCAGAGAATTATTGACAGTATGTTCCCTATTGCCAAAGGTGGAATTGCTGCAATACCAGGTGGATTTGGTACGGGAAAAACTATGATGCAACACCAACTTGCAAAATGGTCCGATGCAGATATTATTGTTTATATAGGCTGTGGTGAGCGCGGCAATGAAATGACTCAAGTTTTAGAGGACTTTTCTAAACTCATAGACCCACGCTCAGGATGTCCGCTAATGGACCGAACTGTTTTGATTGCAAATACTTCAAATATGCCAGTTGCAGCGCGCGAAGCAAGTATTTATACTGGAATTACAATTGCGGAATATTATCGCGATATGGGATATCACGTTGCAATCATGGCAGATTCAACTTCACGTTGGGCAGAAGCTTTGCGTGAATTATCTGGAAGATTAGAAGAAATGCCGGCCGAAGAAGGATTCCCTGCTTATCTTGCATCTAGACTTGCAAGTTTTTATGAACGGGCTGGATATGTTGAAAACTTAAATGGCAGTGAGGGTTCAATCACAATAATTGGTGCAGTTTCGCCGCAAGGCGGCGATTTATCCGAACCAGTTACTCAAAATACAAAACGTTTTGTGAGATGTTTTTGGACTTTAGACAGAAGTTTGGCATATGCAAGACATTTTCCAGCTATCCAATGGCTTACAAGTTACACGGAATACTTGGATGATTTGGCATTATGGTATGAAGAAAATGTTGGTGAGAATTTTATGGATAATCGAAATCAATTATTAAAAATTTTAAATGAAGAAAGCGAACTGATGGAAATAGTTAAATTAATTGGTGCAGATGTTTTGCCGGACAATCAAAAATTGATTTTGCAAATATCAAAAGTAATTCGTCTGGGCTTTATTCAACAAAATGCTTACCACAATTTTGATACATATGTACCACTTGAAAAACAAATGAAAATGATGGATATTATTCTCTATCTGTATGAAAAATCTAAATTGCTTATTAATATTGGAATTCCAATGAGAGTTTTGAATTCATCTGGTATATACGATAAGGTTATATCTATAAAATATGATGTGCCTAATGATAATCTCCAAATGTTAGATGATTATTTCCTTCAAATCGATAATTTCTATGACAAATATAAAAATGCTTGATGGAGGTGTAAGTTTTGGAATTTATAGGTCTCAACGAAGTCAACAGCTCATTTATTATTTTAGAAAACAGTAATGCTGCATATGATGAGATTGTCGAAATAAAAGTCAATGGGCATAAAAAATTGGGCAAGGTTGTTCAAATTGAACAGGATAAAACAATTATTCAAGTGTTTGGAAATAATGATGATGTTTCGCTAAATAACACCAAAATTAAATTTACAGGTCAGCCAATGAAAATGAAATTGTCAGATGAAATTTTGGGACGTGTATTTAACGGCATGGGGCAACCAATTGACGGCTTGAATGAAATTTATGAAGAATGCCGAAGAAATATTAACGGAAGCTCAATCAATCCTGTTTCGCGCACATATCCAAAAAATTATATACAGACAGGAATTTCTGCAATCGATGGACTGACAACTCTAATACGTGGACAAAAATTACCGATATTTTCTGGCAATGGATTGCCACATGACCAATTGGCAGCTCAAATTATACGTCAGGCTACTTTAGGAATTAATAGCAATGAAAAATTCGGGATTGTATTTGCAGCGATGGGTGTTAAATACGATGTTGCCGACTTTTTTAAAAAAACCTTCGAAGAAAGTGGTGCTATTGAGCGCGTCGCTATGTTCCTGAATTTAGCTAATGATTCAGTTGCTGAAAGAATTATTACGCCGCGCCTTGCTTTAACTGCTGCAGAATATCTGGCATACGAAAAAAATATGCACATACTTGTTGTATTGACAGATATGACGGCATATGCTGAGGCACTTCGTGAAATTTCTTCCTCCAAAGGTGAAATACCTAGTCGCAAAGGTTATCCCGGTTATTTATATTCGGAATTGGCGTCACTTTTTGAACGTGCCGGAATTGTTAGAGGAACAAGTGGTTCCGTAACACAAATTCCTATTTTGACAATGCCCAATGACGACATCACACACCCCATTCCAGATTTAACAGGATATATTACAGAAGGACAAATTGTTTTGGATCGGAGCCTTTCTCAAAAAGACATCTATCCTCCAATAAATATTTTGCCCTCACTTTCAAGATTAATGAAAGACGGAATAGGTAAAGATTTTACGCGTGAGGATCATCAGGATTTAGCAAATCAAATTTTTTCAGCATATGCACACGTTAACGATGTAAGAGCACTTGCTTCAGTAATTGGTGAAGATGAATTGAATGAGCTCGATAAATCTTATATTAAGTTTGGGAAATTCTTCGAGCAATATTATTTGGGACAAGGTAAATTTGAAAACAGAAGTATAATTGAAACTATAGATTTGGGCTGGAAAATACTTGGCCTTTTGCCAAAATCTGAACTCGATCGCGTAAGTACTAAAATTTTAGATAAATATTATCAGCCAACCTCGGAGAGTGATTTTTAATGAATATAAATTTCTTTCCTACAAAGGGTAATTTAATTTTAGCTAAAAATACTTTGAAATTGTCGCGACAAGGCTATGAGTTATTAGATAAAAAAAGAAATGTATTAATTCGCGAAATAATGGATTTAAATGAACGCGCTAAGCAAATTCAAGATGTAATTAATGAAATCTTTGAAAAAGCTTATGCATCGCTACAAAATGCCAATATAGAAAATGGTATCAGTAATGTCGAAAGATTTAGCCACGGCGTCGAGTTTGAATCCACAATAAAAATAAAAAGTCGCAGCGTAATGGGCGTTGAAATACCATTTGTGACATATGAAAATTCAACTTCAAATATGCCAAGCTATGGCTTTGCAAACATGACATCTTCACTGGATGAAGCAATATATAATTTTAACAAGGTAAAAGATTTGATAGTAAGGCTATCGATGATAGAAAATGCGGCATATCGTCTAGCGCTGAACATCCGCAAAACGCAAAAAAGAGCAAATGCCTTAAAAAATGTAACAATACCTCTTTACGAACAATTGACAAAAAATATTCAGCAAGTCTTAGAAGAACATGATCGTGATGAATTTACAAGACTCAAGGTAATTAAGAATAAAAAATAGAACAAAAATAAATACTCAAAAACTGCAAATTTTTTTGAAAAAATGTTTACACATTTAAATAAAAACCTTTGACAAATGATCAAAGGTTTTATTTTTTGATATGTACACAATATTTTCTTTGTTTAAAAAAATTTGCTTTTTTCATTTTATTTTGATATAATAATTTTGAATTGTTGTGTTTTATACATAAAATTATACGGGAGGATTTTTGATGGAAAAAGGAACAAAACCAACGGAAGTAATGGAAACAATAATAGAAGAAGAGGAGGAAGAAGTAGAATCAAGTAGCGATACAGAATTAACAAAAAAAGAGGAAGAGAAAGTAGAAACAAATAACAAAGATGAAAAAAATGAGCCAAAACCAAAAGAAAATGAAAATAATATAGAAATAGAAATGGAAATAGAAGAGGAAGAAGAAGATATAGACGACAAATTTTTTGATGCAATAAAAGAAACTATTAATAGTAAAAATAATATTCTTGAACTTGATATTAATGATTTCGTTGATGAGCATCAAATTGACTCAAATGATAATGATAAACTTAATTTATTTACATCAATTATATCAGTAATACAAAAAAATGACAATCCGCTATCGATGACATACCTAAATTACACAAGTTTGCTTGAATTTTTTAAAGGTTGGAGTAATTTATTTTATTTTTCATCTTATAAAACTCGTGAAAATATATTCGCATTAAAGCTAATTCCTACACAAAAAGATGATATAGAAGAAAATATTGAAGAAGAAGAAGAAGAAGAAACTTTAGAAAACTCAATTGATACAACTAAATTTATAAATTTAGTTGTAGATACGGCTCATTTATTTAATATTCGATTAAATGAAAACATGATAACAAATCTTTTTGAAAATCTTTCTGGAGAATTATGTGAATTAAATAGCTGGGAAAATTTATTTGCCATTTGTAATCCTAATGCAATTTCAGGAAATATTATTGGTAACCTCTTTGAAAAAATTAATGATCCAATCAGTCTTGCAATTGCTATTATTCAAACTGAACATCAAGATATTTTTCAACAAGTTTCTTTTAATAAAAACACAATAGAAAGTATTATTATAGATATTATTTTGGCAGCTAGCAATAAAATAATATCCGTAACAACCAAAAATATTTTAAATCTATTAAAACTTTGCGCTAAAGGTGAATTTCCTGAAAATCATGTTAAATTTATAGATAACAAATTGTTCCTTGGTAATGGAGAAAAATTCATAGTAACGAATGACTTTTTGGAAAATATATTACCAGCTTTTTCTCCAGAAAGTCTTTCATTGAGTTTTAAACGTCATTTGCTTGAAAATTATAATGACAATTTATCTGAAGAAATTTTATTTAATTTGATATCTAATTATTTCAACAATAAAAAAGTAAATGGAAAAATTCCAGCTGACTCATTAATTAACTTTTTTAAGCATTATGAAAATATTTTATCTGAAAACATCCTAGCTCCTTTATTAAAATATTTGCCTGATAAAATAATTATTGATTTGTTTACAAAATTATTTATACCTAATCAACAATTAACAAGCGCAATTTTTGCTATTGCATATAAAAATATGTTTGCAGAAAATAACTTTAAAGTTATGGATTTATGTTTAACATCTCCAAAACCAAATGAATCTAATATTAAATTTATTTCAAAATTATTAAATTTTTATTATGGAAATGAAATTGATTCAAAAATTAAAATTATATCACATTTACTTGACTTAGTAACACAAATGTTATCGAAGGATAATGATAAAAATGTAAATAATTGTATTATAGACATCATACATAAAATTCCTAAAGAAATTAATATTCCAGCTGAATTCGTGGCATTAATTTTGGATAGATGTCACGATTTTTGGATTAACAATTACATAATATTTGATTTTATATATAAACATGCTTTAAATAAAAAAATTTCATCTAAATTAATAGTTAATACTTTAAGTTTGTGTAATTCTCAATTTGTTTTCGATAATTTTGATGATAATTTATTAAATGACTTATCTCAAGAAACAATTTTTCTTTTAATTCAAACATTACTACAAAAATCAAATAAATATCCAATAACAAGTGAAAATTTTAATATGGTGTACAATGCGTTAAGCAATATATTGCAAGGAAATATTGTCTCATTTTTATCTAACAGAAATGAAAACAATTTTTTTTATTTAGTAAAATTATTGGAAACTTTGGAACCTAATAATTTAACTAGAGCTTCTAAAGAAATATGTGAATATTTAAAAAATACGACTATATCAGATCCTAAAAAGACTAGTTATGAAATTTTAGATTGCTTAATGACTTTTAAAGAAAAATTAAATAAACAAGAAATTGTTGAAATTGTTGAATATCTGCTTGAGTCGTTAACACAAATATTATTAAAAGATGAAAGCAATGTAGTTTCTGTAAATAACCATTTTCTTTCTTGTTTATTATTAGATTTACCTCCAGAAGTAACAATTCCAATTGAATTAAAAATATTATCGTTGGATAAATACCGTGATACTAATCCTGACAGTAATTTAATAATTAATTTCATATTTAAATACTGCAACAATAAAGAAGAAAATAAAAAAATTTCACCATATTCTATGATTAATTTTCTGAAAAATTGTGATAATGACTCAATCTTAAAGTCAAATTTTAGTGATTTTGCATTAAAATTTTTCCCTCCAAATACAATTTTCTATTTATTTGCAGAAATATTTATACCGAGACAATTAATACAATCTGTAATAACAAATGAAAATTTTAATACTGTATACAACTTATTAAAAGAAAATAACCGTACAAATATTTTCTCTTTTTTATGCGAAAATGAAACCACTTTCTTTTATTTATTGGGATTATTAAAAGCTGATAATTTGACTATAATTTCAAACGAAATATATTTATATCTAACATCTGAACCTGTATTTGAAAATGAAATATTTTGGTCTCAAATTTCCAAAGGCTCTGAAATTCAATGTAAAATTTTATATACTGTTTTTGCACATGTTGGCTATAATCATAATAATGTTGACTTGGAAATGTTAAAAAAATTAATCACAAAATTAAACTGTAAAGAAAAATCTTTTTTTAGGAAACCAACAAATCTTAATAATTTATATGAAAATTATCCGGATTTAAGGACAAATCTTTTTATAATAATAAATGTGATAGAAAAAAATAATCCGCAAGTTACGAAATCTCTCAATAAATTTTTTAGTTGGTCTCTTGAAGAAATTCAACAAAAATCACATAATGCTAATGTACATAATAAAAATGTAAACACTAGAAATTTTGATAATGATAACAACCAAAGTATTACTTCAGTTGAACCCAAAAATTCCGAATCAGATTCTGAAAAGACATCATTAAAACCACAGATGAAACAGGCAAAAACAACAGCAGAAAAACAAAAAGAAACAAATCCTAAATCTAAAAAAGCAATAAACAATAATGAAAATGATTTTTCAGATTTTAGTGAAGAAGAAGATAGATAGTAACATAATAAATATTTAATTAAGTAAACAAAAATTTCTGTCAAACTTTCTGTTTGGCAGATTTTTTTATTATAGTAATATCATATTATAAATTTGTTTATAATTAAAACTATAAATTTGGATCGTAAATTATTTGTTTTTTTGCCAAAATTAAACTGGATTGCATAAGTAGCATAATTTCAAATAAAATATTCTAAACTAACTCAAATAGTGATTTTTAATAAATAAATTTTTTTTATAAAAGAATTTATCTTAAAAATCAAATTTTGCTTGTTTTTTTGCTGCTTGTAACAAAAAACTGTAATATTTTTTTTCTGATGGAAAATAAATTGTTAATTATCTATAATACACAAAAAAACACCTCTTGATACCAAGAGGTGTTTTTTATAAAATTATTGCCAATAATAATTGCTTCAATTAATTTTTATACACAAATATAATTGAAATTCAAAAATACTAACATGCCGCTGGCCGGATTCGAACCGGCACGGCATTGCTGCCGGTGGATTTTGAGTCCACTACGTCTACCAATTCCATCACAGCGGCAAATTTGATACAAAATAATTATAACCATAAAAATAATGTGTGTCAAGATCTTCTTGTTAAATGAACATTATCTAATATTTGTTATTTTTTTTAAAAAACAACTTTCGTATAAATTTTATATCAATTGCACATAAATAAATACTGATTTTGTTTTTGATTTTAAATAAAAAAAATTTTACTTGACAAATCTATTATATTTAAATATAATTAATGTCAATAAAGTTATTAGTCGGATATTGACGATATTTGACTAAAAAATATATTTCATTTAAATAGGAGGAATGTTTATGAGTAATAATATTAGTAACAAAATGTTTCGAAAGTCATTAAGTTTAGCAATGTCAATGCTGCTAGTCATTTCGGGGGGGTATTTGTCCACAGGAACATGTAGCACGTGCTGAAGATCCAATTTACGTAAAAAACAACATTTTACAAATTTCGAATCCAGAGGATGGAACAGGAAAGGAATCTACGATAATTGATGATCAATCTGTTGGAGAACTATGGGTAGGAAATTATATATACTACGGAAATTATCCGCAAGATGATGTAACAGGAAGTACAAAAGATCCCATCAAATGGCGCGTATTAGATAACAACAATGCGCAATATATTGGAAATGGGCAGATAAATCAAACTGAATTGGAAACAAACAACGGATTTAGATTCAACGTCGGAGGATATGCACCAAGTCAGACAGACACAGGATACGGTGGACGCCAAAACGCACCAGTAGGTGGCAACGGAATCTTGTTGATGTCTGATAAACTATTGGATCATGGTTTGTATCATCCAGATGGCTCGGATGATGCAGCAATAAATGGAGTATGTTGGTCAACGAGCAAGGATAGTAGCGATAAAAAAGGAAGTGTGCTGTGGTCGTGGTTAAATGACAAACCATCAAGTGAAGTATATAATAATCGTGAATTTAAAGATTATGATTATTACAAAGATGGGGAATCATTCATAAGCAAGG
>CAMTJU010000004.1 GCA_947073045.1 uncultured Clostridia bacterium | reverse complement strand
TCACAAAGAGTAAGTTTTAAAGATGTTTTGCAAAGTCATTGGGCATACAAATATATTATGAATGCTGTGAATGGTGAGAACTAAAACTTTCTTACTTTTCTTTAGAAAAAGAAAAGTAAACAAAAGAAACCAAATAAAAAATCTCAAGCAAATGCTTGAGATTTTTTTATTAAAGTTTTTTCATGAAGTTTCTCCAAAGGAGAGGCTTACGTGAACTTTTTTTAAAAAAACTTCGATCTTGATTTTGAAACATAAATTTTTTGAAATAATACCTTAAGATATTTATAATAGATATTTGTAATACTAAAGTGATATAATTAAAAAAATGGGGGAATGTAAATGAAATTTTTGTTAGACACACATTGTCATACGATTTCTAGTGGGCACGCATATAGTACAATTTCTGAATATATAAAAGAAGCTCAGAAAAAAAATCTGAGTCTTATTGCAATTACTGACCATGCTCCTAAAATGCCTGGAAGCTGCGGTGAATTTTATTTTGGCAATTTAAAAATTTTACCTCATAAATTTAATGATTTAGAAGTTTGGTATGGTAGTGAGCTTAATATTATTGATTATGATGGTAATTTAGATTTGCCCGAGTCAATAATTAAAGATTTAGATATAGTAATTGCAAGTTTTCATCCGCCATGCCTTGAGCCACTCACCGATAACACAGAAACTATAATGAAAGTTATGAGTAATCCGTATGTAGATGTTATAGGGCATCCGGGTGATCCAAGAATTTTATTTGATATACCGAAAGTTGTTGCATTTGCTAAAGAAACTGGAACTATTCTCGAAATAAATAATTCATCACTGAATCCAAATAGTACAAGATTTGGTGGTATAGAGATAATAAAAAAAATAATTAACGAATGCAAAAAAATATCTTGGCCAGTGATTGTTGGAAGTGACGCTCATTTTCATTTAAATGTAGCCAATTTTGATTTAGCAAAAGAATTATTAGAAGACATGCCAGAAGAGTTAATCTTAAATACGTCAGTTGATTTATTCAAAAAATTTATTAGGAAAAATAAAAAATAAATTATTTAACATAAAAATAAACCCAAAGAAATTATAGTCTTTGGGTTTATTTTTATATTTTTCGTACAAATTTACGCTATAAAAATCATTGCTAGTAATTTTTAATGATGGCAATTGCGAAAATTTTAAATAAATTTTTGCGCACAAAAAAATCCCAATTTTTAATTGAGATTTTTTTATAAACTTTTTACTTATTTTTTAATTCACTCATGTTTTAAATATATTAATCACTAAATACAACTTTTTAAGTTAGGCGCCAATCGGATTTGAACCGATGCATAGAGGTTTTGCAGACCTCTGCCTTACCACTTGGCTATGGCGCCAAGAAAATGACTCGTAGGAGATTTGAACTCCTGTTACGGCCGTGAAAGGGCCGTGTCTTAACCACTTGACCAACGAGCCAAAAAAAAGCTCCCCGAGCAGGATTCGAACCAGCGACCCTTCGGTTAACAGCCGAATGCTCTACCGCTGAGCTATCGAGGATTATCCACTTTACTTTTTTATTGTATCATCAAAAAAAACATTTGTCAAGGGTAAAAATTGTCGCCTAATTTATTCTTGTTAACCAAAAATAAAAATATAATACAAATAATTTATATTCAATAGTTTTTGATTGAAAATAAAATTTATTTTTTTACTTATATAACTTGCTTCATCAAGAAATATTAAAAAATCATTTGCTGATTCATTTTCTTGACTTATTGCAAAATTTATTGCATGTTTGAAATCTGTCGGCTTATTTATTTGAACATTTTTTATCTCAAATTTATTTTGCGAGTGAGATTCATAAATCTCATTTAAAATATTTTTACTGTGCATGCAATTTGATTTTATTTTTTTGATGATGTTTATTGCATTTTCATTATTTGTAAGTGTGCCAAGATGTTCATAAAAAATTGTGCCATTGTGTTCATTTTGAATTAATTTTTCAATCTTTGATGTATCGATTTTATTTTGCATGGACGATTTTATTTTTTCTAAATCTTTCGGATTAAATGGTTCAAAATGTATGCCATCAGGCAAATTTTTTGAATTGGCTTGAATGCTGAAATTGGGCTTAGTATTAAAATTGGGTTGAATGTTAAAAGGTTGATTAATATTAAAATTAGGTCTTTGAAAATTTATGGGATATCTCACATTATTCACCTCATCGTTTTTATTTATCATATTCATTATGAAAAAAATAGTTTCACACGATAAAAGTGTGTTTGATTGAGAAAAAATCAGTTAAAGTTTGTATTTGGCAGATTTCAACTATAAAACTATTCAAAAACAGAGTTGTTAAATTTGCCTCTCTTTAATATAATTATTTAGCACTCATTCATTGAGAGTGATAACAAAAAGGGGGAATTAAATTGATTAGTTTAAAACCTTTAGGTGATAGAGTTGTTTTAAAACTTCTTAAGGCTGAGGAAAAAACAAAATCAGGTATTGTTTTACCTAATCAGGCTAAAGAAAAACCACAGGAAGCTCAAGTTATTGCAGTTGGACCTGGTGGAGTTATTGACGGTAAAGAAATAAAAATGGAAGTAAAGCAAGGTGATCTTGTTATTTACTCCAAATATGCAGGTACAGAAGTTAAGTATGACGATCAAGAATATGTTATTGTTAAACAAAGTGATATTTTAGCTGTTGTTGAAAAATAATTTATTATGGAGGTTTTGTAATGTCTAAACAAATTAAGTATGGAATTGAAGCAAGAAATGCTCTTGAAGCTGGCGTTAATCAATTAGCTAATACTGTTAGAATAACTTTGGGACCTAAGGGTCGCAATGTAGTTCTAGATAAAAAATATGGAACGCCTCTTATTACTAATGATGGGGTTACAATTGCTAAAGAAATTGAGTTGGATGATCCATTTGAAAATATGGGTGCTCAGCTCGTAAAAGAAGTTTCTACTAAAACTAATGATGTTGCTGGCGACGGCACTACTACTGCTACTGTTTTAGCTCAAGCTATGATAAGAGAAGGATTGAAAAATGTCGCTGCCGGAGCAAATCCTATGGTAGTTCGCAAAGGTATGTTTAAAGCTTGTGAGAAAGCTGTTGGTTCAATTCGTCAGTTGAGTCAAAATGTTGACGGTAAGAATCATATCGCAAAAATTGCTGCTATTTCTGCAGGCGATGAAGAAGTTGGTACAATTATTGCCGATGCAATGGAGAAAGTTTCAAGCAATGGAGTTATAACTGTTGAAGAATCTAAAACAATTGAAACTGTATTGGATTTAGTAGAAGGAATGCAATTCGATCGTGGCTACCTTTCTTCATACATGGCAACAGATGTGGATAAAATGGTTGCACAACTTGATAATCCTTACATCTTAATTACTGATAAGAAAATTTCAAATATCCAAGATATTTTGCCATTACTTGAGCAAATTGTTCAATCAGGCGCAAAATTATTTATTATAGCAGAAGATGTTGAAAGCGAAGCACTCACAACTTTAGTTGTAAATAAATTGCGTGGTACATTTAATTGCGTAGCTGTAAAAGCACCAGGTTTTGGCGACAGAAGAAAGGCAATGCTTGAAGACATTGCTATTTTAACTGGTGGCCAATTAATTTCTGAAGAACTTGGTTTAGAATTAAAAGATACGAAATTAGAAATGCTCGGCCGCGCAAAAACTGTTAAAGTAGATAAGGAAAATACTATAATTGTAGACGGAAGTGGCGATAAGAATGAAATAAGTGCGCGCATTAGCCAAATCAAATTACAAATCGATGAGACAACTTCTGATTTTGATAAAGAAAAATTACAAGAACGTCTTGCAAAATTATCAGGTGGCGTAGCTGTAATAAAAGTTGGAGCTGCTACTGAAACTGAATTAAAAGAGAAAAAATTACGCATGGAAGATGCACTTGCTGCAACTCGTGCCGCAGTTGAAGAAGGTATAATTTGTGGCGGTGGTTCCGCTTACATTTATGCAATGGGTAGCGTAAAAGAACTTATGGATAGTTTAACAGGTGATGAGAAAACTGGGGCCTCTATTGTTTTAAAAGCATTAGAATCACCGCTTCGCCAAATTGCTGATAATGCAGGATTGGAAGGAGCCGTAATTGTAAACAAAGTTAAAGAATTAGGAAAAGGTATGGGATTCAATGCAGCAACTGAAGAATTTGTAAACATGGTTGATGCAGGAATAATTGACCCAACCAAAGTTACACGTAGCGCATTACAAAATGCAACAAGTGTGGCTGCAACTCTTCTTACTACTGAATCTATTGTTACTGACAACAAAGAAGAAAATCCCGTACCGCCTGCTCCAAACACAATGGGAATGATGTAAAAATCAAACAAAAGAAAATAATTTAAGTAAGTTAAACCCGAATCATTGAATTAATTTTATGATTCGGGTTTATTTTTGTGTATTTGTGTAAGATTAATAACACTGTATCTCAAATTTTAGTGAGTCTGTTTTACAAAGATGTGCGAGTTTAAATCTTTTATCTTTATTTTTTTATTTGCTAAAAGTGATTATAAAAAAAGCCCAAATATAAATTTGGACTATTTTTTGTATTTATTATTGTATAATATTTTATAATTCTGGTGCTTCGTTTTGTCTATCTTGAATTTGAATTTTTGTAGAATCAAAACTTACCTTAGCTATATTATATATATAATTTTCTATAAGTGAAAGTTTCTTATCTTCTAAATTTTTTATGTTTGAAATATCATTACATGCGTCAATTAATGATTTTATGTTTATATTAGAAAATACTGCATTAAAAAAGTTATCTTTAGAAGGATTATTTCTTATACTTGTTAAAAAGTCATCAAGTTGATTTGAATTATCTTTATATAACATATAAATTGTACATAAAAACATTGTAAATATATCTTCATTTAAAGGCAAATAACCTAAAACTACTATTTCTATAAATTTATTTGGCTCTAATTTTTGTGTAAATTCATCGCCTGATAATTTGTAAATTTCAGTAACCATTTTTCTTTTAAAGGATTTCCGTAAATATTGCTCATTTAAAATATTGTACATTACTTTAATTTTATCATCTAAATTAGATGATAAGCTTAAATCATTAATTGAAGGAATATAAGCTGAAATTGTATCTATAAATTTATTTAAATTGTCTAATAATAATAGTTTTTCACTTGGAAATAATATTTGTGTAAATATATCTTTTTCTGATTCTAAAAATTCCTGAATTATTATTCCTTTAGCGATTTCATTTAAATTTGGACTTTCTAAAATCTTATACATTATTAAAATTTTCTCTTCTGAGCGAAAGAATTCTATTCTTAAATTTTCAATCCAATGCAATTCTTTTTCAAAATTGATTTTTAATGATTCAAAATACGGTTGAATTATTTTTTCTTTGTTATATTTAGTGAGATTTTTGCTAACCACAAGTTCAGGTATTATTTTTTTTTGTTCTTCTGATGTACAGGATTCTAATTTTTTAATTTTATCTAATTCATTTTTAAAATTAATTTCCGATGTTTCTGTTAATTTGCAATATTGATTAATTATTTGTTGTTTGAAGTTTTCGGATAAATTTTTACTGATTGAAATTTCAATTATTATTTCTTTTTTATCTTCTGTTGTATAATAGGATAATTTTTCAAATATTGCTTGCATTAAAAATGAAATATTTTTATCACTGAAATAATCATTAAATTCTCCGTTACATAATGGATCAAAAAATACATCGTATTTTTTTGAATGAGTTTTACTATCTTTTTTAATTTCCCTTTTTATCGGATAAATAATATGTCCATTTATCTTTTTAAAATTTAAAAAATCAGGACATTTTCCTTTTGTTATTTGACAAATCTTCCCTTTTAAAGATAAATGATTAAATAAACTTGCTTTTTCATCGTTTGTTAATAAATTTTTGACATTTAAAACATTGTGCACAATTTTAAAATTATTTTCTACTGACAGAATTGCTAATTCAATTGCATTGTACAATTCAACATGGTTTATGCTAAAATGTGAATTTGATTTTTCATCAATTGAAATTAGAGATTGCAAAAATGAAGTTAAAGATTGTTTTGTTATATCTTTGCCATTTCTCTCTGCTGCTTCTATAATTTCTTTAACTTGATGCTCAAAACGTAATTTTTCAAATGGAATGTTGCACTTATTTCTTATCTGAGTTAATGTATTTTCAAAAAAAATTTCAACTGCATTTTTAATTTCTTCTTCTTTTGGTAATTTTGATTGAAGTTTAAATTGTGATAGAAACTCAACAGGTGTCTTTATTTCTTCTTTTTTTTCTTCTTGTGATTGAAATTCAATAAACTCTTTTATTTCACTTTGAAGAACTTTGATGAAATTCGAAAAATCTCTAAAAAACCTTTTATTACGAGGTTCATTCATGGAGTCATTAATTGATTTTATAAGAGTGGTCCATTTTAAAAATGCAAATTCACTTAAATCTAAAATTTCGTCAATATCTATAAATGCAAGTGGATATTTTAGATTAATTGAGTCCAAAATTTCAATGGTTTCTGAAATTAACTTTGGATTTGAAAAAATATTTGATTCTTTTGATATTTCATCAATTTTTTCTAATAACTTATCTAGATTTTTAATTTTTATTTTTAGATCTGTAATTTTTTTTGTATTTGCTTGATCATTAATTTTTTTTATTAATTCACCAGATTTTTCTATTAGTTCATTATGTTCTTTTGTCAGTTTTTCAGAAGTTTTTATTACAATATTAAAGGCGTTTTCAGATAAATTCGAAGGTAATTTAAGAAAATCAGAAAAATTATAGCTTTTCGGTGATTGTATATATAATGTAATTATTGCGTTTTTAAAATTTTCGCTACGCAATATTTGGAACTTTAGCATTTTTTGATTTGAGTTTAAATATTTTTCATTCATATTTAATATTTGAACTAATGTGGTTTTTTCTTCCGGATTCAACGGCATCACATTGTTAAAAGCTTGCCAATAAAAAAGAGATTTTTCAGTAGGAGGATTTTCAGCGTAAAGCAAACGCCTATCATAAAAAACAGCTATGCGAAATTTTTCCATAAAGTTCAGCATTTCTGCAGGGAATTTTGAACTTTTTTTACCGTTATTATATAAAGAATTGATATCTTCATATGAAATAAGTTGAAGTAAATATTGATCAATAAATTCTTCAAAATTTTCTATTAACATATCCACAACAGAAAATTTAGTTTCATTATTTGAGTTATTGTTTGAATTTTCATTGGAGTTGCTGGAGTTATTATTTAAATCATTATCAGATATATCTAAATTAATTTCTTTATCTTCTGAAAGTATGTTTTTTATAAGATCAAAGATGACATTAGTAATAGAATTAAATTTCTCACAATTAGGCTCTAAAATTAATTTCTCTTTATTTACTATTGCAACACGTTCGTTTGCTGTTAGTTGCTCAAATAAATCAGAATTAGCAAGCATCGGTATTATTTTAAACGCAGCCAAGACACGCATATTTCTAAGCATTATTTCTTTAAGAATAGGCCGATTTTTAACAGCAAATGGATCTGTTTTTTCATTAAGAGCATTAATTGCTCTCATTACTTCTTCATCGTTAGATTGATTTTTTTGCATAAAACCACCTCATATATTAAATTTATAATTTTATTATAACATAATTATCATAAAATAAAAATAATTAATTAATTTTATTTAATATAAACGGGCTTTTTTAAATATACTATTTGCTAAATTTATGAAAATTTTTTATGTGGTTTTATAAGAAATAATCAATATCTGCTTTGCATAAAATTACTTGTAAGTTTTAATTTTTTTTGTGGAGAGTGAATAATTTGCAAAACGATAAATTTTCAGCACCATTTTCACAAATAATTAATATGCCACAGGATGATTTTGCTGATACGCAGATTGATAGCGGCTATGACAGCGAGCAAAAAAAATGGGAAGTTATTGTCAAATATAACGGTGATATTTTAAAAATTGTGGATCAATTACAAATCAGTATTGAAATTTTAAATGAGAGTTATGCTATAGTTTTTGATGTTGCAGAGAAAATTGAAGCACTTGCTACATACGATGAAGTTATTTACATTGAGCAGGCAAAGCTTTTAGGGATTGTCGATACAAATAATTTACTTTCTTCATGCATAACACCCGTACAAAACAATATGGGTTTGACTGGAAAAGGAACAATTGTTGCAATTTTGGATACCGGCGTGAATATAAAGCTCAAAGAATTCTTAAATGATGATGGTACAACACGCGTTTTATATTATTGGGATCAAACTTTAGATAATAATCCGCCGACAGGATTTTTAAGTGGTACTGAATACACACGTGATGATTTAAATAAAATTTTGGCAGACAATGAGGAATTTGTCAGTACTGATTTCAATGGGCACGGAACAATGGTTGCATCAATAGCTGCAGGAAATGGCAGAACAAATCAAAATGTAAAAGGAGTTGCCACACAAGCAGAATTAATTATTGTGAAACTAAACAGCAATCGTCCACTTACTACGCAATTAATGAGAGCAATAAAATATTGCACAGACAAAGCAAAGATTTTACAAAAACCTTTAGCTGTAAACATAAGTTTTGGTACAAATAATGGAGCACACGATGGAAAAAGTTTGTTTGAATCATATATAAATGATGTTGCGCAGGATGGAATAAATTCAATAGTTGTAGCAATGGGCAATGAAGGAATTACTGGCCACCATTACGAAAATAAAATTACTGTGGGACAAACAATTGATGTGGAATTTTCAGTCAGTGGCAATATTAATTCATTATTTTTGACAATGTGGAAGTCTTTCACAGATAAATTTTCTTTTGAAATTATTGCACCTAATGGAAAATCTACAGGCGTTATAAATTTTCGCCAGGCACAATTTTTTATTAACAATGTAAAACTTTATATTTTTTACGGCGAGCCAACTCCTTATGAGTTTGATCAGGAAATTTATTTTCAGTTTGTAAGCCAAAATAATACAATGGATGAAGGAGTTTGGATACTTAGAATTTACGGTCAAGAAGTTGTTGATGGAAAATTTAATATATGGTTGCCAATAAATGAAGTTGCTACGTCTGATACAAAATTTTTAAATCCGAGCTTAAATACTACTTTGACTTTGCCTTCTACTGCAGAAAATGTTATAAGTGTTGGTGGATACGATTCAAATTTAAATGCTATTGCAAATTTTTCGGGTCGAGGCTATACCACAAATGGTTTGGTAAAACCTGATTTGGTTGCGCCGGCAGTTTCTGTTTCTGTTATAAATTCTTTTGGCAGTGTCGACCAATCTTCTGGAACAAGTTTAGCTGCTCCGTACGTTACGGGCTCTAGCGCATTAATGATGGAATGGGGAATTGTAAATAAAAATTCTCCTTATCTTTACGGACAAAAATTAAAGGCATATTTAAGATTGGGAGCAAGTCGCAAAAATAATTTATCTTTCCCGAATAATCAATGGGGATATGGCTCACTGTGCCTGGAGAAAACTTTTGAATATCTTTTGGATAACCGTCAAATAAATTATTTTGCCGCTAGTGAAAATTTTGTTAACGGCGAAGAAGCTGTCATGTCTGAGGATTATTTTGAGATGATTGTTAAATATAATGATTATGTTGGGGATTTGCTAAAAAAATCTGCGTACATAAAAAGCTGCGCTGTTTTGGACAATACTTATATTGTAATAAATGTTCCCGTCGATAAAACATATGAATTTTTAGAAACAGTTTATCCTAAAATTATTGCAGAATGGCCGTCACTTTTGGCTTTAATGGATAAGGCAAGTATGGATGCGGCAGGAATTAGTGCTGTGCAAAATCAACCATACTTAGATTTGCGAGGTTCAGGCGTTTTAATTGGATTTGTCGATACGGGAATTGATTATACAAAAAGTAATTTTATCTACGAAGACAATACAAGCAAAATAATTTCGATTTGGGATCAAGATATTCAGGATAATCCACCAGATGGTTTTTGCTATGGAACAGAATTTACGAATGAACAAATCAATCAGGCTATAAATTCTGATAATCCATTCGATATTGTTCCACATACTGATGAAATTGGCCACGGAACTTTTTTGGCATCACTTGCAGCCAGCAGAGATGAAGGCGAAAATATTGGAGCTGCTCCCGATGCAGATTTGTTAATTGTAAAACTCAAGCCAGCTAAAAATAATATCAGGGACAGATTATTAATAAATGAAGATGCAATTGCGTATCAAGCATCGGATGTCATGAACGGTATTGATTATTTATACAGGAAGGCTAAGCAACTTGATCGCCCAATTGCTATTTGTATTGGTTTAGGTACAAACGATGGGGCGCATCTTGGCGAATCACTTTTTGAAGAATATATAACAAGTATCGCACGCCAAAAGGGTGTTGTAATTTGTATAGCTGGTGGAAATGAGGCAAGTGCGCAGCATCATGTCCAAGGGAAATTATTACAGACAGGCGATACAGAAAATATAGAAATAAATGTTGCACAAGGTGAGAAAGGTTTTGTAATGCAATTGTGGAATTTTCCACCGAACAGAATTTCTATTTCACTTACTTCGCCATCAGGTGAATACATTGAAAGAATTCAACCGAAAAATAATGCATACAATACAACAAAATTAACTTTAGAGAATACAACTGTTACAATTGGATATGAATTTCCCAGGAATAATTCTGCAAACCAATTGACATTAATAAGGTTGAAGGATCCAACACCAGGCTTATGGATTGTAACTTTATATGGTGACGTAATAGCAGACGGATTATATTATGCATATCTTCCCATTACAGGATTTATAAACGAAGACACTATTTTTTTGAATTCCACACCAGGCTATACAATAACATCGCCTGCTACAGCTTCTAGAATAATAACGGTTGGTGCATACAATATAAGCAATAATAATTTATATGTAGACTCAAGTCGTGGGCCAAAACAATTTATAAAGATTTCACCAAATCTTGTAGCACCAGGAGTTAATGTACAAGGATTATATCCATGGGGATATGGTTTAATGTCTGGAACGAGTGTAGCTACTTCAATTACGACTGGAGCGTGTGCTTTGCTTTTACAGTGGGCAATTATAAATTCAAATCAGCCGTCGATGAATACATTAATTGCATGGAGTTTTTTAATTCAGGGATGCGTGCAGCAACCAGGCTTTGTTTATCCAAATAATCAATGGGGGCACGGAAAACTCAATTTAATTAACACATTTGAATCTTTGAAATTAACGCCACTTACAAATGCTTAAGCAAAACAATTTTTTCTTCTTTCTTCGAAAAAAAAGTATAAGCAGCTCAGAATGATAAACTTACCCCAAAAAGTTAGACAAAGTTATATAAAAAAAATCTATTAAACAACTAAAAGGGCTTGCAGACTGTGAATAGCAGGAGGCAAGCCCTTAAGCTTTGACTTAATACGTGCGGTTATTGTAGTAGTCAAGATATTCCATTAATTCCTGCTTAAAGTGTTTCAAAACCAAGGCTTGTAAGTTTTTTAGGTGTTTATTTTCTGCTCTTAAGCGCACTGTACTTGCGACAAAAGATTTTCCTCTATTTCTTTGGCAATCCTCATGGGCAGTCTTTGCTATTATACTCACACTTGTCTTTGCTAAACCGTCTATTTTCCCTTTTGTTAGATATATTCTCTCTCACTTCTGGATACTTCCATGTGCTATAACTTACTTTTGTTTTGCTTCATAGTTATATCATGATTTTTTCTAATATCTGTTTTACCACCATTTTTTTATATTCTGCCGTGTATCTCTTGTATCGTTTACCTTTTGACATAATTTAATACCCCATTTGTTTTTTAGTATACCATACTGTCTAACAAATGGGGTGCTGTTCAAACGCTTGAGATTTTTATTTAATAGTTTTTTTACTTTAAGAAATTAATAGTTGATTTATTTGATTATTGATTCATTTGAATTTGTTCCGATTTTTCTTTTGCTTGTGAAATATGATTACGCCATTTTATTAAAGCACTACCTCCAATAGTAAAACCAACTCCTGCAAAAACTCCACCCAAAATTGTTAATCCAACCCCACAAAGAAATTTTCCTCATTCAAATTTCTTTTTATTTTCTTGTGCAAGTTTATAATTATCTAATTGATTAATATTAAATATTTCAATTGTCTTAGTTTCATAATTAATTGGCTGTTGAATTTCATCAAGATTAGTTTGTTCAATTTCAAAAGATCCTTTATAATTCAAAAATTTTTTTTCGTTATCTATATTTCGTTGGTTTAGTTCATCAATAGTTGTTTTATGTTTATTAACTTAATTAAGTAAACTTTCATTAATTCCTTTTAATTTTTCCACTTCTCGTAATAAAAGTATATTACTATTATCTTTCTCGATTAATTCATTTTTTAATGTGTCTATTTGCTTAGTCAATTAACCTTTTTCATTAGATAAATTACTCGTGTTTTTCTCTAATTCGCTTTTGCTAATATTTAAACTTTTACTTTGACTTTTAAGCTCTAATAATTTTGATTCTAAATTCATTAACTTTTTGTGTTAAATTTTCATTTTCACTATTTTTAATTAACAATTTTTCATTTAAGCTTTTTTTTTCATTGTCCCAATCTTCTTTTTCTTCTTTCAAGTTTTCTATATTCATTTGCTAAATACTTATTACTTTCTTGTTTAACTTTTAATTCATTGTTTAACACGTCTATTTTTTCAGACAATTGCTCTTTTTCATTAGTTAAAACCATTGATTTTTAATTATATTTTGAATTCTATTGATTTGGTTTTAATTTTTTAATTGATATATTATTTTGTTCTATTGTTTGTTTTAAATCTTAATTTTCTTTGGTCAAAATAGCAATTTGACTTTTTAAACTTATAATTTCTAAATTTTGCTATTCATACATATTTTCTTCTAGTAACTTTATGGGAGAAGTTGGTGTTTCTGCACGTGATTTTTTTGCGTTACAATTTTTATTTTATTTTCTGGTTTTATTCTACTATTATCAGGTGTTTTTGACCGTTTTGATTCATGGATTAATTCATACTAAAATCTATAAGCTGTAAGAACATTATGAAATTCATCTTTTTTTATACTATCTATTTTCCATTCATTAAGTTGTTTAAATACGGATTTGTCTATCAAATATTGTACCCTATTTACAATTTTTGTATCATACTGATCAAAATTTCCACTACTAGTTAAAGAATCAAACTTTTCGATTTTACCAAAAATTTTATTAATTTTTTTCATAATTTATATTCTTTTGGCTCATATTTACCAGCTAAACCTTCCCTCACTTTAATCAAAAAAGTAAAAAAATCACTATATTATATTTAAAGAATTGTTATCAATATTTTCTGAAATTTTTCCTTTTACAATTTTTGGCGTTAATAGTATTCTATCTTCATTTGTTTTTTGCATTTTTAGGCATTCTTGATATTCTAGTAATTCTTGGCACTGCCTCATTCATAAAAAACAATCACTTTCAATTTAAATTTTAACGATAAACTATAACATAAATAAATAAAAAAAATAAAAAACAAAAAATTGCAATCAAGTTCTTCAAAAACAATAACTTATTCCTAATTTTAGACTAATACCATAAAAACAAATTCAGAAAAAATAATCAAAAAATGAAAAAAATATTTATTGTTTCATTTTCGGCAATATTTAAAATTACATAAGTAACATGCTATATATAATTACCAAATACAGAATAGTTATTATGACTATCTATACATTTACTTTTTACTAGTACTAAATTTAAAGCCATGGAACATAACACTGAACTTTATAAAAATAATTCTACCTTAACTAAACCATTTTTGTAAGAATAACAAAATTTAGATCAAAAATAAGATTCTTTCAAAAAAATATAAAATATTTATATATTTATACAAAAAAACTGTTACATAATCTTATGTATCATCTTTATTTGTATTTAAAAGTTCTTTGTTTTTTCCTTCAGGAAAGCAACAATTATTAAAAAATGAATTGTAATTTTCATACAGAAAGCTTCAATCGAAAAAACTTGTTTTTTGTATATTCTGATGATATAATTTTAAATTGATGAATCGTTACGGACAATCTAATACATATGGAGGTTCGCATGCTTTATTCAAATGATGTAATTGAAGAAGTCCAAAGTGCAAATGAAATTGTCAATGTGATTTCTTCTTATGTGAATCTTCAACAAAAGGGAAACTCTTATTTTGGCTTGTGCCCTTTTCATAATGAAAAATCTCCGTCTTTTTGTGTAAATCCTGAGCGTCAAATGTATCATTGCTTTGGTTGTGGTGAATCTGGAAATGTTTTTACTTTTATTATGAAAATGGAAAATTTTAATTTTGGACAAGCAATAAGATTTTTGGCTGAACGTGTAAATCATGTTTTACCCGAATTTAAAAATCCTGTTGATAATAAAAAAATGCAATACAAAAATAAATTATTAAAAATTCATGTAGATACTGCTAAGTTTTTCTATCATAATTTACTTAATTCACAAATTGCACTTGATTATGTGAAATCTCGCAATATTAATGAAGATATCAAAAAAAAATTTGGCTTGGGTTATTCTAAATCTAATGGCAACGAACTTTATAAATATCTAGCGCAGCTTGATTATAGCAAAAAAGAAATGATTGATTCAGGCTTGATCAATGAAAAAAACGGAAAATTGTTTGATAGATTTTTCAATCGCCTTATGTTTCCTATTTTTAATATTTACGGCAAAGTAATTGGATTTGGCGCAAGAACATTAAACAATTCGAAACCTAAATATTTGAATTCACCAGAAACTCTCATTTTTAATAAAAGTTCAAATCTGTATAATATAAATTTGGCATGCAAGTCAAAATCAAAAAAATTAATTTTGACAGAAGGTTATATGGATGTTATAAGTCTGTATCAAGCAGGATTTCAAAATGTAGCAGCTGTACTTGGCACAGCTTTATCAATTAAACATGCAAGATTAATAAAAAATCATTTTGATTGTGTAATATTATTGTTTGACAGTGATCAGGCGGGAGTTAAAGCTGTTTTGCGTTCAATTCCAATTTTAAATTCTGTTGGATTGGAGACAAAGGTTTTGCAAGTGACAGATGCTAAAGATCCTGATGAATACATAAAAAAATTTGGAAGTGCTGCATTTTCAAATTTGCTTGATAGTGCAGTTGATAGTATAGAATTTGAAATTATGCTTGAGAAAAAAAATTATAATCTTGAAAATGCTGCCGATAAAATTAAATTTACTAAATCTGTTTCTCAAATAATTTCTGGTTTGCAGGATACAATACAAAAAGAAGTTTATATAAACGAAATATCTAAAACAATGCAAATTTCTCCCGAAGCTATTAAATTTGAAATGGACAAGCAAAATTTAAAAATGCATGATATAAAAAAAAATGATAATCCTATAATTAAAAATAAATCTGTAATAGACAAAGCTCAATCTGACATTATTAATATTGCTATAAAAAATTTGAATTTTTGCCAGCAGATTAAAAAATATTTGATGCCAAATGAATTGTCTGGTTTATATGAAAAAATTTTGGAATTTATATATGCTAAATGTCAAATGCAATTGCAAATTAATTTTTCCCAGATTATAAATAATTTCGAAAATCCTGATGATCAGTCTTTCGTCGCACAAATGTTAAACGAAAATATAATGTATGATGATTACGAAAAGGCTGTCTCGGATATTATTAAAACTATTAAAAAATACAATGTCGAACAAAAAATATTGAATACAAAAGACGTCAAAGAACTGAAAAGTTTACTAGAAGAGAAAAAAGCGATTGACGCAATTCATATAAATTTATATTGAAAGGAATGATTTGTGTTGAGTACGCAACAAAGTCAAATAAATGAAATTTCTGAAAAAGTTTCATCCGATGAATTTTCTTTAATCGAGAAACTTAATGAATTACTTAAAATAGCTAGAAATAATAAATGTACTCTTGAGTACAAACAAATTATGGATCATTTAAGTAAGTTTGAACTCGAGCCCGAGCATATAGAAAAAATTTATGAATACTTCGAAATCAATGGCATTACTATTATTGATGAAGCAGATGCTAATGGAGACGATGATTCTCAAACGACACCTGCCATAAAAGAAGACAATATAAATGTTGACGATCATATTCGCATGTATTTAAAAGAAATTGGTAAAACTACTTTAATAAGTGCAGAAGAAGAAATTGCTTTGGCTAAGTTAATTGAAAATGGTGATGAGGAAGCCAAAAAAAAATTAACTGAGTCAAATCTTCGCCTTGTCGTTAGTATTGCCAAAAGATATATTGGACGTGGAATGAATCTCCTCGATTTAATTCAAGAAGGAAATTTAGGATTGATTAAAGCCGTAGAAAAATTTGATTACAGAAAAGGCTTTAAGTTCAGTACGTATGCAACATGGTGGATAAGACAATCCATTACTCGTTCAATTGCCGATCAAGCACGTACAATTAGGATTCCTGTGCACATGATAGAAACAATAAATAAATTAATCAGGACTTCTCGCCAGCTTTCGCAAGACAAAGGTCACGAGCCGTCCGCTGAAGAAATTGCACAAGAAATGCAAATGTCAGTTGATAAAGTTAATGATATATTAAAAATATCCCAGGAACCTGTCTCATTAGAGACACCGCTCGGTGGCGAAGAAGAGACGCATTTGGCAGATTTCTTACCTGATGATGAAGCATCTTCGCCTTCTGCTTTAGCAGATATTGAGTTGTTAAAGATAGAAATTTCAAAAGTTCTCGATACTTTGGATGACAGGGAAGCAAATGTTGTAAGAATGCGTTACGGTTTAGATGGATATAAAACGCACACATTAGAAGAAGTTGGCTTGGCGTTTAATGTTACGCGCGAAAGAATTCGTCAAATTGAAGCAAAAGCTATAAGAAAATTGCGTCACCCAAGTCGCAGTAAAAAATTAAAAGATTTTTATTCATCATCATCTTCTTCATCATAATTAATAAATTGTATAAAAGCATTAAACTCAAGCATTTATGCTTGAGTTTTTTTGTGAAGTTTTTTGTAAAACAAAATAATTGCTCTGTGTTTATTTTTTTGTATTTTTTTTACATCCTTAGTAAAAAATAAACAAGGATGTTTTTCTCAAAATGAACGAGGTCTCATACAGATAATTATACATGCCACACATAATAGTAATTGGCATTTTATCATGGTATACTTACAATATTAACAAATCCATGCAAAGAAAGATGAATGAAACTATTCTCCGTCGTGAGCTACAAGTAATTTAGAATAAATAACATTGTATTAAAGAAATTAGGTATCTTATTGCTATTTTTCAAATAAAACTGATAATAGTGAAGTAGCAAAATAGCTTGATAGACTAACAAAGAGCAAGAAAAGCACAAATAAACCATCAAAAAACTCCAAAAGCAAATGCAAGAAACAACTCTTGGATTTCAATCCAACTGTTCAATTTTGGATATGAATTGAAACTTTTGTTCCAGTCTACTTTGATGGTTTATTAAGGAAAATATAATTTGAGGAAGAGTTATTGTAATTACATTAAAAATATGTTAGAATGCATGCATAATATATTTATAACTAATAATTTTGTTTTACTTTTTTTTGGCTGGGCTCACTGTTGCTTATTTTAACTAAATTAAGAGTAAGTGGTTTGAGCGCTGTTGAAATGAAAGTAAAATTATTGTTCATAGGAGGGATTAATATGTGTACAGCTATTACTTATCATACTCAAGATCATTATTTTGGTCGTAATTTAGATTTAGAGTTATCTTACGGACAACAGATTACAATTACACCACGTAATTTTAATTTCCCATTTCGTAAAATAAAAGACATATCAAGTCACTACGCTATCATCGGTATGGCAGCAGTTAGAGATAACTATCCTCTTTATTTTGACGCTACTAATGAAAAAGGATTAGCCATGGCAGGATTAAATTTTGAAGGAAATGCTCACTTTTTCCCCGAAAATCCCGATAAACTTAATATTTCACCTTTTGAATTTATTCAATATATTTTGGGACAATGTGCAACTATTGATGAAACAAAGACTTTGTTAAACGAAATTAATCTTGTAAATATTGACTTTAGTGCTGAATTGCCACTTGCTCCTCTTCATTGGTTAATTGCTGATCGTGAATGCTCCATTGTCGTTGAATCTGTTAAAGATGGATTAAAGGTGTACGACAATCCTGTTGGTGTTCTTACTAACAACCCTACCTTTGATATCCAATTGTTTAGCCTTAATAACTACCGATTTGTTTCACCAGTTGCAACTGGAAATCGTTTTTCAAACAAGATTGAACTTGATGAATATTCACGTGGTATGGGAACACTTGGTTTGCCTGGCGATTTAACTTCAAATTCACGCTTTATCAAAGCAACTTTTACGAAGCTTAACACTCTACCTGGACAAGGTGAAGAGGATAGTGTTAGCCAATTCTTCCACATCTTAAAATCTGTTGAACAACAAAAAGGCTTATGTAATGTAGGAGATGATAAATTTGAATATACAATCTACTCATCATGCTGCAATGTTGATAAAGGCATTTACTATTATACAACTTATAACAATAGCCAAGTGACAAGTGTGAACATGCACCACACAGATTTAGATAGTGATGAACTCTTTATTTTTCCAGTGATTGATGAACAACAAGTCAATATGCTAAATTAAAAGGGCTACTTTTACAAATAAATAGAGTAAGGCAAATTTGAAGAAACAGAATTGACATTAAAAAATCAGAATTAGTCGGCATTAAATCTTTTCATACCAAAGAAAATTTTGCTACTTGCTTATTTCTCTACAAAAAATCAAACGTTATCGATCATTTACGCTTGTCTGATAAAAAAGATGTTAGATATTCATTTGAATTATTCTGTAACGAACATTTAGAGAATAACTTTGTTTATTAATTTTTATAAAAAAAACCCTAATACTGGTACTGAGCTCAAAAATTGAAGTGCAGTCCAGTATTATAAGGGTTTTTTTTATAATTTACTTTTTATTCTGCTGTGATACGTTCTTTTATTTCTGGGTCAAAGAAATCTCCTTAGTTATTTTTTAAAGAAAACAATTATAATTATTTTAAACAAAAAAATAAATTTTTTATGAGAAATTAGATGCTATGCATGATAAAATAAATATACGTAGTAAATAAATTTGCATAGAAAAATGAAAACGATTCAATCGAAATTTATTTAAATATATTATTTTGGGAAAGTGTGGTCTTAAATATGATTTCATTTATAATCGGAGAAATCGACAGTATAGAAAAAAATTCCGTTATTATTAATAATAATGGAATCGGCTATGAAATAAAGGTTTCGGATTCTACAATTAATAAAATAATTAGTTTGGGCACCAATGAAAAATTAAAGCTTTATACATTTATGTCGGTTAAAGAAGATTCAATTTGCCTTTATGGATTTTTATCATTGTCGCAATTGCAAACCTTCAACCAATTGATAACTGTGTCAGGAATTGGACCCAAGGCCGCCATGAATATATTGTCAAATATGTCGGATGAAGACGTTTTATTTGCAATTGCCAGCGAAGATACGGACGCACTTAGTAAAATTCCCGGTATTGGAAAAAAAACTGCTCAGCGTTTAGTTTTGGAACTCAAAGATAAAATTAGTTTGCCGGCTTTGAAAAATCAATCCCATATCGAAAACAATGAGTGCACAGATGCTATTGACGCTCTTTGTAGTTTGGGATATGTTCGCTCGGACGTTATTAAAATTGTTATGGAGATGGAAACTGAAAATTTATCTGCGCAGGAAATAATTAAAATAGCTTTGAAATTTTTTGCTAAATAGGTGATGCACTGTGAAAAGAATTATTCAAACACAAATTAGAAGTGAAGATGTTTATCTCGAACCAAAACTGCGCCCACAAACTTTTGCTGATTACATCGGGCAGGATAAACTAAAACATAATATGAAAATTTATATGGATGCGGCTAAGATTCGTAATGAAACTTTAGACCATGTTCTTTTTTATGGACCGCCGGGACTTGGGAAAACTACTTTCTCTAATATTATTGCAAATTATATGGGCGTCAATATAAAAATTACATCTGGTCCCGCTATTGAAAACACTGGCGATATGGCTGCAATTTTAAATAATTTATCAACTGGCGATATTTTATTTATTGACGAAATCCACAGACTCAATCGTATTGTTGAAGAAATGCTTTATCCAGCAATGGAAGACTTTACTTTGGATATTGTAATTGGCAAGGGCCCGGGGGCAAAAAGTATACGTCTGGACTTGCCGCATTTTACATTGATTGGAGCGACAACTCGCATTGGTTTATTAACTGCGCCATTGCGTGACAGATTTGGCGTAATAAATCATCTCGAACCTTATAGTGTAAATGAGCTTGAAAAAATTGTTGAGCGCTCGGCAAAAGTTTTGGAAATAGATATTGAAAATAAGGCAGCACAAGAAATTGCAAGACGTTCACGAGGAACGCCACGTATTGCAAATAGATTATTAAAGCGCGTACGAGATTTTGCACAGATTGAAAATTGTGGTCTAATAAGTGAGGCAATTGCAAAAAATTCTTTGGACCATCTGGAAATAGATAAAGTTGGCTTGGATTTGATAGACCGAAAAATTTTAGAGACGATGATAAATAAATTCGGTGGTGGCCCAGTAGGTTTGGATACTCTCGCTGCAGCAATAAATGAAGATGCCCAAACAATTGAAGATGTGTACGAACCTTATTTAATTCAGCTTGGATACATTCAGCGAACTGCGCGTGGCAGATGCGTAACTCATTATGGATACAAACATTTTGGATTGCTTTTGCCAGGGCTATAAAAAAAATTAGTCGCAACACAATAAAAAAAACACAGTCACTATAAAAAATGACTGTGTTTTATTTTTTTTATGATTTTTGGCCAGCTCTTTAATTACTTTTAATCAACACATTTTTTTGAGCACAACTGCACTTTTTGAATCCATATTTATTTTTAAAAACCCATTGTTTACTTTATAATTTTCCTCATTGCAAGAAAATTTATTTGCCGCTGTAACTATTACTTTTTTTAAAACGTCGTCAATTACATCAATTTTCCAAACAGGTATATCTATTTCTTTTGCAACATCATTGTTATTTATTGCAATAACATATTTTTCATCACCAATCCATCGACCAAATGAAATAATTCCATAATCCAAATGCAAATACTCAAGTGAACCATACTTTAATGCCTCACTTTTTTTATGAATTTGTATCAAAGTTTTGTGTAAGCTCAGTAAATTTTCATCTTGATTGTTCCACGGAAATGGCCGACGGTTATCAGGGTCACTCCAACCGGCTAATCCCACTTCATCTGCATAATAAATAGTGGGGCAGCCCGGCCAAGTCATTTGAAACACAACTGACTCCATCATTACGTTTTTATTGACATTTTTTTGTGCAGCTTCTGTCCCCATAGTATTCAAGCGTCCTACTGTCATATTTGTTCTTGTCAAAAATCGTGAATGGTCGTGATTAGATAATTCATTCATTGCGCAATAAAGGGACTGAAAACTAAACTGCGCCATAGAATAACGCATTGCATTTTCAAAATAAATAGCATTGCATAATCTGTCGGGCTTAAATTCCTCACTGTGTTTTTCCATACCAGTTAAAAACCAAGTTATCGGTTCCATAAATGCATCATAATTCATAACTGAATCCCATTGGTCACCCTCGAGCCATTTTTTAGGATTGCCATAATGTTCAGCAATAATCACAGCATTTGGATTTGCATTTTTTACTGCAAGCCGAAACTCACGCCAAAATTTATGATTAAATTCCTGACTCATGCCAATATCCGCCGCAACGTCAACTCTCCAGCCATCAGCATTAAAAGGAGGACTAACCCATTTTTTGCCGACATTTAAGATATAATCAAAAAGTTCTCTTGAGCCCTCGTAATTTAATTTAGGATGATTGTCAAATCCCCACCAACTTTCATAACAATCATTATTTGACCAATTTTCATCAAACCATCTAAAATAATTGTGATAAATACTATTTTTGCTGCGATAGGCACCTTGTGGATACCCCATGCGATAATAAAAACCTTCTTTATCCATCCATTTATTAAATGCGCCACAATGATTAAAGACTCCGTCCAAAATAATTTTTATACCATTTGCATGCGCAATCTCTACTAATTGAATAAATAATTGATTGGAAGCTTCAAGATTTTTTTTATCGGTTGTGCGTTGCATGTACTTTGTTGCAAATTTATTATTAAAGTTTTCAAAATACAAAGCCTCTCCGCTATCATTAACAATTTTTCCATAATGCGGATCGATATAATCATAATCTTGAATATCATATTTGTGATTGCTGGGCGAGACAAATATAGGATTAAAATAAATCACCTCGATTCCTAAATCTTTAAGGTAATTCATTTTATCAATGACACCTTTTAAATCCCCGCCATAGAAATTACAAACATCATTTTCTAAAACAGGCATTGTCCATTTTTCAATTTTTTTCGCAGCCTTATTCAAATAAATATATTCATTATTTACAACGTCATTTTTTTCATCGCCATTAAAAAATCTATCAACATAAATCTGATACATAACAGAGCCCTTGATCCAATCTGGAGTAAAAAAACCTGGGATAATGGAAAAGTTATAGCTCGGATTTAAAACATCATATAAACCACGTTTGTTATAAAAATAAATTCGATCATTCTTTTGAATTTCAAAATAGTAATCGAATTTTTTTCTGCAGCCATCAATTTTTATACTATAAAAATCAAACATAGAATCTGAATTTATTATAGCCATAGGAAATTTTTCATTGTCATTGCACAAAAAAACTTTGTCTATATTATTTCGTGCACTGCGGATTTTAATTTCAAATGGCTCATTAATATCAATATTCACAGGGCAAATAAAATTACTTGTTTCATCAGAGAAAACTGCTTCGATATTTAAACAATCATTATTGGCAAAAGAATAATAAAATAATTTTTCGGCATAGCTATTTCCAACAAAAGTTTTCAAAATTAAACCTCCTAAAAGATTCATACTTAAATATTTTACCAAAAATTATTGCCCTGTTTGAAATAAACTTTCATACATTTTTTTAATACTAAACATAATAAATATAACATTGCTTTTAAAAAGCAAACATATTAAAAAAATTATAAGTTAATATAAAAAATAAATTCTCCTCAAACAAATAATTTCTCTAGAAATGAATTTTTTTGCGCAAAATTGTTGACAAAGTTTCAAGTTTGTGTTAAAATTCATTGTGAAAGATCTGAAAGAGGGTGAAGCTGATGTTGAGAAAAAGTGATGTCTTGCGTGTAAAAAATGATATACAGTGTTTTGTAGGTAATAAAGTTAAATTACAATGCGGACGTGGCGCTCATCAGACTACCATTGATAATTGTGTTTTGAAAAATGTTTACCCAAATATTTTTACTGTGGAACTTTATCAAAATAAAATTCCTTACAGAAAATTATCATTTGCTTATGTTGATGTTATGACTAATGACGTTAAAATTACGTTTTGTTGATTATAATTTATTATGAATATAAAAAATGTCGTGCGTGGGCACGATTTTTTTTTGATCTTTATTTTTCATGAGGGGGATTTTTTATGAGAGTTATATCTGGGATTGCGCACGGCACAAATTTGAAATCACCTAATGGTTTACAAGTGCGGCCGACAATCTCCAGAATTAAAGAAGCTATTTTTAATTCGCTTATGATGAAAATTGAAGACAGTATTTTTTTAGATCTTTATAGTGGCTCGGGTGCAATCGGTATTGAAGCATTAAGTCGCGGTGCAAAAAAATCATTCTTTGTCGACAAAAATAAAAAATGCATACAGATAATACAAAAAAATCTGGAACTGACTAAATTAATCAATAATGCACAAATAATTTGCGATGATTGCAATTTTGCAATAAAAATGTTCTGCGAGAAAAAAATTTTGTTTGATATAGTTTTTATGGATCCACCGTATAATAAAAATTTAGTTAATGAAACTTTGGCTTGTATGACAAAATATAATATTCTTTCCAATAATGCACTTATTATTTGTGAAACAAGTTCGACTGAAAAGTTAAATCAATTGAACAAGTTTGACTTTTTTAAGACCAAGCTATACAATAATATAATGATAAGTTATATAAGGGAAAGATGATAATGACGACAGCAGTATATCCGGGTAGCTTTGATCCAACTACCAACGGCCATTTGGATATTATTTGCCGGGCTTCAAAAATAGTTAATAAATTAATTGTGGCCCCACTTATTAATTTGTCTAAAGTACATACTTTTACAATGGATGAAAGAGTTGAGCATCTTAAAATTTTAACTGCTCATATGCCAAATGTTGAAGTCAAACCTTTTGATGGTTTACTTGTTAATTTTGCTCGTAATAATGATGCAAAAATTATAATAAGGGGATTGCGAGCAGTTACAGATTTTGAATACGAATTTCAAATGGCGCTTGCAAACCGCAATTTAGCTCCTGATATAGAAACCTTATTCGTTTCCACAAGTGTTCAACATTTGTATTTAAGCTCGAGTATGGTGAAAGAAGTTGCGCAATTTGGCGGCGATATCTCAAACATGATTCCCAGCCAAATTAAAAATCTTGTACTTGAAAAATTCTCAAAGGTGGTGTAAAATGGAATCGTTAATTGATTATTTAGATATGCTTGAAGATACAATTGAATCAGCTAAATCTTTGCCGTTTTCTAGTAAAGTGTCTGTAGACAAGGAAAATTTACTTGATATAATTGGTGAAATAAGATTAAATATGCCTAATGAAATTCGTCAAGCTCAGCGTATTATTTCTGACCATGATAAAATTATTAAAGAAGCCCAAGATAAAGCAATCTCTATGATAAATGAAGCACATAGACAATGCGAAAAAGCAGCTAATGAACATGAGATTTATAAAAAAGCTATTGAACAAGCTAACGAATTACTTGATGAAGCTAAGCAAAGTGCTCGTGATGTCAGATTAAATGCAATGAGTTATGCAGACGAAATCCTTTCCAAAACAGAGACAATGTTAAAAGAAGCAATGCTTTCTTTTGAAAAACAAACCCGCAGTATCGATGATCATTTTTCAAACTTAATTGAAGTTTTGTATCGCAATCGCAAAGAATTAAAAGGCGAAAATAATTAATTGGAAGTTTATAATTATTAACAAGCTATTACTTTTTCTTTGGAAAGAAGAAGTAGGCTAATCGTTTGTATTATAGATACTTTATGAAAATAAACCTAAATAAACAAAAAGTTTTATTTTAAGTGAACCCCTTTTGTTAGACAAAATAAAAATCTAATAAAAGGGGGTCACTTCATTTATGCAAGCAAATATTGATTATTTCTTTAAGCATTTCCAATGCAACTTGACATACTTATTTCTTTATGATAAAATGAGCAATATATTTTATTTTTTTGACATTAGCTAAGAGGAGGTTGATTAATATGCAAAATCAAACTCAGTTTTCACCCGAAGAATTAGAAAGAATAACAGTTTCTACAACTTTGAACACATTAGCTTACGCAATTAGCTCTGATGATACTTACCTAATTGGCAAAAATGTAAATGAAATAATCCAAATAAAAATCAATGAATTTGAAGATAGGAAATCAGCTTTAGAAGATGAAAGAACTGATCTTACACCAGAATTATTTACCAAAACAGAAGCACAGCTTGCTGACGATATTACTAATCTATCTGCCGTAATGGCATTTGTTTTAAAAAATCCATATATCTGTGAAATAAAACTTAAAGCAACCAGCGGTATGTTTCGTCGTAATGAAAATGAAAACAATAATAATAACAATAACGAAAACGATAATGAAAATGATAATGAAAAATTCGTTAGAGATTTTAACTCCGGTGTTAATACATTCAGATTTTTTGACGAAACAAACAATCGTATTATAAATGCTGAACGTGGAACTTTTGCTGGAGAATGGGGAGATAATCAATATATAGCTACAAATGCCCTCACAGGGCAAAATATTCAAGCATTAGATATACGTAAAAGATTTGATGAAAATGATGGTATTCCAAAACATCCAGATGCTTCAGTAATTGAAACTGGTCATTCAAAAGGCGGTCATAAAGCTTTAGTATGTCATCTTTACAATATCACACAAAAAATAAATGAATTTAACAATGATCCAAATAAAAATTTTAATCAAAAAGTGAGTGCGGTCAATGACATATTAAATAAAAACTATTGCATATTTGAAGATGCTCCATCATTATCTAATGAAACTTTAAAATTTTTTCAGGAACAATTACAACCTGCTTATGAATCAGGAATTATTTCTCGGCCTGAAATTTTTATAAAACAAACATTGGCCAATAGTATTATAAGAGTAAATTGTAAAAATGATTATGTTAGTGCAATTAATGAAAGTAATGCATTAGGAAAAGCTTATATATCACAGCAAACACATAATACAGTAACTGGGGCTCATGCAATACGTACACTTTGTGGCGCAAGACGTTCAAAAGATGGATTTCTTATTTTCACAGGTGAAGTGCCTAAACCTACAGAAAAATACGGAAGTGCTCATAAGGCTGCAGGAAATTTCTTTGAAAAAGTTAATAATCTACCTAAAGAAAGTAAAGATAATGCTCTTGGATATTTTATGTCTACACTAGATAGTGCAATAAACAAAACTAATATAGATGTACATGGATCAACTTATTACGGTGCTTTAAATTCTGATGAGCAAGTACAAATCAATAAGGCTAAATCTGAAGATATGGCAACAATTATTCCTGTTGCACTTAAAATGCTTTTTACAAAAGAAATGATACCAATTATGAAGAAAATGGTTGGAAAATCACCAACAGTAAATTCAGATAAAAATTTTCAAATGTTTTCGTCTAAGTTTACTCAAGAGCAACCATTGCAATCACAACAGCACTTACATTGCCACCCATTATCTTCTCTAGAGTCAAATCAAGTTGATGATAATGTACAAAGACCATTGAAAAAAACTAAACAAAAATCAAAAAATTCATTGGAAAAAACATCTAAAAAGCATAACCACAAACATAAGCATAAACATAAAAATAAATAGTTAATTAATATTTTTATACTACCAAGTCATTTTTGGTAGTTTTTTTGTTTTATCCAAAATAATTTTGTAATACTATTGATATAAATTAAAAATAGGAGGCTGAAAATGCACAGAAAATAAATTATTGATATGCTTTTAGCTGGTCTACAAAGCAGTCGTTTTGGTATTTTATATAAAACCTGCTGTTTTATTCGCAGGCAAATATTATATAACAAACTTTTCTATTATGTAATATTTTTGTGTGAGAATACTTAAATTGATGTCACATTAAAATAACGTTTTACAATTTATAATTTTGTATTATAAATTTGTTTTCTCTATCTTTTATTAAACACTTGTTTTTATATAACAAAATGGATATAATTTATTTAATTAATTTTTTTCTTTTAAAAGAAAAATTAAGCATAAGCATCTCATTTTGAGCTGCTTCATAAAAAGAAACAAAAATAAAAATCTTAGATGATATGAACAGCACCTCATTTGTTAGACAGTATGGTATACTAAAAAACAAATGGGGTGTTAAGTTATGTCAAAAGGTAAATAAAACAAGAGATACACGGCAGAATATAAAGAGATGGTGATAAAACAGGTATTAGATACCATGTAAGTATCCAGAATTGGAAGTGAATGTATTTGACACAAGGAGTAGAAGGTTTGGCAATAGAGCGGCGTGAGCGAACCAGCACAGAGAGTTGATGAAAAAATACCATTCTTACAAAAGTGAGGTGGAGAAAATTGCTCCAAATCTTCTGAACCGAGATTTCAAAACAGAAAAGCCAAACCAAAAGTGGGTTACCGATGTAACAGAGCTCAGTCTGTTCGGAGAAAAGTTATATGTGTCAACTATCTTTGATCTGCATAGTAATAACTTGGTAAGCTATACTATTTCAGAGTGTCATGTATTGAGCATGGTTAATATCCATACCTAAATAAAACATTTACAACAGTTTCAGATGATACTAACCTCATTCTTTATTTCGACCAAAGCTGGCAATACCAGCATAAACAATACAGACGGATGCTCAATAAGAAAGGTATTTGACAAAGCATGATCCGCAAAGACAACTCTCCATACAATGCTGTAATAGAAAAATATCTTAACCACTACAATGACCAACATATTATGGCAAAGCCTTGAGGGCTTGCTTTCTGCTATTCACAGACTGCAAGCCCTTTTGCTGGCTTAATAAATTTTTTTATATAAATTTGTCTAACTTTTTGAGGTCAGTTCATCACGCTTGAGATTTTTATGATTAAACGTATAACTTCTTTTTTGATATAATAAATTTTTATTTAACATTTTACAGCCAAGGCAAATTAGGAGGAATAATCAATGCAAATTGTTAAAATAGAAAAAATGAATAAAAACAAAATAAAAATTTTTTTGAGTAACGAAAGTAGTTTTGTAATGCTTGAAAAAGATTTTAAAAAGTTTAATCTTAAAGACGAAATTTCTGATTCGCAATATGATTTTATTATGGAAAATATCGTTTTTAATCAAGCACGCGATACTGCTTTGAAATATCTATCTTCAAGTGCAAAATCTATTGCTCAAATAAAAAATAAATTAATTGACTATCCCGATGACATTGTTAAAAAAGTTATTGATTTGCTTATTGAATATCATTATGCAGATGACGAATTGTTTGCCAAAAATTATATTTATGATTGTTTGACACTCAGACACTATGGCAAAATCAAAATTATATTTGATTTGAAGCAAAAAAAAATTGATGATGAAATTATTTCATCTGCCATTGAAAAATATGTAGATAACGAAAAAGAAATCGAAAGTGCAAAAAAAATTGCTCAGTTAAAATGTAAAGTCTTTGATGAAAAATCTTTGACCAAATTAAAAAATATGTTACATCAGCGTGGATTTTCATTTAACATTATTCAGGAGGTTGTAAAAGGTTTAACTCAGTCGTAGCAGATATTTGATAAAAAACTAATAATAAAGAGCATAAAAAAGCTGCCAGATGGCAGCTTTAATTTTTTTGCTTTTTTATTATTTATTCTTCAGATAATTTTTTGTAAGTATTGTAGCGAGCTTTTGCATCGCTTTCAGCTTTATTGAATAATTCTTCTGCATGCTCTGGGAACGAAACTTTTAATGACGAATAGCGAACTTCATTGTCTATGAAATCGCGGAAAGGTTTTGTAGGTTCTTTTGAATCAAGAATGAATGGATTCTTTCCTTCTTCGGCAAGTAATGGATTATATCTATATAATTGCCAATATCCAGTCTCAACAGCTTTTTTAGTTTCTTCTTGCGTACAGCTCATTCCCGCACGTATTCCATGATTTATGCAAGGAGCATATGCAATAATTAATGAAGGACCGTGATATTTTTCAGCCTCAAGCATTGCTTTTATTAACTGATTTTGATTTGCACCCATTGCAACCTGTGCAACGTAAACATATCCATAACTCATAGCAATCATGCCTAAATCTTTTTTGCGTGTTTTTTTGCCTGATGCTGCAAATTTAGCAACTGCTCCGGCAGGCGTAGATTTACTGGATTGACCACCCGTATTTGAATAAACTTCAGTATCAAATACCAAAATATTTACATCTTCGCCGGATGCAAGAACATGATCTAAACCGCCAAAACCAATGTCATAAGCCCATCCATCTCCACCAAGTATCCATTGAGATTTTTTAGTGAGCCAATCTTTTTTATCAAGTATTTCTTTGACAATAGCTTGAGCTTCAGGGCTACAAGCATTTTCACTGCAGCAATTTGAAATTGCATTTACAAGATTTTCACTGGCAATTTTGGATTCTTCACCGTTATCAAAATTATCAAGCCAATTTTGAATTGCTGATTTGACTTCATCTTTTTGTGCAAGTTCTAGTAACTGCTGTGCTTTTTCCTTTAATCCTTCGCGAGTTTGTTTTACGGAAGTATACATTCCCAATCCAAATTCCGCATTGTCTTCAAACAATGAATTTGACCAAGCTGGGCCTTTGCCTTCAAAATTGCAAGTATAAGGCGAAGCAGGATAACTTCCACCCCAAATTGAAGAGCAACCTGTTGCATTTGCAACATACATACGATCGCCGAAGAGTTGTGTCAATAATTTTGCGTAAGGAGTTTCACCGCAACCTGCACAAGCTCCTGAAAATTCTAACAAAGGTTGTTTAAATTGACTATTTTTAATATTTGTAGGAGCTGGAGTTTCTTTATGTGATAATTTATTTGTTGCATAGTCCCAATTTTCAATTTGCTCAGTTTGAGTTTGAATTGGCTTCATAACTAAAGCTTTTTCTTTTGCAGGACAAACCTTTGCGCAATTTCCGCAACCTGTACAATCCAAAATATCAACTTGTATTCTGAATCCGTAATTTTCTAAACCTTTGCCAATTGCTTTTTTAGTTTCAAAATTTGCAGGAGCATTATCTTTTTCATCAACAAGGAAAGGTCTAATAGTTGCGTGAGGACAGACCAAAGAACATTGCCCACACTGAATACAATTTTCTTTTATCCATTGTGGAACGTCTACAGCAATGCCACGTTTTTCATAAGCTGCAGTACCGCATGGAAGTGTTCCATTTTCATAAGATTTAAATGCACTAACTGGTAATTCATCGCCTTTTAAATCATTTATTGGCCTAGCTACATTTTTAATAAATTCTGGAACGTTATCACTTGTTTCATTATTGTCGCTATCGCTTGCATTTTTCCAGTGCTCCGGAATATTTATTTCATTTATATTTTCTAATCCTGCATCAACTGCAGCATAGTTCATATTTACAATCTTTTCACCTTTTTTGCCATAAGTATTTTTGATAGCAGTTTTCATATATTCTGCTGCTTGGTCAGCTGGAATGATATTAGCAAGTTTAAAGAATGCTGCTTGCAAAACTGTATTGATTCGATTGCCCAATCCAATCTCTTTTGCAATTTTTATACCGTCAATCGTATAGAATTTAATATTGTGGTTAGCAATGTAATTTTTGAAATGAGCTGGCAATTGATTTTCCAATTCCTCATTTGTCCACTGGCAATTCAATAAAAATGTTCCGCCATCTTTCAAGTCTGATACCATATCATATTTGTGAACATAAGAAGGATTGTGGCATGCAACAAAATCTGCAGTGTTTACTAAATAAGTTGAACGGATTGGATCTTTTCCAAAACGCAAATGAGATTGCGTAACACCGCCGGATTTTTTTGAGTCATATGAAAAATAAGCTTGAACGTACATATCTGTGTGATCGCCAATAATTTTTATTGAATTCTTGTTGGCGCCGACAGTTCCATCTGAACCAAGTCCCCAGAATTTACAACTTATAGTTTCTTTCGGCGAAACATCGATTGGATTACCAACTTCCAATGATAAATTTGTAACATCATCTTTTATTCCGACTGTAAAATGATTTTTAGGATTGTCGGATTTCAAATTCTCATAAATAGCTATAATTTGTGCAGGCGTAAAATCTTTTGAAGCTAATCCATAGCGTCCTGCAACTATTAATGGATGGGAATCTTTTTCAAAATATGCAGTAACAACATCTTGGTATAAAGGTTCGCCCAATGAACCAGGTTCTTTTGTGCGATCGAGCACAGCTATTTTTTTAACGCTTTGTGGGATTGCATTAATAAAATGTTCGATAGAAAACGGACGATACAGATGAACCTTAACAAGTCCAACTTTCTCACCATTTGCATTTAAATAATCAATTGTTTCTTCAATTGCGTCGCAACTAGAACCCATTGCAATAATAATTCTGTCTGCATCGGGAGCACCGTAGTAATTAAACAATTTATAATCGCGACCGGTAATTTTATTTATCTCATTCATGTAATTTTCTACAACAGCTGGTAATGCATCATAAAATGGATTACAAGCTTCGCGTGCTTGGAAGAAAACGTCTGAATTTTGAGCAGTACCGCGAGTTACTGGATGATTTGGGTTAAGAGCATCTTTTTTAAATTTATCTACTGCGTCCCAATCAACCAACTTTCTTAAATCTTCATAATCTAAGCAATCAATCTTTTGGATTTCATGCGAAGTACGGAATCCATCAAAAAAGTGTAAAAATGGAACGCGGCCTTTAATTGCAGACAAATGTGCTACAGCTGTTAAATCCATAACTTCTTGAACATTTGCCGAACACAACATAGCAAAACCAGTTTGTCGGCAGGCCATAACGTCACTATGATCGCCAAAAATTGAAAGTGCGTGTGTTGCCAAAGTTCTTGCAGTTACGTGCAAAACTCCCGGTAATAATTCTCCGGCAATTTTATACATATTAGGAATCATTAATAGTAAACCTTGAGATGCAGTATAAGTTGTGGTTAATGAACCTGCGGCCAGTGAGCCGTGAACAGTTCCAGCAGCACCTGCTTCAGATTGCATTTCAACAACGCGCACTGTTTGACCGAACAAATTTTTTTTACCCTGTGCAGCCCATTCATCAGTATGTTCTGCCATAGGTGAAGATGGAGTAATAGGATAAATTCCTGCAACTTCCGTAAATGCGTAAGAAGTATAAGCGGCAGCCGTATTTCCATCCATTGTTTTTTTGATATTAGACATAATTTTAAATCTCCCTCCAAAAAATAATTTAAAAGTGGAACAGATTTAATTATAGCATAATTAAATGGTTTTTGAATGAATTATTTGTTAGAATAATTTTGTGTGTATTGAAAAAAGGAGGCAAAATGAAGACTAAACATATATTATCAATTTACTTAGTGGCAGGATTTATTTTTATTTCTGGAAAAAATATTTTTGCTGCAGAAAAAATTACTTGTTTGGACAAACCTAATGGTGGAAGTATAACTATTAATTCATCTATTAGCTATGAATTAGATGAAAAACAAGTTGAAAACTGGAAAGAAACTGTTGAATCCGGTTCAACTGTTAAAATTTCTGAAGACGGTTCTATAGAAATTATAGCTGCTTCTGATTCTATTGTTGACCTTGATAAAGGTGAATTAGTTGTAGATGAAAATGGTGTGAAGATATGGAAAAAGACTATTTCTATTGAACCTACAGATGATTTTTCAATAGAAAATAAAAATGAAACTGCGTCAAATGACGCACCAGTTTTAGAGTGGTGGACTGAAGAAGTTACAGGAGACAGGGTTTTACTGACAGATATAAATAATCATGCACAGGGAACTGTTGCAGGTTGGTCACGCTCTGTAACTAATACTTTTTCAACAAGTTTAGAAACATCAGGCGAACTTAATGCCGAGATTATAAAAGGTAAAATTGGAAAAACAGTTTCAAGTTCAACTTCTATAACAGAAACGTATAATGCAACTGTTCAGCCATATACAAGAACAAGAGTTTACGCAGTTCCAGTTGGAACACGATATCACTTTACTTATTTTTGTGGAAGTCCTTTTGATTTACGTGAAAGAGGTGCTTGGACTGACTGGAAACATACAAAAGTTGAATATGTGAATTATTAATTTGAATTAATTTTAAAAAATAATGATGAATTTACCCTGTATATAAAAACTCAAGCTTTTAAGCTTGAGTTTTAGTTTTGTTACAATAAATTTTAGATTTGGATAAATCAATCACTATATACCTAATTAAATATCAAGTGTTTCTATCCATTCTTTCAAATCATTTTCTGATTGAGTACTTTTTAGTATACGGCCTTCAATAATTTTTGCACCCTCACAGCTTTTCTCCAATTCTTTTACTGTATTTCCGAATCCACTGCCGCCTGATGTTGCAAATAACACAATAGTTTTCCCAGAAAAATCATAGCTTTCCAAAAAAGTATTAATAATAGTCGGTGCAACATACCACCAAATTGGAAAACCAACATAAACAACATCATATTTTGAAATATTGGCATCATGATCCAACAGTTCCGGACGAAAAGATTTATTATGCATTTCAATAGTACTTCGAGCTTGTTTATCAATCCAATTTAAATCTGCTGCAGTGTATGGTGTCTTTGGGCGAATTTCATACAGATCAGCATCTGCTGCCTTTGCAAGATTTTTTGCAACTTTTGCGGTAACACCGCTTGCGCTAAAATATGCTACTAATGTCTTTTTCATATTACTCATTCTCCTTTTTAATAAAAATTTTACCAAATCATACTAAATAACTTTATTATACCAAATTTCTGACTATGTTTTAATATATAAAATAAATCCCTTTCATTAGACAATTATTTTTGTCTAACAAAAGAGATAGTTTACTTTTTCAAAAACTTATCTTTTGATTTTAAAACTGCAAACTATAAATTATCTTTGAAAAACTCAACCATTTTATCAAATGGAATAATGTTCATATTATCATATAAATCTGTATGCACAGCATTTGGAATAATAAATAATTCTTTGTTGTCACCTTTTAAATTTTTAAATGCATCACGACTAAAATAACATGAATGGGCTTTTTCGCCGTGAATTAATAGAACTGCACTACGAATTTCATTGCTATATTGCAAAATTGGCATATTTAAAAATGATAAAGTGGATGTAACATTCCACCCATCATTTGAATTTAAGGAGCGTTTGTGGTAGCCACGATTGGTTTTGTAATAATCATAATAATCTTTTATAAAAAATGGGGCATCATTTGGAAGCGGATCAACTACTCCGCCTGCTCTTGCGTAATATCCATTTTTATAGTCGATAATTCTTTGTGCATTTAATTTTTTACGTTTTTGATATCGTGTTTCTTCACTGTCTTCAGAATCAAAATATCCTTTTGCATTTACCCGTGTCATATCATACATAGTTGAAGTAACAGTTGCTTTTATTCTAGTATCAATTGCTGCTGCATTTAAAGCCATACCGCCCCATCCACAAATACCAATAATACCAATTTTTTCTGGATCAACATTTTCCAAAATGGATAAAAAATCAACTGCTGCCTGAAAATCTTCGGTATTGATATCAGGGGAGGCTACATATCTTGGTGTTCCACCACTTTCACCAGTAAAGGATGGATCAAACGCAATAGTTAAAAAACCTTTTTGTGCCATTGTTTGTGCATATAAGCCTGAAGATTGCTCTTTTACAGCTCCGAATGGTCCACATACTGCAATAGCTGATAGTTTGCCCACAATATTTTTTGGTTCATACAAATCCGCTGCAATAGTAATTCCATAACGATTATTAAAAGTAATTTTACGATGATTTACTTTATTGCTTTTGGGAAATGTTTTATCCCATTCTTCTGACAAAATCAATTTTTCTTTCATAATTTCAAATCACCCTTTTTATTGTAAATTAAAATTGTTAACGCACAAATTTAATTTTTCATTTAACGGCTTACTCAATAGTATAACAAACTATAATAAAAAAATTAAGATAAGTTCATTATCTACAATTCTTAATTTTTTTATAATTTCAATTGGAATAATTATAAAAAATATCATTTAATTTTCGTTAAAATAATTATTGCAATTATCAAAAAATCAATTAGTAATAAAAAAAAGATAAGTCTTTTATTCAATCTATGCTTTTTGAAAAAAGCTTGCTATAAGCGTCTCCTTTTGAGCCGCTTCATAAAAAACTTTAATAAAAAAATCTCAAGCGTTTGAACTGACCTCATTTGTTAGACAGTATGATATACTGAAAAATAAGAATAAATTGTGTCAAAAGGGAAACGAAACAAGAGATACACGGCAGAATATAAAGAAATGGTGGTAAAACGGGTATTGGAAAAAGCATGTTGTACCATGAAGTAGAACAAAAGTATGGCATAGCAGATGGAAGTATCCAGAAGTGGGAGAGGATATATCTGACACAAGGAATAGAAGGTTTGGCAATAGAACGGCGCGAGTGGGCCAGCACAGGTCGTCACGAGAATTTCCAAAAGAAGTAGAGGAAGACCTCTTGGCGCAAGTACAACGTTTAAGAGCAGAAAATGACTACCCAAAAAACTTGCAAGCCTTGGTTTTGGAAAACGAACTATGCCAGCGCAAAAAACGCAGGTAGTTCAAAAACTAAGGCAAAACATTCATTGAAAATACTTTTTTCAATTGCTCAATTAGTCCGTGCAACATTTTACTATCACTTAAAACAGATGAATAAGCCAGACAAGTATGAATTAGTCAGGCACAGATCACAAAGATTTATCACGGAAACAAAGGACGGTATGGTTAGTGTCGAATCACAGCTGAGCTACACAACAAAAAATCATAAGACTGTCCAAAGATTCATGAATAAATTAGGTCTTGTGTGTCGTGTCATGATAAAAAATACCGTCCTTACAAAGGCGAGGTGGGAAAAATTGCTCCAAATTTCCTGAACCGAGGTTTCAAAACAGAAAAACCAAACCAAAAGTAAGTCACCGATGCGACAGAGTTCAATTTATTCAAAAAAAAGCTATATCTGTCGCCTATTCTTGATCTGCATATCAGCAACTTGTTAAGCCACACCATTTCAGAGCGTTTTGTATTAAGAATGGTAATAAGCATGCTAGATAAAGCATTTAAAACAATTCCAAATGATACTAATCTCATTCTTCATTCCGACCAAGGTTGGCAATATCAGTACAAGCAATACCAACGAATGCTCCATAGGAAAGGTATTCGACAGAGCATGAGCGGCAAAGACAACTGCCTGGACAATGCAGTGATAGAAAACTTTTTTAGCTTGCTGAAAAGTGAGCTATTCTACTTGCAAAAGTTTGAATCCATGGAACACTTTAAACAGGAATTAATGGAATATCTTGACTACTACAATAACCGGCGTATCAAGGTAAAGCTTAAAGGCTTGCCTTCTGCTATTCACAGACTGCAAGCCTTTTCGGTGCTTAATAGATTTTTTTATATAACTTTGTCTAACTTTTTGAGATTAGATCAATCTTTTTACTTTTTCTTTTAAAAGAAAAAAGTAAGCATAAGCGTGTTATTATAAACCGCTTCATGAAAAGAAACAAAAATAAAAATCTCAAGCATCTGCTTGAGATTTTTTTTATAAGTTTTTTTGTGAATTTTTTTTCAAAAAAAAGTTGGATTTTGATTTTTATTTTTCAAATTTTTATTGTTCATCTTCCATTGCCATAACATGAGATTTGCTCACTGGAATTCTTATTCCTTTGTTGAGACCAAATTCAATTATAAAAGTTTTTTCTGTAACTTCAATTATTTTTCCATGTAAACCTGATGCTGTTATAACATCGTCTCCAGGTTTGAGACTATCTTGAAATTTCATAAGCTCTTCTTGCCGTTTTTTTTGTGGCCTGATAAAAAACCAATACACTGCAAAAAATAAAGCTATATAAACAAAAATTGTAGACATGAAATCAAATGTTGTCACGTTAGCTTGTGGCAAATTTTGCGATGGAATACTTGTGCTTGCAGTAACTTGATTTGTAACTTGCACGGGTGTACTGTGCGTTGTTGAGCCATTTATAATTGGATTGTTATCAACTTCAAGCAATAAAAAATTTAACATTAAATCATCTCCTTGAATAAAATATACATTAATTATAAAGTTGTGTCAAATAAAAGTAAAGCACTTTCATTAGACAAAAATAAATGCCTAATAAAAGTGCTTTATTTTAAAAATTAACTGCCAGAAATTAATTATGGCAACAAGTACTTTTAGACGAAGCTTTAGGAGTATCAATCTTTATATTATTTTTTTGTGCATAATCTAAAATTGCTGCCTGTATTGCTTCTTGCGCCAGACAAGAACAATGAACCTTGACTGGCGGCAAACCATCTAATGCTTCCATTACCGCTTTATTTGTAATTTTCAATGCGTCATAGATACTTTTGCCTTTTATGAGTTCAGTAGCCATACTACTGGTAGCAATTGCTGCACCGCATCCGAACGTTTTGAATTTAACATCTTCAATAATTTGGTTATCGTTGACTTTCAAAAAAATTTTCATTATGTCGCCGCATTTAGCATTGCCAACAGTTCCTATTCCGTTTGCATTTTCCAATGAGCCGACATTTCTAGGATTCATAAAATGATCCATAACTTTCTGACTATAATCCATTTAAATCACCTCGTTTGTTTTTGCAAAAATTCTTCATAAAGTGGGGACATATCCCTTAATCTTTTGATTATTCCTGGAAGATACGATAAAAAAATATCTACTTCTTCTTGTGTATTGTATTTGCTCAATGTAATTCTAAGTGAACCATGTGCTATTTCATGAGGCAATCCTATTGCCAATAAAACGTGCGATGGGTCTAAAGAACCTGAAGTACAAGCTGATCCACTTGATGCATAAATATTTTTTGAATCAAGCAATAATAAAAGTGACTCACCTTCTATAAATTCAAAGGAAATATTAATATTATTTGGCAATCTTTTTGTTCTGTGGCCGTTTAATCTGCAATGCGGAATTGTCTTTAATATATTATCAATAATTTTATCACGAAGCAAAGTAATTTTTTCAATATTTTGTTCCATGTTCTCATTTGCAATTTCCAATGCATTTGCCATTCCTACGATAGATGCAACATTTTCTGTGCCGGCACGTTTTTGAAGCTCCTGAGCGCCTCCATCCATAAATGGAATGATTTTAACGCCTTTGCACAAATAAAGTAAGCCAACACCTTTTGGTCCATAAAATTTATGAGCTGAAATTGAAAGCGAATCAATATTCATCTTTTTTACATCGATAGGAATAGAGCCAGCAGCTTGTACGGCATCGGTATGAAAAACAATATTGTGATTGCGCGCAATCTTGCCAATTTGCTCAATTGGTTGAATAGTTCCAATTTCATTATTGGCAAATATAATTGAAATTAAAATTGTATCTTCGCAAATATTTTTCTCAAGCTCATCCAAATCTATTAATCCATCTTTGTCAACAGGAAGGTAAGTTACCCGAAATCCTTGACTTTCAAGATATTTACAAGAATGTAAAACGGCATGATGCTCTATCGAACTTGTAATAATATGTTTACCTTTGTTCTTGTAAGCTTGCGCAATACATTTTATTGCCCAATTATCAGATTCAGTACCGCCACTTGTAAAATAAATTTCATCCGGCCTAGCATTAAGTATTTTTGCAATTTTACTTCTAGCATTTTCAAGCGCAATATGACTTTCTTGCGCCAATTTATAAATACTAGAAGGATTGCCAAATGAAGTTTTAAGGTACGGCATCATAGTTTCCAAAACTTTAGGATCAAGCATTGTAGTTGCAGCATTATCAAAATAAATCATATTAATTCTCCTTTCTCGATAATTTTTTATAGTCCTCAACTAAATCGTTAATACTGATAGAATCAATGGCAGAATTTATATTTTCATAAATTTTGGCCCAAACGTTTTTTGTAAAACAGCTATTGCAATCAGCATTGTTGCAAGAATTATTTGGAGCGTTTGATAAGCAATTAACAAGACATAATGAGCCTTCAAGAGCTCGCAAAACAGAACCAATATCTGTATTAACGGGATCACAATCCAAAATATAACCACCATGAGCACCACGAATACTTTTTATAAAACCAGACTTTTTTAATATGGCAAGAATTTGATCCAGATAATTTTTGGGAATGTTTTGGCGCTGCGCAATATTTTTAATATTAGTAGCCATTGGATATTGAGCAGCAATATCGACAATAGCTTTCAAACCGTAGCGACTTCGAGTTGATATTTTCATAATTATCATCTCCAACAAAAAAATAATATCACAAAAGCAAATTAAAATCAAGTAAAACACTTGTGATTAAATTTTATTCCCCATTTAGAAAAATGTTAACAATCTCAACTCAAACACCAAAAAAAATTTTTAATAAGGAAAACGAATTTGCCAGAGCGTTAAAAAAAAGCAAACAAAAAAGGATTGAAACTTGTTTTATACAAGATTCAATCCTTGTTAATTATTTGATAAATTTGTTTAAAAATTAATTTGCATATTCGACAGCACGTGTATCGCGTATAAGATTAACTTTAATTTGACCTGGGTATTCCAACTCATTTTCAATTTTTTTAGCAATACTTCTTGCCAACAGTGGCATTGCATTATCGCTAACTTTTTCTGGTATAACTATAATTCTAAGCTCACGGCCAGCATGTATTGCAAATGATTTTTCAACTCCATCAAATGAATCGGATATTTTTTCTAGATTTTCAAGACGTTTTATATATGCCTCCAAAGTTTCTCTGCGGGCACCTGGCCTTGCAGCCGAAATTGCGTCTGCAATTTGAACTATTACGCTAATAATATTTTTGGGTTCAACGTCTCCATGATGTGATTCTATTGCGTTAATGACAATATCGGATTCATGATATTTTTTGCATAAAGATGAGCCAATTGTAATATGCGAACCTTCTATTTCATGGTCAACAGATTTGCCTATATCGTGTAGCAATCCAGCACGCTTAGCTAAATTTATATCTACACCAATTTCTCCTGCAATTAGCCCTGATAAGTGAGCAACTTCAATTGAATGTTTAAGAGCATTTTGTCCGTAACTTGTTCTATATTTCATTTTTCCGAGCAATTTTATAATTTCCGGATGTAAATTTCTTATGCCAGTTTCATAAATTGCGTTTTCGCCCTCTTCAAAAATAATGTTTTCCATATCGACTTTAGCTTTTGCTACAACTTCTTCAATACGGGCAGGATGAATTCTTCCATCCACAACTAATTTTTCAAGAGCAATTTTCGCAATTTCTCTGCGTATTGGGTCGAATCCAGATAAAATAATTGCTTCAGGCGTATCGTCAATAATTAAATCAATTCCTGTCAATGATTCAAATAATCTGATATTTCTGCCTTCGCGGCCAATAACTTTACCTTTCATGTCTTCATTTGGCAATGTCACAACAGAAACAGTAGTTTCGCTCACATGATCAACATTACAGCGCTGCATAGCATTCATTAATATATTATACACTTTTTTGTCGGCTTCGGATTTAGTTTTTGCCTCAATTTCTTTAATAATTCTTGATGTTTCACCAGAAACTTCATCACGTACTTTATCTAAGATAATATCTTTAGCTTGCTGACGTGAAAGGCCTGAAATTTTCTGTAATTCTACATGTTGTTGTTCAATCAATTTATCCAAATCGGCACTTTTTAATTCGATATTTTCCATTTTTTTGTTCAGTGCATCTTCTCGGTCATCAAGAACTATTTGTTTTTTATCGAGTTGTTCTTCTTTTTTTAAGATACGCTTTTCGTGTTGAGATAAATCATTTTTTTGATTTTTAATTTCTTTCTCAGCTGCATCTTTTAATTTTATACATTCTTCTTTTGTGTCAATTAAAATTTCTTTTTTACGAGTTTCGGCATTGTTTTTAATATTAACGGCTTCTAAATCGGCATCTTTTAATTTTTTTTCAGCCTTTTTAATGATATCGTCGGCAAGTTTTTCGGCAGACTTAATTTTCTTTTCACTAATTTTTTTTCTGTATATAAAGCCGATTATAAAAAAGGCTGCACACGCAAGAACAAAAATGATAATTTCCAAAAAATTATTCATTAATTCACCTCCATTTTCTTTGGAATTTGATATAAAACCCACTAAAAATAATTTAGATTAGCTATTCCTAACCATTCTTAATTTTATTATTTATAAATGATACTGTCAAGCCAAATCGATTTTACTTTGGCAAAAAAAACTTACTTTCATAAAGAAAGTAAGTGATTTATAATTTTAGGAATTATTTATTCCACAGTAACAGATTTAGCAAGATTTCTTGGTTTGTCTATATCATATCCCAGTCCATTGGCTATGTAATATGCAAAAAGTTGAAGGACAATATTGGCAAGAAGTGGCTCAAAAATTTCATGTGTTTTTGGAATGACAAACACATCATCCGAAATATTTTTTACTTTGTTATCAATTTGACTCGTAACAGTAAAAATTTTACCACTGCGGGATTTACATTCTTTTAAATTGCTCAAAGTTTTTTCGATAATATTTTCTTGCGTCAATATACCGATTACCAAAATTGTATCATCAATTAATGCTATTGGTCCGTGTTTCAATTCACCTGCTGCATATGCTTGCGAATACAAGTATGCAATTTCCTTGAGTTTAAGTGAGCCTTCGAGCGCTATAAAATAATCCAAACTACGGCCAATATAAAAAACATTTTTGCATGATAAATATTTTTGTGCTTTATCTTTTATTTCGTTCTCGCAAGATAAAATTTGATTAACAAGCGATGGTAATTCTCGTAATTTTTCTTGCATTTGTAAAAATTGCTGCTCGCTTATAATTTCTAAACTTCGATATAGATTACAAACAAGAACATAAAATGCCATTAGTTGTGCAGAAAATGCTTTTGTACTGGCAACGGCAATTTCAGGACCAGCAGCAATATATATTACATTATCAGATTCTCTGGCAATGCTACTGCCGACAACATTTACGATTGACAACACGCGCGCATTATTTTTTTTAGCAATACGAAGTGCAGCTAAAGTATCGGCTGTTTCACCAGATTGCGAAATAGCAATCAATAATGTTTTTTCGTCAATAATTTGATTTGAATATCTAAATTCACTTGCCATGTGTGCTCTCACAAAAACATTTGGCAAGCGTTCCATAAGACGTGCTCCAATTAATCCTGCATGATAAGCCGTACCGCATCCGACAATATAAATACGATTAAATTTTTTAATTTGTTTATTGCTTAAATTTATTTTATCTAAGAAATTATTGTCTGAGAGATTGAGAGAAATAAAATCATTAATAATTTTAGGTTGCTCAAAAATTTCTTTGAGCATATAAAAATCATATCCACCTTTTTGTGTACTTTCGACATTCCAATCTACTTTGAACACATCTTTTTTTACAACATTTTTATTTTTATCAAACACTGTAACATTTTTACTGTCAAGCAATGCTATTTGTTCATCGTCCAAAAAATAGACATCACGTGTATAATTAACAATTGCTGTGATGTCCGAAGCAATAAAGTTTTCATTTTCACCAAGACCTATTACCAATGGATTATCTTTTCTGACACCAATTAATTTATCCGGAAAATCTTCACATATTATAGCTAAAGCATATGAACCATTTATTTTGGTTAAAACTTTTAATATCGCATCAATTAAATTTTCTATTTTGCCTGGCACATAGTATTTATTAATTAGATGAGCAATAACTTCTGTGTCGGTATCCGAAGAAAAAATACTCTGGCTCAAATTTTTTTTTAACTCTAAATAATTTTCAATGATACCATTATGTACGACTGCTATCTTGCAATTATTGCTTGTATGCGGATGAGAATTAACGTCGGAAGGAATCCCATGCGTTGCCCATCTTGTATGTCCTATTCCTAAATTTCCTTTGAGATTGTTTGATGAAAGTTTTTTTTTAAGTTCATAAAGCCTTCCTTTTGATTTGACTATATCTATTTTTTTACCGTTATGCACAGCAATGCCTGCTGAATCATATCCTCTATATTCTAATTTTTCAAGTCCACTTAATAAAATTGGCTGAGCATCGCTCAAGCCAATATAACCAACTATTCCACACATTTTTTTCACACTTCCTAATTCAAATATTTTTCCATAATTCCTGCAAGTCTTAGAGCTTCTTGAGTTAACATTGATTTATTTGAGCCTTCAAGCATTACTCGAATAAGAGGCTCAGTACCGGAAGGGCGTATAACAACACGTCCGTTGTTTGCAAATTTTTGTTCAAGCATTTTTATTTCAGATTTTATTTGCGTATTGAACATATATTGATTTTTTTTGTTGTTGCTGACTTTTGCATTTACTAAAACTTGTGGCATTATATTCATTAAATTGTTAAGCGATGATAATTTTTTATTTGATTGAGCCATAATTTTTGAAAGATATAATGCTGTTAAAATTCCATCGCCAGTTGTATTGTGATCAGAAAATATAATATGCCCAGATTGCTCGCCGCCTAAATTATATCCACACTCAAGCATTTTTTCTAATACGTATCGATCCCCAACACCAGTTTTTTCTACATTAATGCCATATTTTTCACCCATAATAAATAATCCAAGATTACTCATAATGGTAGCAACAATAGTATTGTGATTTAGCAAACCATTTTGTTTCATGTAGTGAGCGCAAATAGATAATATTTCATCACCGTGAACAATATTACCATTGCTATCAACAGCAAGGCATCTATCACCGTCGCCGTCAAATCCAAATCCAACATCAATATTATTATCAAGAACAAATTCGACCAATTGATTAAGATGAGTTGAACCGCAATTTAAATTAATGTTTTTACCGTTTGGTTTGTCATTGATAACAAAAACCTGAGCGCCTAAATTTTTAAATACATACGGAGCTGCTTTAAACGTAGCGCCGTTTGCACAATCTAGTGCAATTTTTAATCCCGAAAGATCAATTTTGTCTAAAGTAGACATTAAAAATTTTATGTAATCATTTATAGCATTGTGTCTGTAAGTAATAAAGCCAAGATTTTCACCAGTAGGGTGCGGTAAAATATCTTGCTTGTTAAAAATAATATCTTCGATTTGTTCCTCAAGACTGTCTGATAATTTATAGCCATCGCCATTAAAAAATTTTATACCGTTATCATGAAAAGGATTGTGAGATGCAGAAATAACTACGCCCGCATCACAATTATATTCTCTAACAAGATAAGCAATTGCTGGTGTTGGCACGACACCCGCCAAATATACTTTTGCTCCGACGGAACACATTCCTGCAGCCAAAGCAGATTCAAGCATATAACCAGAGATTCTTGTATCTTTGCCGACAATAATTTTAGGTATATGATGATTCGAACGGGACAGAACAAATGCACCAGCACGTCCCAAATTATAAGCCAATTCACAAGTCAATTCAGTATTTGCTAATCCACGAACGCCGTCCGTTCCAAATAATTTACGCATTTTAGATCCTCCCAATCCATTTGATTTTATTATACCATATGTAATATCATATGTAAAAAAAAGCGAGGAGGGACAAAAAATAAATAAACTACAGAGAAAAAATTTATTCAAACAAATTGTTCGAGCTTCAAATTTCATTTTATTAATCATTTTTATATTTAGTAATAAATTTGAGTGTCCAGTGAGAAAATATATAGGAATTCCTTGTCCATCGTGTGGACTCACGCGTGCATTTATTTTATTATTGCAATTAAAATTCAAAGAATCATTTTGTGCACATCCAATGCTTATTTTTATATTACCTGCAATATTTTTAATGCTAGCGCAAGACAATTTTTATATTCCAAAAAATAAATATGTTAATATGTATATGTATGCTACAGCAATTTTATTTTTTATTGTATATATTATTCGTCTCTCTACAAATTCTATTCCATAAAAAAAATTGATATTACAGCTGTAAAGTAATATGATAAAGACAAAGGAGATGATAAAAATGCAAGAAAATAATAATTCAAATAAAGAAGTGAAACCAAAAATTGATATACAAAAGGTTGAAATGTATATTCTTTCGAATCGTCAGTATTTTCCTTCGGAAAAACTTATTTATTTGAAAAGTAAAATGTCACAAATAGACGATAAGAAATTTGAATTGATTTCAACAATGGATTTAAAATCGCCTCAAGTTATTATTCTTGTCTCAGCAATTTTAGGCTCATTAGGCATAGACAGATTTATGATAGGCGATATAGGAATGGGAATATTAAAGCTTTTAACAGGTGGATTGTGTGCAATACTTTGGTTATATGATTTATTTACAATATCAGATCGCGTTAAGAAAATTAATTTCGAAAACGTTATGGTGTTGTTGTAAAGATTTTAAAAAACGAAATTTTTACTTTCTTGTAAGAATGTAAGACAAAGAGCTTCAACAAAAAATCTCAAGCGATGCTTGAGATTTTTTGTTATAAAGTTTTCTATGAAGCGGTTTCAAATGAGACGCTTATGTAAGCTTTTTTCAAAAAAGCTTAGGTTTTTTAAAATTAAAGCTGCTTTTTTAATTCTTCAATTTGATCGCGAAAATTTATTGCACTTTCAAAATCTAATTCGAGTGATGCCTTTTCCATTTTATTTGTCAATTTTTTAATTTCCTTTTTTATCTGGTTTGCTGTCATTAATCCAATTGGTTTGGTTTGTTTAGCCTCATCTTCAACTTCTTGAGTGGCTTTGATTATTTTGCGGACTTCTTTTTTTATTGTCTGTGGAATTATGTTGTGCTGCGCATTGTATTTTTGCTGAATATTTCGGCGACGCTGTGTTTCATCAATCGCTGTTTGCATAGCATTTGTGATTGTGTCGGCATACATGATTACTTTTCCGTTGGCATTTCTCGCAGCACGACCTATGGTTTGAATGAGCGAAGTCGATGAACGCAAAAATCCTTCCTTGTCTGCATCGAGGATTGTAATTAGCGAAACCTCTGGAATATCCAAACCCTCGCGCAATAAATTTATTCCAACGATTACATCAAAAACATCTGTACGCAAATCATGAATTATTTTGACACGCTCGAGCGTATCTATATCGGAATGCAGATATTTTACGCGTATGTCATTTTGTTTTAAATAGTCGGTTAAATTTTCAGCCATCTTTTTTGTAAGTGTTGTTACTAAAATTTTTTCGTGCTGGGCCACAGTTTTTTTTATTTGCTCGATTAAATTATCTATTTGCCCCGTTATCGAGTGAATAAAAATTTCAGGGTCTAGTAAACCTGTTGGACGAATTATTTGCTCGACTATTTGTGATGAATTTTCTTTTTCATAATTTGCAGGTGTTGCCGATACAAAAAGCATTTGATTTATTTTGCTTTCGAATTCCGAGAATTTTAATGGACGATTGTCTCTAGCGGAAGGCAATCGAAATCCATAATCAATTAGTGTGCCTTTGCGCGACATATCTCCTTTGTACATTGCGTTGATTTGTGGAATAGTAACATGCGATTCATCGACAATGATTAAAAAATCATCGGGGAAGTAATCCATTAAAGTATAAGGAGCGCTGCCTTCGGGACGATTTTCAATATGGCGCGAATAATTTTCAATGCCGCTACAAAATCCAACCTCGCGCATCATTTCTATATCGTAATTCGTACGGCGCTCAATTCTTTCTGCCTCAACCAATTTGTCCTCACTACGAAACTTTTTTACTTGTTCATGCATTTCATTTTTTGTATTTTTGATTGCTAATTCAAGTTTTTCTTTTGACGTAACGTAATGCGACGCCGGCATAACGCATGTATAATTTCGTTTGCCGATAATTTTTCCACTAAGCGCTTCGATTTCTAATATTCGTTCGATTTCGTCGCCGAACATTTCTATTCGCAATGCAGACTCAGATGAATACGACGGGAAAATTTCAATAACGTCACCGCGTACACGAAATGTTCCGCGTTTGAATTCGTAGTCATTGCGTATATATTGAAGTTCGATAAGTTTTCCTAAAATGTCATCACGTTTTATATTTAATCCGGGTTTGAGCGCGAGAATCATATTATTATAATCGTCCGGATTTCCCAGTCCATATATGCAAGACACACTTGCTACAACAATTACATCGCGCCTATCGAAAAGCGAAGCAGTTGCACTATAGCGAAGTTTATCAATTTCGTCATTTATTGCGGAATCTTTTTCAATGTATGTATCAGTGGCGGGCATATAAACTTCTGGCTGATAATAATCGTAATAGGAAACGAAATACTCAACAGCATTGTCCGGGAAAAATTCTTTGAACTCACTATATAATTGCGCGGCCAAAGTTTTATTGTGGGCGATGACGAGCGTTGGGCGGTTCAATTTTTCAATTACATTAGCCATAGTAAAAGTTTTGCCGGAGCCCGTAACACCCATTAAAGTTTGAAATTTTTGACCATGCAAAAAACCTGCCGTTAATTTTTCAATAGCCTGAGGCTGATCACCGGTAGGTTTAAATTCAGATACAAGTTTAAAATTCATAAAAGTCCTCCTATAAGAGCGGTGAGAATAATCTTGAGATTGACTCTTTAATTTTGACGAAGTTAGAGCGATGAATATAATCTTCTTTCATAATTTGTGAGCAATTTTCTAAGTCGTTATCGAAAGCATTTTCAAATTGCGCAGTTACATTTTTATCATATATAATTGAATTTATTTCGAAATTTAATTTAAAACTTCTTATATCCATATTAGCAGTGCCGACGGAAGAAATTTTTCCATCGATTAAAATTAATTTGCTGTGAATAAACCCCTTTTCGTATTTATAACATTTTGCACCGGATTCTAAAAGTTCGCCAATATAAGATAAGTTTGCCCAATACACAAAAGGATGGTCAGGTTTAGCAGGAATAATAATTTTCACATCTATTCCAGATAGTGCAGCAATTTTTAATGCTTCAAGAACGCTGTCTTCCAGAATAAAGTATGGTGTTTGGATATAGATAGATTTATTGGCTTCGTTAATCATTTTAAAATAATTATATTGTATGCTAGGCCAGTGCGTATCCGGACCGCTGCTTACAATTTGCATTGTTGTGCAGTCAATAATTTGAATGCGTGGAAAATATTTTTCCTCAAGTTTAATATTGTCCATTTGGCAAAAATTCCAATCCATTATGAAACGTAGTTCAAGTTGTTTTGTAGCATCACCATAAATTTTAATGTGACTGTCGCGCCAAAAATTAAACTTCTTTGATTTACCAAGATATTCATCGCCTATGTTAAAGCCACCAATGTATCCAATTGTACCATCGATAACACAAATTTTTCTGTGATTGCGGAAATTTACACGAAAAAAATAAGGCGGTAGGAAATAAACAACTTTTCCACCGGCTTTTATTAATTTATCACAAAAATGCTTGTGATTTTTAATGCAGCCCATTCCATCTATCAATAATTTTACTTCCAAGCCTTCATTTGCTTTTTTTGTAAGCAAATTTAATATTTTATGGCCAAGTTCATCATCTCTAAAAATATAATATTGAATGTGGATAAACTTTTGTGCATTTTCAATATCATTAATAAGAGAATCAAATTTTGCTTGCCCATCATTGAACAAAGTTAATTTATTATTTAACGTAACAGAGCTCAAACTCGATTTATAATTCATATAAACCATATCGCTGAAATTTTCGTATTCTGGAATTTGCAATATGTTTTTTGAATTTTGTATAGCCTTTTCTTGATCGATGAAATAATTACGGTTTTTTACAAGCGCAAGATATTCATTATATAAATCATAATCGCGCTTGGATTTTAATATAAAAATTTTATGTTTGCGAGCTTCCAGTCCAAACATTAAATATATAATGAATCCAAAGTAGGGCAAAATATTTAAAACAATAATCCATGCCCAAGTTGATGCCGGATTCTTTCTTTCAAAAAATATTATAAAGACAGTAAAAAATATGTTCAGTATAAGAAATATCTGCAAGAGAATTTGTATCGCATCGTTTAACATTTTCTATTCCTCCAAAATAATTATTCACATTCTAACATATATTGCAGCTAAAAAACAAATCTGGTAAAATGAAAACGAAAGGTGGGAAAAATTAAAATGACTTATTTGGATATATTATTGCTTGTTGCAATTATAGCTGCATTAATTTTGGGAAGTATGTATTTTTTAAATCGATGGGCCGCTAAAAAATATGGTGATCAACAGGATATGATTGAAAAATCTAAAATGGTTACCAATATTTTTGTTTTAAACAAAAAAAAAATGCGCCTCAAAGACGCAAATTTACCTAAAGCTTTTGTGGAAAATGTCCCAAAGTTCTATAGGTTTTTTAAATTGCCAATGGTTCAAGCTAAAATTGGCAACAAAATTATGAATTTAATATGCGATAAAAAAGTTTATAAAACAATTGAGTTAAAAAAAAATAGTAAGGTTGAACTTGCCGGTATTTATATTTTAAATTATGCTCATGGCAAAAAAATTACTGCTGATAAAATGAAAAATGTTGTTAAAGTCAAAAGGTAATTTTAAACATGTTAAAATTTTAAATTTTCAAGAAAGCAAGTCAAAAAGAAAAATGCAATTAAAAATGAAATAGCATAAAAATCTGCAGCTTGAAGTTTTAATTTCTTCAAGCTGTTTCTTTTTATATTTGGGTTATAACAACGAGCTTGCATTGCAAATGCTAAATCATCGGCTCGTCTGAAAGCTGAAATAAAAATTGGAATTAATAGAGCAAGATAATTTTTTATTCGCTCGTTTATATTTTTACTTTTGAAATCTATACCGCGCATAGTTTGCGCCTTCATTATCATTTTAAATTCTTCTGACAATACGGGAATAAATCTTAATGTTATTGAAATAATCATAGATATTTCATTTGTCGGCAATATTTTTTTAAATGGCGACAAAATATTTACTAATGCATCTGTTAATCTTAAAGTTGATGTGGTAAATGTCAAAAGAGAAGTCAAAAACACCAAAATTATTAATCTCAAAGACATTTTTATTGCTAACATTAAAGAGCAATCTGTTATACGTAAGAAAAAAAATTTGAATATCACATTTCCATTTGTAATAAAAAACATATTTAATATTGAAGTGAAAAGTATTATAGAACAAATACTTTTTGTGCTTTTTAAAAACAATTTAAATGGAACATGCGATAAATACACCAAAAAAAACATTGTGCAAATTATGACAATGTAATTTTGTATTGAATCAATAAAAAATATTTGTGTACCGAAAATAATTAAAGATAGAAGTTTTATGCGCGGATCAAGCTGATGAATAATTGATTTTGTATTATAAAATTGTCCAAAATTCAATTTTGTTTCTCCTTAAGTTTTTTGGCGATAAATTTTGCTGTTTCATCAAATTTAATTATACTATCTGGAATTTGAAAACCTTTAGCATTTAATAAATTTATTAATTTTTTTGTATCAGGCAACTTTATGTCAGGAATATTAAAAGCTTTGTAAGTTTGCCCATAAAAAATTATTTTGCCATTTTCCATTACAATTGTTTTTTGCGTAAGTTCAGCAATTATATTCATATTGTGCGAAATAATTATGATAGTTATTTTTTTTGTTTCGTGAAGTTTTTTTATGTAAGATAAAATATTTTGTTGCGTTTTGAAATCCAAACCAACTGTTGGTTCATCTAATATTAAAATTTCTGGTTGCATTACGAGAATACTAGCAATAGCAACTTTTCTTTTTTCGCCACCCGATAATTCAAACGGATTTTTATTCAAATAATTATTAGTTAATCCGACAGCAACTAGTGCATCCAAAACTCTTTTGTGCTTTTCAGTTTCATCTAAATTTTTAATGGCAAATTCAATTTCATTTTTCACACTCATTTCAAAAATTTGATGCTCTGGATACTGAAACACAAACCCAATTTTTTTATTGTCAGTGAAAATTTTTCCGCTTGTCGGTTTTAAAAGAGTGCATAAATTTTGTACGAGTGTACTTTTTCCAGATCCACTTTTTCCAATTAGTCCAATTATTTGACCTTCGTCAATCTTTATATTTATATTGTCTAGGGCTTTTTTTTCATAAACCGTATTTGGATTATAAATGTAGGTTACGTTTTCAAATTTTATCATTGTTGACCTTCTTTGGGCATTTTTAAAAATATTGCCACTTTTTTTATGCAATGATTTGCTATAAAATTATAGCATCAAATCAAAATAAAAAATAGTTTTACGAATGAATGCAAATTTTAATCATTGTGTAGATAAAAACATTAGATACAAAATTTTTGTCTTGTAAATAAAAATAATTAATTTTTTTTAGAAAAACTGCTGTCAAAAAAATTTATTTAAGTAAAATGATTTTTCTTGACAAATGTATTCTTAAGTGATATGCTTAATATGCAGTATGTTGAATGTTTAGTGTATTATATTTAGGAGGATTTTTTTAATGAAGTTAGGTACTGTTAAGTGGTTCAACGCAGAAAAAGGTTTTGGTTTCATTTCTGTTCCTGGCGAAGATGATGTATTTGTTCATTTCTCCGCTATCAAAACAGAAGGTTACAAAACTTTAGAAGAAGGTCAAAAAGTTGAATTTGAAGTAGTTAATGGCGCAAAAGGTCTTCAAGCTGCTAACGTTACTCCTGTTGCTTAATTTTTTGCTAAATCATTTCCCTCATTATGTAAATGAGGGTTTTTTTTATTATAATTATTGTCATATAATGTGGTTTTTTGTTATAATGCGAAGGAGCTAATTATGATAACAAAAATTTTGAGTGGCGCTCTTATTGGTATTAATGGCTATATTGTAAATGTTGAAGTCGATATAAGTGCGGGATTACCTGGTATAGATATTGTTGGCCTGCCAGACTCGGCTGTTAAAGAATCAAAAGAAAGAGTTCGCACTGCTATAAAAAATTCAAATTACATATTGCCAGCAAGAAGAATAACTGTAAATTTAGCTCCTGCCGATATAAAAAAAGAAGGTCCGGCTTTCGATTTGCCAATTGCCATCGGAATTTTAGTTTGTATGGGTGTAATCGATTCCAAAAAAGTTGCTGATACTTTTATAATTGGTGAATTGTCATTAGATGGTTCAATACGTCGCGTAAATGGAATTTTGCCAATGGTTTATGCGGCTTTTAAGAATAATATTAAAAAATGTATTGTGCCATTTCCTAATGCCAATGAAGCAGCAATTGTTGATGGAATGCAAGTAATAGCTGTAAAAAATTTGTCGCAAATCATTTCTCATTTAATGGACAAACCACTTTTGCCTGTTGAAATTAATGCAAAAAATATTTTTGAATTATCAAATGAAAATTTTGATTTGGATTTTGCAGATGTCAAGGGGCAAGAAAATGTTAAACGTGCAATAGAAATTGCAGCTGCTGGTAATCACAATATTTTGATGATTGGTCCGCCGGGTTCTGGCAAAACTATGATTGCAAAAAGATTGCCGGGAATTTTGCCTAATTTAACATTTGAAGAAAGTATTGAAGTTACTAAAATATATAGTGTATCGGGGCTTCTTGCTAATAAAGACGTTTTGGTTACAAAAAGACCGTTTCGCTCTCCGCATCATACTATTTCTTATTCAGCATTAACTGGCGGTGGAAGAATTCCACGTCCTGGCGAAATAAGTTTGGCACATAATGGCGTCTTGTTTTTGGATGAATTACCTGAATTTCACAAAAATGTTTTGGAAGTTATGCGCCAACCTCTTGAAAATAAATTCATTACAATTGCGCGGGTTAATGGTATTGTTACTTACCCCGCAAATTTTATGCTTGTTGCAGCAATGAATCCATGCCCGTGCGGATATTATGGTTCAAATACAAAATGTAATTGCAGCAGTTACGAAATTAGTCGTTACTTAAACAAAATTTCTGGACCAATGCTTGACAGAATTGATATACAAGTTGAAGTTGCGCCAGTAAATTATAATGACTTAAGCAATACGAGGAAGTCGGAAACTTCGCAGCAAATTAAATCACGTGTTTTAGCAGCACAAAAAATTCAACATGAACGATATAAAAATATAAATGTGAGATTCAATTCGCAGCTTACATCAACGCAAATTGAAATTTATTGCAAAACAAATAATGAGTGCCAAGATATTTTGAAGACGGCATTTAATAATTTAAATTTGAGTGCGCGTGCATACAGCAAGATTTTGAAAGTTGCAAGAACAATTGCAGATTTGGAAAATGAGGAAGAAATTTTGCCTTCGCATATTGCTGAAGCTATTCAATACAGAAATCTCGATCGAAAATATTGGAATTAGTACTATTTATTTTTTTTGTCCAAAATTATATAAAAAAATTTGCTTATGATTGCCTTAAGCAAATATTTTTTTGTCTAAAAGGAAGTGTCGACATATGAAAAATTTTAAACAGGTGAAGACTTTTGAAAACAAGCTTGAAAAAATTTTTTGTAATATGTGTGGCCATGAAATACCTAAAAATAAATTTGGTTATTTTGATGATTATTTGAGCATAGATAAAATTTGGTCGTATGATTCAAAATTTGACGGCTTGAATCACTCTTTTGATATTTGCCAGGATTGCATTGAAAAATTGATTTGTGAAATGAAAATTAAACCTTAAGGAGTTTTTATGATTAATAATGTTAAGTTGGAGATGAGCGCCGGAAATAAAAATCAATTTCCTTCTAATAATTTGCCGCAAATAGCTTTTGTAGGCAAGTCAAATGTTGGAAAGTCTTCGCTCATAAATTCTATGATTTATAGAAAATCTTTGGCGCATACAAGTAATTCGCCTGGTAAAACTCGCACAATAAATTTTTATAATGTGGAAAATGAATTATATTTTGTAGATTTGCCAGGATACGGCTATGCGCGCGCTAGCAAAACCCAAATTCAAAAATGGAGCCGTTTGATAGAAAGTTATTTGTCTGGCAAAAATAATTTGCGCCTGATTTTATTATTGATTGATATTCGCCATGTTCCAAGTGAAAATGACAAGATGATGTATGATTGGCTCATTTTTCACAATTTTAATACAATAATCGTTGCCACAAAGGCAGATAAAATTAAATCATCGGCAATTGAACTGCACATTGAAAATATAAAAAACAAACTTTGTTCAGACAAAATTATATTGCCTTTTTCAAGCAAAACAAATTTTAATCGCGACGAACTTTGGAAGATAATTAAAAATTCAATTTTGCCTATTTAAATTCAAAGAATACTTTGCAGTATGTATAAAGAAATTATTCCTGGAAAACCTAATAGTATGCTGACGATTGCACTTATAAAATTTATACCTATGCAAAATTTTTTTAGATCTGGCGCCAAACACAATAACATATTTACAAAATAAATAATTGTTAGAGAGAAAGTTGTGCGCATTAAAATTTTGAAAATAAATTTCAATGAACCAATGAAAAATAAAAATAATATAGCTAAAAAGCAAATGCCAAGCATATAAATATTTTCTGTTGTTAAATCCATTTGTGCCTCCTATATAAAATTTATTTTGTTTTTCTTACACAGCTTCATATAAAATTTATGCCGCATATGTAATGCTTTCAGTTCGTATATATAACTGTCAATCAAAATCGGATCAGTTGCAAAATTTAGTTTGTTTTCAACTGCATGTAGATCTTGCTTGATTTTTTTTATGCTTTCCAATATTAAATTATCATCATTTTTCATTCTCATTCCTCCTTATAAATATATAATCGCGATATAAAAATATTATTCTTGTATTATGTATTAAATAAAAAATATATAATTTTTTTATTATTTTTGCTTGACAAATAATCATTTTTGAGTTATGATTATTATGTAACCTAAAATAGATGTAGTTGTAGGAGGTGTGAGGGAAATGGGCCTTTTCAAAGCAATAAGTAATTTGTTTAGAGCTTTAACTCAACCCGTAGCTTCTGTAGAACAATCAAGAGAAAATTTGATAAGCCAGATTAGAAAAAATCCCAATTTGTTTATTGAATTAATTAATCGAGCAAAGGAAAAAATTCAAGATAAAATTGAAACAATTAAACTTAAATTATTAGATATAAAAAAGTCTATTGCAAAATTAAGTTTGGAAATTAATAGATTAGCTAGAAAAATTTCTTTGTTGGAAAACAAGAGAAAAGAATTACAAATGTCTCTAAAAAAAGTTAGAGATAAAATTAAGGAATTAGAAGGAAAACCAGGCAATGAAAAATTAGTTGAAATCTTGAAATTGCGTGAAAAAGAGATATTAGAGAAACTTCGCCAATTAAATCTTCAAATTCAAATGGAGCAAGCCAAACTTAAACAACTTGAAAGTCAGAAAAAAGAATTAGAGCGTGAAAAAAATTCGCTCGAATTACAAAAAGATAAATATCAAATTAGATTGCAAAAGTTAGATTCGCAAAAATTATCTTTTGAGCAGGCTATGGGCCTTGCACCAAGGCGTGTTATGCCTTTGCAAAAGATTTTGGAACAATCTATTAGAGAAAATGCTAGACTTCGTGAAACTAAGCAAGTTTCTTATGGAAATTTTGCTTTTAGAGCAACTCTTGATAGCGATTTTAATATGCATAATGTTGAAAGTTCAAAAGTTTTGCCAGTATTCTCTAGAGTTGGCAAAGAAACACCAGAATTTATCAAACAACGTTTGCGCCGTGCTGCCGAACATGGTCTTGTACCAACTCCATCAAATCAATACAAAGAAAAAGGCGGACGCGATGATTATCCCGATAGAAGTTAAAAATTAAAATTATATTTAAAAACAAATACAATGTTTTCGCATTGTATTTGTTTTTTTTTTGTGCAATAATTAATGAAAAAAAGAGAAAAAATTTGAGAGTGAGATTATGACTAAAAAAGATAATGCCGTTAAAACTATTGCGTTAATGATGTTTATTTCAGTAATCGGAAAAATTTTAGGATTAGTGCGTGAGATGATGTTTGGCTATAATTTCGGTACAACTTCCATGGAAGGTACTGCCTTTACTTATGCCAGTAATTTGCCAAATCAATTTCTTGATATTATGTTTGCCTCGTCCATAACTTCTAGCTTTATTCCCATTTTTAACAATCATCTTGAAAACGAAGGCAAAGATTCTGCTTTTAAGTTGTTCAGTAATTTTTTGAGTATAATAATATTTTTGGCGGGCATTGTAATATTTTTGGCGGCAATTTTTTCTATGCAGATTGTAAATATAATTGCGCCAGGTCTTGATTTACAAACAAAGCTTTTGACTGCAAGATTGCTCAAAATTGTGTTGCCTGTTTTGATGTTTAGCGGGATTGCATTTTCGATGACGGGTGTCTTGCAATCATTTGGCAAATTCAATATAACGTCGGCCATGAGTATATTTTTTAACGGCGTTATTATTTTTTATTATATTTTTTTGATAAAAAAATTTGGTGTGTATGGGCTTGCCGTCGCATTTACTTTGGGCTGGCTGATGCAATTGCTAATACAAATTCCATTTTTGCATAGCCAAAATTACAAATTTCATTTTGCGATAGATTTAAAATCGGCTGGCATACATGAAATTTTAAAATTAATGCTGCCGGTTTTGGTCAGTTCATGGGTTATGCCGATAAATAATTTAGTTAATTCAAACGTTGCTTCATATATCGAAGGTGGCGCAAATGCATTAAAAATGGCCAATACGGTTTATATTATAGTAACGGGGACATTTGTTTTGTCAGTAAATAATTTCATGTTCCAGCGGCTTTCAAAATTGAAGGCCAATAATTCGCAAACTGAATTCAATTCGGCATTGAAAATTTCCATAAGCAATATGTTTTATTTTTTAATACCGTTGACATTTATTTTAATGATGTTCAGCACAGATATTGTAAGCATTTTGTTTGAGAGAGGCAAGTTTGATACAGCTGCAACAAATTTGACAGCCAGAGCTTTATTTTTTTATTCAATAGGGATTGTGGGTTACGGCATTCAAACTATTTTAAACAGCAGTTTCTATGCAGCCAAAAATGGCAAGATTCCGCTTGTATCTGCAATTATTGCGCTTGTGATAAATTTTTTGCTTAGTTTCACTCTTGTAAAATTTTTGGACATAGGCGGGCCTGCTCTTGCATCTTCCGTTGCAATTGATTTTATAGCGTTATTTATGTTGGTTATTGCAAATAAAAATAAATTTATAAATCGCAAATTTTTATTGAAGATAGTCAAAATTATTCTCGCATCATTATTTATGTCAGTTACAGTTTTTTATTTATATCGACTATTGCCAACAAGTTCAATATTTTTATTTAAGTTTTTATCACTTGCAATAACGTGCCTAATTGGTTTTGTGGTTTATATTTTCATAACATTTTTATTTAAGCTTGACGAAGCTATTTTTATAAAAAATATGGTTGTGAAATCTTTGTACATAATTACAAGAACAAAATAGTTTTTCTCTTCTTTTTTTATAAAAAAAGAAGCATAAGCGTCTCATTAAAAAGAGCCGCTTCATAAAAAAACTTTAAAACACAACTGCCAAATGGCAGTTGTGAGTTAAAGTTCTTTGGTTACTTTCTTTCAAGAAAGTAACAGAAGAATTTCTTTTGAAATCTTATCCAAAAAAAATTTTTGTTATGTACAATGATGCAATTATTCCAAATAAATTCGCTATCAGTGCTCCTTTGAGTGTATAGCGAATTTTTTTTATTTTAATGCTCATGAAGTATATGCTTATTGTGTAAAAAACGGTTTCGGTGCAACTCATCATTACTGAAACTAATCGGCCGATAAATGAATCGGGACCGTACTTTTTGAAAATATCGAGTAACAAGCCGGTTGAAGCAGATGATGAAATAAGTCTCATAAATGTTAGAGGAATAGCGTCTTTTGGAAAGCCGACTTTTTCTGAAAATGGTCCTATGTATTTGCAAAAAAAATCCAATGCACCGGATTCACGCAATATTCCTACTGCTACCATTAATCCAACAAGTGTAGGGAAAATCTGAAAGACTGTCATTATTCCATCTTTGGCACCTTCTATAAAAGTTTCGTATATGTCTATATTTTTTGAGTAGCCGTACAAAATAATTCCGACGAATGCAATCGGCATTATCAAATCTGAAATGAACATCATTAATCTCATTTATTTATCGTACCTTTCAAGAATTTTTGTAATTACAATAGCGACAATTGTTGAAACGAGTGTTGCTAATAATCCTGGTCCGATTATCTCTGATGGATTTTGCGAATTATATTGCGAGCGATACGCAATTATGTTTACAGAAACGATTTGCAATGACGACATATTTATTATCATGAACATACACATTTCGCGACTTGCAGTTTCTTTGTCGGGATTTATTTTCTGTAATTCATCCATTGCTTTTAGGCCTGCAGGAGTTGCTGCCCAACTAAGCCCCAACATATTTGCAATAATATTGGTAGAAATATATTGCATAGCTTTAGATTGTTTAGGCAGGTGCGGAAACAAAAATTTTAATAGCGGCATCATTTTTTCTGACAATGCGTCAATGAGTCCGGATTTCTCAGCTATTTTCATTAATCCTGTCCACATCGTTAAAACTCCAAGCATTGTAAGGCAAATAGTGACGGCTTCCTTTGAGGAATTAATTGCAGCATTTGTAATGCATGACAAATTTCCACTGAAAACAGAAAATATAATCCCGATTAAAATCATTGAGCCCCACAAATAATTTAGCATTGCTTTTCATCTCCAATTCTTTGTTACCTTCTTGAAAGAAAGTAATAAAAGAACTCTAACTCACAACTGCCAAAAGGCAGTTGTGTTTTAATTTTTTGGTCAAGCTTTTTTTCAAAAAAGCTTGGATTTTATTATATATATAAAAAAATATATGCAGGTCCAGTGCGAATTATTTTTAAATTGCATGAGTAAAATTTTATAAAGGATGTGAGTTTATGGTTTACATAATTCGTTACAAAAATAAAATTTTGTGTTTCTACCACGATGGCAATAGTATCATGCAAAAAAATTTTTCTAGTGGACAATGGTCAATGCCGCAAATTATATTTAATAATGCGCGCGCAGATTACACAATAAATATTACTAATGGTCAGATAAATCTGTTTTGCCAAAATAATTTTGGTAATGCATTTTTGTGTACGTATAAAAATAATAATTGGCAGAGCAAAACGATTTTCCAAAATCAATTTAATTATCCTCTGCAAATACATCCACTAATAAATAAAAGTAATTTTTCATTGCTATATAATATGCCTGCGGACAAAAATAACTTTTATTTGGCAATAAATAAGCTAAAAGATAATAGGTGGCAGCCTTCAATGCAAATCGATAAATTGTATGAATTAGAGAATTTTTGCGTGCAAAGGATAAGTGATAATCATTTGCTTGTTTTCTACATGACTAAAATGGATGAAATAACTTTGGGATATAGGGAAATAACTCCAGAGCGCCAAAGCAATTTCCATATCATTCATTCAACATATTACAAAATAACTGACACATCTTTTTTATCGACCAATGATTCCATACATGCCTTGTATACAGTGAAAAATATGTTTACAAAGCAAATTGTGTATCGCAAAAAAACAAGTAATTCATTTTCAAAGCCAATAATTTTGTTCGAGAATCCGAACATAAAAAATAATTTATTGCTAATTATAAAAAATGAGTTGTATGCGCTGTGGACAATCAATGAGAAAATATATTCGGCAGTTTCAAAAGATAACGGATTTACTTTCCAAAGTCCAATTGTTTATAATGAAAATTTTTCGTATTTGCAAAGGGCAATTTATTTAAGTGATGAGAAAATGTCTGAGGAAAATTTTTTTGCACGCGAAGTCTATGTTGAAAAAAGCAATCCGTGGCAAATAAAATTTTTGCCAAATATCCAAAAAAAATTTTATCAATTGCAAAGTGATGAGACACTGCAAAGTCAAACGTACAGGACGAACTCGCCAAAAACAAATGAAATCATTAATAAACTCAAAAATCAATTGGATATGAAAGATAGTCAGTTAGCTGAAAAAAACAAGCAAATTTATAATTTGACCAATCTACTCAAATCTAAAAATGATGAAATTATTTCTCTCACATTGCCCAAAAAGCTTAAAGAGTGAAATATTTTTCGGGTTTAAGAAAACGAAAATAGCACAAAAAAATTGATAAAAAAATAGAGCAAGAAGATTATTCTTGCTCTTAGAATATATCTGATTTTCATATTAATATTTTTCTCATTTTGTAGTTTAATAATTTTTGGGAATTCTTACAAACAATATTTTCAGATAAAATATTATATCCAAGACTTATAAAAAAAGATTTTGCCGTAATTGAGGAATACGTTATTATCTCGCTTGTGCTCATTTTGCTTGCATAATTCTCAATTTTATTTACAAGATGTTTACCAATGCCTATATTTTGATAATCTTTATGTACATATAAGCAATCAAAATATCCATTCTTATAAATATTGGCAAATCCAATAATTTTTCTATCTTCATCGGCTACTAGCGTATAACTTTTAATAAATTTCTTGCACCATTTATCAATATCAATATTTTTTTTCGCCCATACATCCAATTGAAATTTATTATAATCTCTTGCATTAATATAATGAACGGTATTATAAAATAAATCATAAATGCTTTCATTATCCGATTTTTTATAATCCCTTATTAACAAAATTTAATCCTCCATTTAAAATTATTTTCTTCACAAATAAAATTGGATTACTAAATCAAATTTTACAATAAAAAAAAAGGACTGCACACGGCAATCCTTTTTTCTATTTGAAAATTATTGAAGAATTTTTACAACCGAACCTGCTCCAACTGTTCTTCCACCTTCACGAATAGCAAATCTTAATCCTTCTTGCATTGCAATCGGAGTAATTAATTCGATTGTCATTTCAACATTATCGCCTGGCATGCACATTTCTGTACCTTCAGGTAATGAAATTACACCCGTAACGTCGGTAGTTCTGAAATAGAATTGAGGACGGTAATTATTAAAGAATGGTTTGTGACGTCCACCTTCTTCTTGAGTTAAAACGTAAACTTGAGCAATAAATTTAGTATGCGGAGTAATTGTTCCAGGTTTAGCAAGAACTTGACCGCGTTCAATTTCATCACGTTGAACACCGCGAAGCAATAATCCTACATTATCTCCGGCTTCACCCTGATCCAATAATTTATGGAACATTTCAACACCAGTTACAACAACTTTACGCTTTTCAGTTGTAAGACCAACAATTTCAACTTCATCCTGAATCTTGATAATACCGCGTTCAATTCTACCAGTAGCAACAGTACCACGGCCAGTAATTGAAAAAACATCTTCAATTGGCATCAAGAAAGGATGATCAACGTCACGAACTGGATCAGGAATGTAACTATCAACAGCATCCATAAGTTCCATGATTTTGTCGCCCCAAGGGCCTGCAGGATCCTGCAATGCTTGGAAAGCAGAACCACGAATTATAGGAATTTCGTCGCCTGGATAATCGTACTCAGATAAAAGTTCACGAATTTCCATTTCAACTAAATCCAATAATTCCTCATCATCAACCATATCACATTTGTTCATAAATACAACAATTTTAGGAACGCCAACTTGACGTGCAAGCAAAATGTGTTCACGAGTCTGAGCCATTGGACCATCAGTAGCAGCAACAACTAAAATTGCACCATCCATTTGGGCCGCACCAGTAATCATATTCTTTACATAGTCAGCATGTCCTGGACAATCAACGTGTGCATAGTGGCGCTTGTTAGTTTCGTACTCAACATGCGCAGTAGAAATTGTAATACCTCTTTCTTTTTCTTCTGGAGCCTTGTCAATATTGTCAAAATCTGTAGCTACATTACCTGCAACTCTTTCTGCTAAAACTTTCGTAATAGCAGCAGTAAGAGTAGTCTTACCGTGGTCAACGTGACCAATTGTTCCAATATTAGCGTGTGGCTTAGTTCTTTCAAACTTTTCTTTAGACATTTAAATTCCTCCCTTTAATTTTATAACACAATCATTATAACATTAAGCTTTTGATGATACAACTTTTTCTTGCACAGATTTTGGAACTGGTTCGTAATGATCCATTTCCATTGAATATACACCGCGGCCTTGAGTTTTTGAACGCAAGTCTGTAGAATATCCAAACATTTCTGCAAGTGGTACATATCCGTGAACAACTTGCGCGCCATTTCTCGATTCCATACCTTCGATACGTCCGCGACGGCTGTTTATATCACCAATTACATCGCCCATATATTCTTCTGGAACAGTTACATCAACTTTCATGATAGGTTCAAGAAGAACTGGATCACCTTTTTTCATTGCATCCTTAAAAGCCATTGAACCTGCAATTTTGAAAGCCATTTCTGATGAATCGACATCGTGATAAGAACCATCATACAAAATAGCTTTAACACCCAAAACAGGATATCCGCCCAAAATTCCGCATTGCATAGCTTCCTGGATACCGTTGTCGATAGCTGGAATATATTCTTTTGGAATTGCGCCGCCGACAATATTATTAACAAATTCATAAGTTTTTTCAGAATCATTTGCATCCATTGGCTCAAATTTAACCTTACAGTGTCCGTATTGTCCGCGTCCACCAGATTGTTTAATATATTTGCCTTCAACGTCAACAGCTTTTCTGAAAGTTTCCTTATAAGCAACTTGTGGCTTACCTACGTTTGCCTCAACTTTAAATTCACGAAGCAACCTGTCTACAATAATTTCAAGATGCAACTCTCCCATACCAGAAATTATTGTTTGACCAGTTTCAACATTTGTATAAGTTTTGAAAGTTGGATCTTCCTCAGCCAATTTTGATAATGCCAATGCCATTTTATCACGGCCATCTTTTGTTTTTGGCTCAATCGCTACGGAAATAACAGGTTCTGGAAAATTCATCGACTCCAGAACAACTTCATCATCTTCCGTACACAAAGTATCTCCAGTAGTAGTGAATTTTAATCCGACAGCAGCAGCAATATCACCTGCATAAACTTTTGAAATTTCTTCACGATGATTTGCATGCATCTGAAGAATTCGGCCTATACGTTCCTTTTTGCCCTTAACGGAATTATAAACATAAGAGCCTGCTTCTAAAACTCCTGAATAAACTCTAAAGAAAGCAAGCTTTCCTACGAATGGGTCATTCATAATTTTAAAAGCTAAAGCTGAAAAAGGTTCCTCATCTGAAGAATGACGAACAACTTCTTCACCGGTTTGCGCAGATATTCCTTTTATTGCAGGAATATCAATAGGAGCTGGCATATATTCAACTATACCATCCAATAATTTTTGAACCCCTTTGTTTTTATAAGCCGAGCCGCAAAAAACTGGGGTAAGCTCTGTAGAAATACAAGCTTTTCTCAAACATTTTTTTAATTGTTCAATGCTAGGCTCCTCACCCGACAAATATTTTTCCATCAATTCTTCATCAGTCTCGGAAATTAATTCAACCATATTTGTGTGATACTCATTAGCTTTATCAAGCATATCGGCTGGAATTTCTTCAACCGAAATATCTTTACCAAGCTCATCTTTATAGATATAAGCTTTCATTTCCATTAAATCTATGACACCGACGAATTCATCCTCTGCACCAATTGGCAATTGAACTGGAATTGGAGTAGCTCCAAGGCGCGTTTTAATCATGTTCACCGCATTATAAAAATCTGCACCCATTATATCCATTTTATTAATGAAAGCCATACGCGGAACATGATATTTATCAGCCTGACGCCATACAGTTTCAGATTGCGGTTCAACGCCGCCCTTAGCACAAAATACACCAACTGCGCCATCCAAAACTCTAAGTGAACGCTCAACCTCAACCGTAAAATCAACGTGACCCGGCGTATCTATAATATTAATTCTGTGATTATTCCACTGAGCCGTCGTAGCTGCCGAAGTAATTGTAATACCGCGTTCCTGTTCCTGCTCCATCCAATCCATTGTTGCAGTACCTTCGTGCGTATCTCCAATTTTATAATTACGGCCGGTATAATACAAAATACGTTCAGTAAGCGTAGTTTTTCCTGCGTCTATGTGCGCCATAATACCAATGTTACGAGTACGCTCAAGTGGAAATGCTCTGTTAGACACTAATTCTCACCTCTTTACATTTTTTATTTATTACCATTTGTAATGAGCAAAAGCTTTGTTAGCCTCAGCCATTTTATGTGTATCTTCTTTTTTCTTCACGGCTCCACCTGTATTATTTACAGCGTCAATTATTTCATTAGCTAATCTTTCTTGCATTGTACGTTCGCTACGTTTGCGAGCATAGAGAACAATCCAGCGCAAAGCTAAAGTTTGACGTCTGTCACTTCTAATTTCAACTGGAACCTGATAAGTTGCACCACCTATACGGCGTGCTTTAACTTCCAAGACAGGCATAACATTATTGAGAGCTTCATCGAAAGCAGTTAAAGCATCCTTACCTAATTTTTCACTAACTTGCTCAAAAGCCTTATAAACAATATTTTGAGCAATACCTTTTTTGCCGTCAAGCATAACCTGATTTATAAGCTTAGTAACAATTTTACTATTATATACAGGATCAGGCAGTACGTCTCTTCTTACAACGTGACCTTTACGTGGCATAATCTTCCCTCCTTAACAGAAATTAAATCAACGGTACTCATATTATAAAAAATATGATAATGCCTTGCACTGCCAAATCTATCTAAAGAGCCGACAGATAGTATTTTTTGTACAAGGATTTTAAAATTATTATTTTTTATCTTTAGGACGTTTAGCCCCGTATTTAGAACGAGCCTGCATTCTGTTAGCAACTCCTGCGGTATCTAATGTACCACGAATAATGTGGTAACGAACACCAGGAACGTCTTTTACTCTTCCACCACGTATTAAAACAACACTGTGTTCCTGAAGATTGTGTCCTTCGCCAGGAATATATCCTGTAACTTCCATACCGTTTGACAAACGGACCCTGGCAATTTTACGCATAGCAGAGTTAGGTTTTTTAGGAGTAGCAGTTTTAACAACAGTACAAACACCACGTTTTTGCGGACTAGATTTATCGGTTTGTCTTTTTTTAAGCGTATTGTATCCATTTTGAAGAGCAGGCGATTTAGATTTATAAAAACGAGGTTTTCTAGGATGATGAACTAATTGATTAATAGTCGGCATAATTTACACACCTCCTTGCATAAAAAATATATCTGCCGGATTGAAATACAATCAGCGTTTTAATTATATCACATTTTTTAAAAATGTCAATATAAATGGGAGCATTGATACTTGTTTCATATTGCAAGAAAAATTTGTTTTTCATATAATGATAAGAAAATAATTTTTGAGGAGAATTTTAAAGATGAATATACTTGCGATAGAGTCTACAGGAAAAACTGCTGCAATAGCTATAGGCAATGAAGAAAAAATATTGGCCGACATAAATTTAAATTGTGGGTATACACACTCACAAACTTTATTGCCAATGATAAATGATTTATTAAAAATGTTAAACATAGCGCAAAATGAAATTGATTATGTAGCATGTTCGTCAGGTCCGGGTTCATTTACTGGAATAAAAATTGGAGTAGCTAGTGCAAAAGCTTTTGCTCATGCATTTAATATTCCAATAATAAATGTGCCGACGCTTGATGCAATGGCTTTAAATATTTTTGCGCCAGGTTCAATAATTGTACCAATAATGGATGCAAGACGCTCGCAAGTTTATACCGCAATATATGAATGCAAAAAGGATGGCCCATGCAAAATTTCAGATTATTTAAATTGCAGCATAGAAGAAATTATTGAACGCTCACTTTCGTTTGAAAAAGATGTGATTTTTCTAGGCGATGGAGTAATTCCAAACAAAGATAAAATAAATGCTGCAAATATTTTTATTGCGAGCGAAAATTTAAATTTGCAATCAGTTAGGAGCGTAATTTATTGCGCAAAAAAAATGCTTTTGGATCCCAAAAACATTTTTTCATATGAAAATTTCTCACCGTTTTATTTAAGAAAACCACAAGCACAGATGACATCAAACAATTGAAATTAAAGATGTCATCTTTTTTTTTGACCACTTTGCTTCAAAAAAGTAACAGAGTTTTTAGTCATGTCCGTAATAATTATAATGCCGCCGATAAGAATTAAAAAATAATAAGTTATGAAACGCCAGATAAAAATTATTGGTACAACAAATGATTTTGAAATAAAAAATTTGAAAAAAATATAAAATGCGCCTTCGTTTGCCATAATTGCGCCTGGAATTGGAACAAAAGCTGTTATCATGTATATCAAAGAAGTCGCAAATATAGCTCGATAAATATTATTGTCGATACCAAAACTTTTGAGAACAAGATATGGAATTAGATAATAAATCGTGAGTTGTATAAAAGTAACAAAAAAAATAAAGATAAAAGCAATTTTTTTACGACTGATTAATTTAGTGCTTTTGTGGAATAAATTAATTTGTTTTATGCTGTTTTGTAGTGTCAAATCTGGATTCTTTATTCTAAAAAATTTTGTATGCGAAAAAAAATTTATGTACGCCGTACAAATTTTTATTACCAAATCTTTTTTTATACTCATAAAAACTATTATGCCAATAAAAATTATATTAAGTAAAAAGCCGGATGCTGTGAAAAACCAAAACTTTGGTACGTCAAAATTTGGGCACAAAAAAATTGCAGCTTGTGCGTACAAAATAAGTGCAATTTGGTAAATAATCATTTTCACAATAACAAATGAGCTTGCATCGCCAAATTCAATTTTTGAATGCGCCATTTCAACAATTTGCATTGGCTGACCGCCTACAGATAATGGAGTAATTGCGCTGTAAAAAAGTCCAATCGTACTAGTTTTTAACGCTCTGAAAAAACTGTATGATTTATATTTAGTTTTTGTAAGCAAAAAAAGAACGCATCCATCAAGGATGCAATACAGAATAATTGCTGCAAAGGCAATTAATATAAATAGTGGCTGCAAATTTTTCACAGCCATAAAAAATTTCCCGATTCCCTTAGAAAATATTAACGAAGCAAGAATTACAAATGAGAGCAAAACAGACAAAAGTCCGAACCAATTTTGTCGTAAAAAAAATTTCAATTCTATTCACCTTTTTTTAATTCTTTATAAGCTTCGTTATAGAGATTATCCCACATTTTTAAAATGTTTTCTTGAGAATAATATTTATGGCAATCCCAAACTTTTTCTTGCCAATAATTTTGCAAATTTTTATCTTTGCTAAGGGAGTCTAGTAATTTTGCAAATCCATTTACATCTGAAGATTTTAAATAGCTATCGAACAAAATTTGTGGATAAATATCTATATCGCGCAAAACAACAGGTATTTTACAACAATAAGCCTCTAAAATTGACATAGGAAATAATTCATCAAAAGACGGCAAAAACAATACATCGGCCATGTTATAAATTTCGTTCATGTTTTCACGATTTATTATACCCAAAAATTTTATGTTTGGTGGAGCATTTTTAATTAATGATTTAATTTCCTTATATCCATCAGAAATTTTACCGAAAGAAAATCCGCCCGCCCATATAAATTGTATATGAGGAAGTTTTTCGGCAGTTTTGACAAAATCAAAAATACCTTTGCGAGTTTGAAGCTGACCAACTCCCAATGCAACAAATTTATTTTTGTCAATTTTATAATTATTTTTTATTGACATTATTTTGTTTTTATCTAATGGGAAAAATTCTTTTTCAGAAACATAATTAGGAATATAAATAATTTTAGGATTAGTCACGCCATACTTGCGTAATTTTTCTATCACGCACGGATTAACTGCAACTAAATAATCCATACTGTTATAAAACGAAAGTAAATATTTGTAAAAAACTTTTTTAAACAGCAGAGGCATATCTAAGCTTTGCTCAACTGTATCGGGTAAAAAATGTACATAGCCAATGCCAGATTTTTTATGTTTTTGAAAAAGGCGCTCAAAATAATATCCAAGATTCACAGTATGATAATGGACGATATCACTTTTTTTCATACTGTTGACATAAAATTTATATTTTGAAGAAAGGCCTTCCGAGACTAATTTAAATTGTTCATTGTAACAAGAAGAAACTCCTTGACCCTTAATAAGATTGGCAGAGGATTTAACATTTATAGTAGGCATTTTATAACCTCCTTATTATTGGTATTTTAGCACATTCTATAAATTAAAATCAATTTTTTGCTTTAAGCAAAATGATAGATATCAACACACATCCAACAGTTAAATAAACATCGGCTAAATTAAAAACAGGAAAATCAATAAAAGTAAATTCCAAAAAATCCACGACATATCCACGAAAAATTCTATCTAAAAAATTACCGATTGTACCTGAAAAAATCAGTACCAAACAAAATTTTATAATATTATTTAATTTAGAGTAGGGTAGTGAAAAAAAATAATAAAGAGTAACAATGAGAGCTAATGCAGTTACTAGAAAGAAGAAAAATTTTTGATTTTGTAAGATTCCAAATGCAGCACCTCTGTTTTCAACGTATGTTAAATTTAGAAATCGAATTGGTAGCTGAATTGATGAAACAGGTTTAAGATACACATACGCAAAATATTTGGCTAAAGAATCTGCGCAAATCAAAACAAATGCCATAAGCAAAAAAAATATATGCATTACATTCACCTTTCAAGATAATTTGTTATCTATAAGATAATCCATTGCTTCAAAAATTTGAGTTTTGCTTATATCGTTACATATTATAGGATTTCCTATATCATTTAATAATACTATATTTATTTTGCCATTGTCGAATTTTTTATCGCAAAACATTTTTGTGTATACAGCATCTTTGTTTAAACAATGAATTTTTGTCGGCAAGGCATAATTTTTTAAAATCTCAATAACTTTTTTCATTATGCTAACATCTAAATTTCTTAAGCATGAAATATATAATGCAAAGATAATTCCTAAAGAAACTGCTTGACCGTGACCAAGTGAAAAATCTGAAACACTTTCTAATGCATGCGCAAGTGTGTGCCCAAGATTTAAAAAGCGACGTGTATTTTTTTCAAGTTTGTCTTTTTTTACTATATTTAATTTTATGCGGACAGATTTTTTTAATACTCGCATAAAAATTTTTTCGTCTTTAAAAATATTTTTTTGCTCAATAAGATAATTAAAAAAATCTTTGTCTAGTAGCGAATACTTTATAATTTCTGCCATGCCATTTGAAATTTCTAAAGGCGGGAGTGTTTTTAAAAAACTTGTGTTTATGTAAATGAATTCGGGTTTATAAAATGTGCCAATGATATTTTTTACACCATTAAAATTTATAGCATTTTTATTTCCAATAGAACTATCCGTTTGTGCTAAAAGTGTAGTTGGAATTTGAATAAACCTAATTGCGCGCATAAAAGTTGAAGCTACAAATCCAGTTAAGTCTCCAATAACTCCGCCGCCAAATGCAATTAAAATATCTTGGCGCGAAAAATTGTTTTCAATGAGAAATTTATACAGTGAGCAGGCAGTATCGAAACTTTTGGAATTTTCCCCAGCACTACAAACATAATAAAAAACTTTATTTGAAATTGGTTTATTTTTAAAATAGATTTTGGCAATATTTTTGTCAGTCACAACACAAATTTTTGCACAATTAAAAACCGTATTATCGAATACGGTTTTTAATTTTTTTAAATCATGTTCAAAATAAATTTTTGTCTTCATTAAAAATCAATCTCTTTTTTTTCTTCGACTTCTTTCAAAATTTTGTTGCTTAATTCATCTATACCGAGTGTTATGTTTTTAGTATTTTTCGTACGTACACAAATTTGATTTGAATTCATTTCTTTTTCGCCAATAACAATTAAGTATGGAATTTTTTTAAGTTTAGCTTCACGTATTTTATATCCTATTTTTTCATTGCGCAAATCAATTTGTACGCGTATTCCATTTTCATTTAGCTTGTTAAATACGTTTTGTGCATAGTCATTAAATTTTTCGGATATGGGTAAAATTTTTGCTTGAGCCGGAGCGAGCCATGTTGGAAAATGTCCTGCATAATGTTCAATTAAAATACCTATAAATCTTTCGATACTTCCAAATGCCACACGATGAATCATAATTGGCTGATGTTTTTCATTATCTTTGCCGATATACTCAAGATTAAATTTTTCTGGCAGTTGAAAATCTAATTGAATTGTTCCGCATTGCCAAGTACGTCCAAGTGAATCTTCCAAATGAAAATCTATTTTGGGTCCGTAAAATGCTCCGTCTCCCTCATTTATTTTAAAGTCAATATTTTTTTCAACAAGTGCAGATTTTAAAGCATTGGTTGCTTTTTCCCATTGCTCATCATTACCCATACTATCTTCAGGGCGTGTTGACAATTCTAAATGATATTTAAAACCAAAAAGTTTATATACACTTTCGATTAGCGATATAACATTTATTATTTCACTTTTGATTTGATCAAGCGTCATAAAAACGTGTGCATCGTCTTGAGTAAAACATCTTACTCGCATTAAACCATGCAACGTTCCAGATTTTTCATGGCGATGAACAATACCGAGTTCACCCAAACGCAATGGCAAATCCTTATACGAATGCATCTGAGTTTTATAAACTAAAATTGAGCCAGGGCAATTCATTGGTTTAATTGCAAAATCTTGGTCATCAATAATTGTTGTGTACATATTGTTTCTGTAATGCTGCCAATGTCCAGAGCGTTCCCACAATTGTCTATTTAAAATAATCGGGGTAGAAATTTCCTCATAACCAGCAGCTCTATGTATTTTTCGCCAGTAATCAATCAAGATATTTTTTAATATTTGGCCATTTGGCAAAAAAAATGGCATTCCGGGAGCTTCTTCAAGTATTGTAAATAATTCAAGCTCGCGACCAAGCTTTCTGTGATCACGTTTTTTTGCTTCTTCAATTCTCTCTAGGTATTCATTTAAATCACTTGTTTTTGTAAAAGATGTGCCATAAATTCTCGTAAGCATTTTGTTTTTTTCGTCGCCATGCCAATACGCACCAGCTACTGAAGTTAGTTTAAAAGCTTTAACCAATTTCGTATTCATAAGATGCGGGCCAGCACAAAGGTCTGTAAATTCACCTTGTTTATAAAATGAAATTGTAGAATCCTTAGGTAAATTTTGAATAAGCTCAATTTTATATGGTTCATCTTTCATTAGTTCCAAAGCTTTATTGCGTTCGAGCTCAAAATATTCAATTGGAAGAGCTTGCTTAATAATTTTTTTCATTTCATTTTCTATTGCAGGTAAATCTTCCAATGAAAACTGGCCATCGAAATCATAATAAAAACCATCGTCAGTTTTTGGACCAATTGCTAATTTTACATCTGGAAACAATCTTTTTACAGCTTGCGCCATAATGTGTGAAGTTGTGTGTCTGTATGCGCCGCGCCCTAATTCATCATTAAAGGTTAAAATTGTAAGAGAGCAATCTTTGTCAATAACAAACCTTAAATCTTTCCATTCGTTATTGACTAAAGCGCAACAAGCATTTCGTGCCAAACCTTCGCTTATTTTTAAAGCGATGTCATAAATTGATAGAGGCTTTTCAAATTTCAATTGTGAATTATCTTTCAAAGTAACAGTAAACATAACAAAATTCCTTTCAAAATTATTTGTAGTAATTATATCACAAGATAGAGCTAAAATATTTATTGGTCCAGTAAATAAAAACGCAAATCATTTTTTGAAATGATAGAATATATTTGGAAAAAGATTATTGTGCAAAAAAAAATTATGTGCTATAATTTATTGAAAATATTTAGGAGGGATTTTAAATGGATTTAAAGGGAAGTAAAACTGAAAAGAATTTAATGGCGGCATTTGCAGGAGAGTCTCAAGCGCGCAATAAATATACATACTATGCATCGCGTGCAAAAAAGGAAGGCTATGAGCAAATAGCAAATATTTTTTTAGAAACTGCTAACAATGAGAAAGAACATGCAAAAATTTGGTACAAGCTTCTTAGTGGCGGCGAGATTAAAGATACTGCTTCTAACTTAGCTGATGCAGCAGCCGGTGAAAATTATGAATGGACTGACATGTACAAAACATTTGCACAAGAAGCAAAGGAAGAAGGTTTTACAAAGATTGCGTACTTGTTTGAAGCAGTTGGCGCAATAGAAAAGGAACATGAAGAACGCTATTTAGCTTTATTGAAGAATCTCGAAACTCATAGAGTTTTTGAAAAAGACGGCAAAGTTTATTGGCAATGTTTAAATTGCGGACATATTCACGAAGGATTAACTGCGCCTGATGTTTGTCCTGTGTGCGCTCATCCTAAATCTTACTTCGAATTGCGCAAACAAAATTATTAAAATTTAAGCAAGTTAAAAAATCTCAAGCATGATGAACTAACCCCAAAAAGTTAGACAAAGTTATAAAAAAAATCTATTAAGCAACTGAAAGGGCTTGCAGTCTGTGAATAGCAGGAGGCAAGCCTTTAAGTATTGCCTTGATACGTCGTTTATCGTAGTAGTCAAGATATTCCATTAATTCCTGTTTAAAGTGTTCCATGGATTCAAACTTTTGCAAATAGAATAGCTCACTCTTTTCAGCAAACCAAAAAAGTTTTCTATTACTGCATTATCCAGGCAGTTGCCTTTGCGGCTCATGCTCTGTCAAATACCTTTTTTATGGAGCATTCGTCAATATTGTTTGTGCAGATAATGCCAACTTTGGTCGGAATGAAGAATGAGGTTAGTATCATTTGGAATTGTTTTAAATGCTTTATCTAGCATGGTTATTACCATGCTTAATACAGGATGCTCTGAAATAGTATAGCTTACCAAGTTGCTGCTATGCAGATCAATGATAGGCGATATAGCTTTTTCCAATCAGACTGAACTCTGTTAAATCGGTGACCCACTTTTGGTTTGACTTTTCTGTTTTGAAATCTCGGTTCAGAAGGTTTGGAGCAATTTTTCCTGCCTCACCTTTGTAAGAACGGTATTTTTTCATCCTGACATGACATACCAGGTCTAATTGCTTCATTAGCCTTTGGACAGTTTTATGATTCAAATGAACATTTCGGTTGTGTAGCTCAGCTGTGATTCGACTGTAGTCATACCGTCTTATTTTGGTGATAGATTGTTGTGATATGTACTCATACTTGTTTGACTTGTTTAAGTGATAATAAAAGGTTGCACGGGCTAATTGAGCGATTGATAAAAGTATTTTCTTTTCAGTGAATGTTTTTGTCTTAGCTTTTGAGCTACCTGCGTTTTTTGCGCTGGCATAGTTCGTTTTCCAAAACCAAGGCTTGCAAGTTTTTTAGGTAGTCGTTTTCTGCTCTTAAGCGTGCGCTTGTACTAAGAGATATTCATCTACTTCTTTTGGAAATTCTTGTTGACGACTGTGCTGGCTCGCTCACGTCGTTCTATTGCCAAGCTTTCTATTTCTTCTGTAGATATATCCTCTCCTACTTTTGGATACTTCCATGTGCTATGCCATACTTTTGTTTTGCTTCATGGTATGACATGCTTTCTTCCAGTACCTGTTTTACCAGCATTTCTTTATATTCTGCCGTGTATCCCTTGTTTCGTTTACCTTTTGACATAACTTAAGATCCCATTTGTTCATACTATCTAACAAATGGGGTACTGTTCAAATACTTGAGATTTTTTTTGATGAAGTTTTCATGAAGCAGCTTAAAAGGAGACACTTATGGTAAGTTTTTTTCAAAAAGTTTATCTTTACTTTCGTATAAATTTTGTAGGAATTGCGCATAAATAAATACTGATTTTGTTTTTGATTTTAAACAAAAAAAATTTACTTGACAAATTTATTATATTTAAATACAATAAAACTATTAGTCAGATAATAACGATATTTGATTAAAATATAATATGTTTCAATGTTAGGAGAAATATAAATGAAGATTAATTATAAAAATTTAACAAGTTTAGCTATGTCAATCCTATTAGTCATTCCAGGGGGGTATTGTCCACAAACCCATGTAGCACGTGCAGATTCGAGATATGTAGAAAACAATATTTTACAAATTTCAAATCCTGAGAATGGAATAGGAAAGGAATCTACGAATATTGATGGTCAATATGTTGGACCATCATGGGTAGGGAATTATATATACTATGGAAATTATCCGCAAAGTTTGAAAGACGGAGCTGATCCTTCGTCAACAAATATGAAAGATTACAATAACGATCCAATCAAATGGCGCGTGTTAGATAACAACAATGTACAATATATTGGAAGTGGACAAATAGACCAAACTGAATTGGAAACAAACAACGATTTCAAGTTCAATAGTGGTTTTTATGGAGATGGAAAAGGTGGGAGACAAAACGCGCCAGTAGGTGGCAACGGAATTTTGTTGATGTCGGATAAGTTATTAGGTCATGGATTGTATCATCCGGATAGCCATGCAGGAAACGATGAAATATGTTGGTCAACGAGCAAAGATAGCGCAAGTAAAAAAGGAAGTGTATTGTGGTCGTGGTTAAATGATAAGCTATCAAGTGAAGTATATAATAATCGTGAATTTAAAGATTATGATTATTACAAAGATGGGGAATCATTCATAAGCAAGGCGTTTACAGGGACAGAAAAAGATGGTATAATGGATACTATGGTATACACGGAAGATTTGTTGAATAACAGAAATGGAGC
>CAMTJU010000003.1 GCA_947073045.1 uncultured Clostridia bacterium | reverse complement strand
TGCAATAATATTTTGTCCAACAGTTTATTAATGGAGGCATAAATAAATGCTTTTATATGACTTAAACCAAATCGAAATGCAAATTTTAGAGCAATTAGAAAGTGAAGAAGGAATTGACAAAGAAGTTTATGAGCAATTGAAGCTCAATGAAGAAGAAATAATCGTGAGTTGTGCGCGGATTTATCGTCAAATATTAAGTGATGCACAAACTTGCAAGGAAGAAGAAAAAAGATTATATGAACGCAGGAAAAGGCTAGAAAATAATGCGGAGTGTCTTAAAGAAAAAATGCTCGAGGGCATGAAAATGACCGGCGCAAAAAAGATACACCGGTCAGAATTCGATATAAATGTTAAAAAAAATCCGCCTAGTCTACGGATTGATAACGAGGGAAATATTCCGCCCGAATATTTTAAAACACTTGCTCCAATTTTGGACAAGTCCCTCTTAAAAGAAGCAATTAAAAGTGGTCTAAATATTGAAGGCGTTCAACTTGTACAAACTGAACGTCTAGAGATAAAATAGCCATAATTAATTACAACAATTCAAATTATAACAAAGAGGTGAAAAAAATGCAAGAAATAGAAAATAAAATAAAATAAAATGAATCCCTTTTGTTAGACAAAATAAAAGTTTAATGAAAGAGGTTGTTTTTATGAAAATAATTTATAGTAAATATTAAAGGCAAACAAAAAGAATTGAGTTTTGTGCAATGCAAAATTCAATCCTTATTAGTTGTTTAATAATAAATTTTGTCTAATTTTTTTGGGTTTTAGAAGACAAATCAAAAAAACAATTTTTCTTCAAACATATTTTTTAATTTCTCAATCTCAATTCTAAATTGATTCATTGAATCACGTTCGCGCACCGTTACACATTTGTCTTCTAAGGAATCAAAATCAAATGTAATACAAAACGGTGTTCCTATTTCATCCTGGCGGCGGTAACGTTTACCGATTGAGCCAACATCATCAAAATCACATACAAAATATTTATTTAATTCATCGTAAACTTTCAAAGCGTCATCCGTTAATTTTTTTGATAGTGGCAAAACAGCAACTTTAATTGGAGAGAGTGCATGATGTAATTTCAAAACAATACGAGTATCATCATCAATTTTTTCTTCACAATAAGCATCACACAAAAATGCCAAAGTAACTCTGTCGGCACCAAGTGAAGGTTCAATACAATTTGGTGTGAATTTTTCATTAGTAACTGGATCAAAATATTTAATATCCTGGTGAGAAAATTTTTCATGCTGAGACAAATCGAAATTACCACGATCCGCTATTCCCCATAATTCTCCCCAGCCAAATGGAAATAAATATTCAATATCGCTAGTAGCATTACTGTAATGCGAAAGTTCTTCTTTTTCGTGATCACGGATTCTCAAATTATTTTCATTCATTCCTAAATTTAATAGCCAATCAAAACAGAACTTACGCCAAAAATCAAACCATTTACTGCTTTCATCGTCATGGCAAAAAAATTCCAACTCCATTTGTTCAAACTCACGCATTCTAAAAATAAAATTACCGGGTGTAATCTCATTGCGAAAGGATTTTCCAATCTGACCAATACCAAACGGTAATTTTTTTCTGGATGTACGCAACACATTATTAAAATTAATGAAAATACCTTGAGCAGTTTCTGGGCGAAGATAAACAGTATTTTTATTGTCTTCAGTCACGCCCATAAAAGTTTTAAACATCAGGTTAAATTGTCTGATGTCTGTAAAATCTTGTGCACCACATTCACTACATTTTATATTATTATTACGAATAAAGTCAGCCATTTTCTCGCTTGACCAATCTGCTATGTTTTCATTTAAATTATTTTCAGCTAAATATTTTTCAATTAATTGGTCCGCACGAAAACGTGTCTTGCATTTTTTGCAATCCATCAATGGATCAGAAAATCCGTCTAGATGTCCTGAAGCTTTCCAAGTTTGTGGATTCATTAAAATTGAACTATCCAATCCTAAATTAAAACGTTGCTGCTGTATAAATTTTTTCCACCACGCTTTTTTGATATTATTTTTCAATTCAACTCCCAATGGACCATAATCCCAAGTATTTGCTAAACCACCATAAATTTCTGAACCCGGAAAAATAAATCCACGTCCCTTACATAATCCTACAATTTTATCTAAATTAATCATTCTCATCAACTCCGATAAGATTATATATTAATTTTTCTTTCGACTCAATAATTTAGATTATATATTAAAATTTTTTTAAACATAGAATTCATTTATGCATAATATTACAAATGTAGGGGGTGATTTAATGGAAAAACAAATGGATAATACAAATTTGTTAAATCCTAAAAATACAAGTTATGATACAGGTATTCGAAATAATGAACAACCTCAGGAAACTGAACCGTTAGCAGGACAAAAAACGATAGGAGAAAAATTTTCAAACTATCTGCACGAGAAAAAATTTACAATTACAACAACTTTACTTTTGCTTACCACTTTGATAGGTATTTATCTTAAAGATAAATTTTTTACAAATATAACTCTAAATTCCATTAAAAAAAATTGCTTAACAGATTCAAAAAATAATACTTCTTGTATTGATCAATATAATGAATCTATAACTAATACTGCTGTTGCTGTTAATATTATTTGTTTATTTATTTTTATTTCTAAGTTAACTTTTTACATTCATTTGAATAAAGAAAGATTTTTTAACCCAGATGATTTAAGGATAAGAGCTGACAACTATAATAATGGAGTTCAACAACAAAGATCTAATGAAGAAAGAGAATCAGTTCCAACAGGAAGATAATATATTTGTAATAACAAAAAACTGACGTAAACAACGTCAGTTTTTTTTATTGTTTTGTAAATAAAATATAAAATCGAGCAAGTTGGAATAACACTAATTGAATATATAATCAAAATAAAAATGTTCTTATAAATTTCTATGTACAATCTTATCTAAAATTAATCAAATTATATATTAATTTTCTTTTTGAATTGATAAATTAATTTAAATTATATATCAAAATGTTTTTATTATTGACAAAAAAATGTATTTATATTATAATATTTATTAGTTTAAAGGAGGTGATTTAATGGAAGGTCCAAAAGAACAAATAGATAATAGATATTTGTTGTCGCCTGAAAATACAAATTATGATATAAATATAGCAAATAATGAACAATCATTGGAAATTGAACCGTTGCCAGAAACAAAAATGGGAAAATTTAAAAAATGGATTTGTAGTAATTCTGCTAAACAATGGTGTAATTTTGCTTTAGCTGCACTTGCATTTACAACTTTTATAGCTGGGCTTTATTTAAAAAATAAAATTTATGCTGATAAACTTGTTTTTGCTGTTGAAGATGATTGTTTAAAAAATTCTGAATATAACATATCAAATACTTCTTTTGTGAATTGTATTAGAAATCTTAGTGGATTTGATAATACTGATATTATAGATCATGCTTTTGTAGATGTTTTAGCTTTTGTGGGTTTTGTTGGTATTTTTGGATATATTTTAGAACGTTGTGATTCTACAGAGCGATTTGAGAATGAAGTTACAGATCAAGACGATATTCAACAACGAAGTCCTAATAAAATGGAAAGATAATATATTTATAATAACAAAAAACTGACGTAAACAACGTCAGTTTTTTTTATATTGCATTGTGAGTAAAGCATGCAATCGAGCAAGTTGGAATAACAGCAACTGAACCCAATGGATTTATGCCAAAATCTCCAAAATTATTATTTAACATTCCGTATGGACCCATTATATTTGTACAAGAACTTCCGATTGGACAACCAGGAGCTGCTCCTATATTGCAAAGTAATCTCACATTATTGCAGTCAACGGACAAAAGTACGCCAGTAAATCCTGAACCAGATAATCCGCCACTTGTAGTAAAAATAGTAACAGTTTGGCCAATGTACCTAAACATGCTATCAATTAATGATTGAAAATTCATAAATTCACCTCCTTATTAAAAATAACAGAGGTGGCCACCTAAAAATATTTTATGACAAGCACAATGTTAATGTTACAAGCATGGGCATGTAACAAAAACAACAGCTTTTCCATAATATGTACTAGTAGTTCCAAAATGGAATTACTAGAATGAAAAAAAATACTTAATGAAAGGAGGGTTTGAGATGTCAGAAGCATTTGTTTTAGATAATTTAACACGCTATATCGGACAGACTGTTACTATTTTTACAACTAGTGGTGGATTATCAGGATCAGGCTTTACCGGTGTACTTGCTGGAATTTGTGACAATACTGTCAAATTAATTACAGATATCGGTGCAGCGCCTTCATGTCCTATTGGAAACACTTGTTGTAATCGCAACTGTTCGAGGGGTTGTTCTAGAAATAATTTTGGATTTTGGTTTGGCGGGTTTGGAAATAATTTTTCAAATAATTATGCAAATAATTATGCAAATAATTATGCAAATAATTATGGATATAATTGGCTTGGTTCCGTAACTGAAATTCCAATTTCCAGAATTGCAAGTTTTACTCACAATGCAATATAAAAAAAATTTGTCTTTAAGAATATCTTCCCCGTTATAAAAAAAAATAATCCTGTTAAATTTTTATCAGGATTATTTTTTTGTTTTTGAAAATGAAAATCAAAAAATAAAACGTTAACACTCTAGATTTGACTTTTTAGCTTTAAATATTTTATAATGATAAACGATGTCTAGTAAATATTTATTGGAGGTGCAATAAATGTCGATATGCCCAAAAGGTAAAGTTTCAAAATCAAGACGCGACAAGAGGCGTGCAAATTGGAAAATTGATATGCCAAATTTGATAAAATGCAGCAAATGCGGAGAACTTATGGCGCCACACAGAGTATGTAAGGCATGCGGTTCTTATAATAAAAAAATTATTATTTCGGATGTTGCAGATGCACAATAAAAAATTTAGACAGAATATCTTGATTGATGTTTTGTCTTTATTTTTTTATAAATTTTTTATGAAAATTTAAAAAAGAGGAGAGTACAAATGAGAAAATTTATTTTATTTTTGGTTGCAATTCTTTTTTTTGTCTGCAATTTTAATTTTGCATATGCTGATCAAAAAATACGTGTCGGATTGGAATCACAATTTAAGGTTGCAGAAAGTGCAAAAATTGCAAATAAAAAAATTTATTTGGGTTTTGATGAAAAATTTTCGGATTACCCATTTGAAGCAAAAAATAATTTCATTGTCTCAGTGAACAAAAAATTCTATGTTAGCACAAATAAAAAATTTGATTCATATCAAAATGCTTTGAGTGCAAAAAATAATTATGTTAAAGATGGATACAAATCTGTTGTTTGTGCGCAAAAAAATGCATGGTCAGTTTATGTTGGTGAGTTTGATAATTTGGATGAGGCAAAAAAATTAAATTCAATTATTGGTGGCAGTATTATTTGCCCTCAAGAAAAACATTTAGTAATTTATGATGGCGACGTTTCTTTTATTATCTTCGAAGATAATTCATTATGCCCGCAATTTAAATCTGACGAGTTTATAAAATTAAACGATAGAGAATATCGCGGCATTATAGAATTTGGTTTTTATGATACAAATAAAATAATGGCAGTAAATATTTTGTCATTAAATGAATATTTATATGGCACAGTTCCTTCAGAAATGCCAGCTTCATGGCCACAAGAAGCTTTAAAAGCTCAGGCTGTTGCTTGCAGAACTTATACTTTGACAAAACTTAAATCCCACAAATATTATGATGTGTGTGACTTGACGCATTGCCAAGTGTATTTAGGTGTAAAAAATGAATCACAGACTGTAAATAAACTAATCCATGAAACAAAAAATATTTGTATTTATTACAATGACAAGCTTATAGATGCTGTGTTTTTTTCTAGTAGTGGCGGAGTTACTGAAAATGCAGAAAATGTTTGGAGTAATTCAGTTGAGTATTTGAAAAGTAAGGTTGAATTGAATGAGCAAAATCCAAAAATTTGGACACGCGAATTCAAATCCTCACAGTTAAAACAATTATTAGCTGAAAATAAAATAGATATAGGCGATGTGTTGGGTGTTGAAATTTTGGAATATGCGCCAAGTGATCGCGTCAATAAAATTTCTATAATTGGTACAAACGGACAAAAAGTATTGGCAAAAGAAGAAATAAGAAGCTTTTTTGCAAAATCTAAAGGTGGCAGTCTTGAAAGTAGAATGTTTACAGTCACAAATAAAATTCCTGACAGCTTAGATGAAGATAATTCAAAAAATTTGGATTGCACAATAATATTTCAAGGAAGAGGTTGGGGACACGCAGTTGGAATGAGTCAATATGGAGCAAAAGGAATGGCACAAATGGGATTTAAATTTGACGACATCTTGAAATATTATTATACGGGAGTACAAGTGAAATGAAAAAGTATTTGAGCAAGAGCGAATTTTTTTTTGACCTTCCGCCAGATTTAATTGCACAAACTCCAATTGAAAATCGTTTGGATTCTAAATTAATGATTGTTAATAAATTAACAGGAAGTATTGAACATAAAATTTTTAAGGATATAATTGACTACATAAATTCAGGTGACTGTCTTGTTTTAAATAATACGCGAGTTATTCCGGCACGTTTGATTGGTACAAAAAAAAATTCTTTGGCAAAAATTGAATTGCTGCTTTTAAAAAGAATTGATAATAAAAAGTGGGAAGTTCTTATAAAACCTGCACGAAAATTGCATATTGGCGATGAAATTGTTTTTGGCAATGGTATTTTGAATGCTAAACTCTTGGAAATTTTAGACGACGGAAACAGAATTGTGGAGTTTGATTATGATGGCATATTTGAAGAAATTTTGGATGATTTAGGAGAAATGCCATTGCCTCCATATATAAAAACAAAGCTTAAAGATCGTGAGCGCTATCAGACAATTTATGCGAAATATAATGGCTCGGTAGCTGCGCCTACTGCGGGTTTGCATTTTACAAGTGAGTTGCTGCATCAGATAAAAGACAAAGGAATAAACATTGCAAGTTTAACATTACACATTGGTCTTGGTACATTTAGACCTGTCAAAGCGGAGAATGTCTTCGAACACAAAATGCATTCCGAATATTTTTCATTAGATAACAAAAATGCACAGTTAATAAACAAAACAAAAAAAGATGGCAAAAAAATAATTTGCGTTGGTACAACAAGTTGCAGAACACTTGAAAGCTGTGCCAATGAAAAAGGATTTGTTGATGCCAAATCAGGTTGGACAGATATTTTCATTTATCCTGGATATAAATTTAAAATAGTTGACTCACTGATAACAAATTTTCATTTGCCCGAGTCAACTTTAATTATGCTAGTATCAGCATTGTGCGGTAAAGAAAATATTATGAATGCATACGAGAAGGCTGTGAAAAGTAAATATAGATTCTTTAGTTTTGGAGATGCAATGTTTATAAATTAATTTCTGGTATAAATATTTTATAAAAAAAAAGACTCAATTAGTTTTGAGTCTTTTTTGTTTCTGGTAATAAATTATTTTTATTCAAGCAGTGATATAACAGAATTATATATAGCTTGTGCAACTTTCATTTGATAATCTTCACTGCAAAGATTTTTAAATTCGGTAGGATTTGTAATAAATCCAATTTCGCACAAAGCTGCAGGTATATTTGATTTTTTTAATACAACATATGACTCTGTTTTGATATTTCTATTTGCTGAATTTAGATTTGTCACCAAATTTTTTAATAAAGTTTGAGCTAGAGTCTTGCTCGAAAATTTATTTTGGCTGTCATTTTTATTTGTATAATAATAAACTTCTGTGCCATTTACAGATGTATTTGTTCCAGCGGAATTTATGTGAACAGAAATAAACATGTCAGCAATTTCGTTTGCCATACCAATTCTTTCTTCAAGGGGAATTTTTACATCGCTTAATCTTGTCGAATAAACCTTGATGTTTTTATTATAATTGAATAAATAAATAACTTTTTGAACTATGTTAAATGTCAAATCTTTTTCTTTTACAGAGCCATTTATAGTGCCTGGATCAGTTCCACCGTGTCCAGCATCTATTACCAATATATTTTTATATTTTTCTTTTGGGCTAACGGCTTTTATGTAAATATTTTCATTGTCACTTGTAATTTCGTATGCCAGAATTTTATTTTCGTTTATGGTTAACATGCTGCCTTTTATTTCTATTGACGAAAAAAATTGATTTCGGATAATATATTTTCCGCTGCCAAATACATCTTCAATATCATTAGGGAATTTAAATTCATATTTTTTGCCAAGATAATCATCATTTTCTATAATATTATTAATGTCAATGTTGTAAGAGCCTTTTTTTAATATAATTGTTTGATTGTTACAGGATATATTTTTCAAATCCGATGGTGTATTTTCATTTTTGAATGAAACAATTATAGAGCATCCATCATTTGAAATTGAAGCATCAAATGGATAATCATCATACATATCAAAAACAACACGTGTTATTTTTATTGGTTCAATTTGATTTTGTGCAGTACGTATTTTAGAAATAAAAGAATCTTGTACATTTATTTCTTTTTTTTCTAATTTAAGTTCAGAATTATAAATATCAATAACGAGACGATTGCCATCCAAAATGTTTTTAGTTATTTTGTCTAATTTCGAGTTTGCATTTATTATATATTGATCATTTTTAATATCAATTGAAGTTATTTGAGTAATAGAATCATTTGTCGTTATGTCTTCGTCAATATCATAAGTAGGTGATTTCTCAGTGCTAATAATAACAGATGAATTTTCCCATTTGACGTCAAAACCAAAAGTTTCAGCTATAAATCTTATTGGTACCATTAATTTTTCGTTAATTATAGTTGGTGTAACAAGAAGAGTTTTCTCTTCACCATTTACATTAGCAATTTTATTATTAACTTTAAGTAATATGATTAAGTCATCTTTTGTAATAAAAAGTTCTTTTGAATCCTGTTTCCAGTCTAAAACAGCATCAAATTTTTCTAATACATCGCGTACTGGTACAACAACTGAGTCATTAATAATAATAGGGGGAGAAGATAAATTCTCAAGATTGATGCCATCAATAATTAACTTTATATTTTGCTGCATGGCAAAAATATTTATAATTGGCGCAAAAAAAAATATGATTGCACAAAAAATTATTTTTTGCATAAATAATCCTCCATATTGCATAATATGATTATTTTAACACGCATGTTTTAAATTGTGCAAGCATATTTTTTTCACAATTCTATTACAATTAAAAATAAATTTTATCTAAGATACCATTAAGTTTTGCAATTAAAACTCCATAATTTGTAATAGGGACATTTTTCTGACGTGCTTTGATTATTCTAGAAAGCAAAAATTTCCGATTAAACATACATGACCCACAATGAATAATTAAATCGTATTGAGATAGGTTATCAGGAAAATTGCAACCATTTACAATATCAATTGATAAATTCTGACCAAATTTTTTTTTCAGCATACGTGGAATTTTTACACGTCCTATATCTTCATCAAGTGGAACGTGGGTACAAGCTTCTGCAATAAGAATTCGTGAATTTTCATTGAGACTATCAATTTTTTGGGCACCACGAACAAATTCTTCAATATCTCCTTTATATTTGGCAAACAAAACAGAAAATGAACTAAGTAAAGAATCTGATGGCTTGTTTTCGTATACATATTTAAATTCTTGCGAGTCAGTGATAATTAATTTTGGAGGTTCTTTGAGATAATCAAGTGTTGTTAAAAAATTATCGGTGGTAGTACACACACATATGCATTTGTTATCTAATAGATCTCTAATTGTTTGAACCTGCGGCAAAATTAATCTTCCTTGTGGCGCTTGGATATCTTGCGGCATCACTAATAAAACTAGATCTTTTGACGAAACTAAATCGCTTACAATGCTTTTTTCTGTAAACGGTTTTACTTTTATGAGTTCATCAATTATTTGCTTGATATTTTCTTTATTTTTGGCACTGACTTTTATTGCAGTTAAATTTGTTTTATCAAATATTTTTTTTTCTAACTTGTCAATATCTTTGATTATATCGCATTTGTTTATCACTATAATAATCGGAACTTTTTCAAGCGAGTTTATAAATTCGAGTTCTTTTTCAAAATTTTCATCGTTTATTAAAATAATTGCGGCATCTATATTTTCAGATGCCGCTAAAGTTTTTTGATTGCGCAATTGCCCAAGATCGCCTTCATCGTCAAATCCTGCCGTGTCTATGAACAAGCATGGACCGATTCCGTGGATTTCCATAGATTTTTTTACTGGATCAGTCGTAGTTCCTGCAATTTCAGATACGAGTGCAACATTTTGATTTGTAATAGCATTAATTAATGAAGATTTACCAGTGTTTCTTTTTCCGAATATACCAATGTGAAAACGATTGGCATTTGGAGTTTCATTCAAACTCATTTTCCACCTCTATATTTTAATTTCAATTTTGCTTGTTCTTAAAATTTCATATTCTAAAATCTCGTTTGCCATTGTTTAAATCAATCATATAATTTTTTACGCGCTGTCTAATTTTTTCATTTGGTATGTTTTCAATTTCATTAGCGATAACTTTTTCACCAATTAATTTTGTATCGGACGACGCGTAATCTTCCAAATATTCTTTTAGTGTTATGAGAGCATTTGGTTGGCAGCAATTTGCAATCTGTCCGGATTTGACAAGACTCATAAATCTGTCGCCAGTGCGACCTTCGCGATAGCATGCTGTACAAAAACTCGGTATGTATCCAAGTTTTAAAAGCCAATTAACAATTTCATCGAGAGTTCGAGTATCACTTAAATCAAATTGTGCGCAATCATTACTTTTATTTTTGTAACCGCCAACACTTGTACAGGATGCTCCGCTTATTTGAGATATGCCAAGTTTTAAAACTTTTTCGCGTGTGGCTTGTGATTCACGCGTAGAAATAATTAATCCTGTATACGGCACAGCAATTCTCAGTACAGCAACTATTTTCTCAAAAATTTCGTCAGAGATTGAATTAAAGTCGTCTGGGTTGATATCGTCGGCCGGTCTGATTCGCGGAACGCTAATTGTGTGTGGACCGACGCCAAATTTTTTTTCCAAGTGTTCTGCATGCATTAATAATCCCACAAAATCATAGCGATATAGATTAAGACCAAACAATACGCCTAAACCAACGTCATCTATCCCGCCAGTCATTGCGCGATCCATTGCCTCAGTGTGATAATTATAGTTATGTTTTGGACCAGTTGGGTGAAGCGCTTCATAATTTTCTTTGTTGTACGTTTCCTGAAACAAAATATATGTACCAATTCCAGCATTGTGAAGTTTTCGATAATTTTCAACAGTTGTAGCAGCAATATTCACATTAACCCTGCGTATTGCGCCATTTTTATATTTAATAGAATAAATTGTATTTATGCTTTCCAAGACATAATCAATTGGGCAATTTACAGGATCTTCGCCAGTTTCAAGAGCTAAACGTTTGTGCCCCATATCTTGAAGTGCAATTACCTCAGATTTAATTTCGTCTTGTGAAAGTTTTTTGCGAGGAATAGTTTTGTTCTTTGCATGATATGGGCAATAAACACAGCCATTGACGCAATAATTCGAAAGATACAGCGGAGCAAACATAACAATTCTGTTGCCATAAAACTTTTTTTTGATAGAGTCGGCCAGCTCAAAAATTTTTTGATTCAAATCAGGAATATCACATTCTAAAAGTAAAGCAGCATTTCTATGCGACAGACCTTTTAAATTCTTTGCTTGCTCGATTATATCCTCAATTAATTTTGAATTAGATTTATTTTTTTGAGCGAAGTCTATAGTTTCTAAAATTTCGTCATTATCTATAAATTCTGTTGCGATATCAGAATCAATTTTATACATAAAAAAACTTCCTTTCAATAAAAATTATTCATTTTTAAAATCGCCGCGGTCTACGACAATTTCATAACCAATTTTATTAATGCGCGATTTTAAGCAATTCAAACATTGCGCAGTTTCTTCACCTGTACAAATTTTATTGTCATAAAGTGAATATTTTTTTCTCACGGATGCAGGAGATAAATTTGGCATTAAAACATTTGCTCCAGCAAGTATTCCTTTTTCACGTCCAAAATTATTTATTGTACCAAGTGCTGTTGTAGCAGGAATCAAAGAGTTTGGCAACATCAATCTTATTATAGCAATTAAAAATAATGTCATAGCAAAACTTCCGTTTGAAAATGAAGAAAATTTTGTATCTTTGTGAGATATAAATGGACCAATTCCAATCATATGCGGTGAGAATTTTTTTATAAACTGTAAATCTTCTACAATATTTTCAAGCGTTTGGAATGGTGAGCCAACCATAAATCCACAACCAACTTGATAGCCTATTTCTTTTAGATTGTACAAACATTTTTTTCGATTATCGAGTGATAGATTTTGTGGATGTAATTTTTGATAATGGGATTCATTTGCAGTTTCGTGTCGCAATAAATATCTGTTAGCACCAGCATCAAAAAAATTTTTATATGTATCAAAACTTTTTTCGCCAATTGATAAAGTTATAGCGCAATCAGGATATTTATTTTTTATATGTGAGATTATTTTTATTAATCTTTCATCTGAGAATCCAGCATCTTCTCCACCTTGCAATACAAATGTCCGAAAGCCCAAATCATATCCGATTTTGCAGCATGAAAAAATTTGCTTGTCTGTTAATCTATAGCGCTGTGCATTTAAATTGCTTTTCTTGATTCCACAGTAATAGCAATCATTTTTACAGTAATTAGTAAATTCAATTAGACCGCGTATAAAAATTTTGTTGCCAAAATATTTTTTGGATGTAGTTTGGGCTTTTTGAAAAATATATTCATCTTCGCGATTTTTGAGCAAAAATAAAAATTCGTCCCCAGACAAATTTTTTTCTCTTTCAAGCTTATCTATTAAAGCTTTACTATTCATTTTTAATTGTGCCGCCTCCAATAACTTTTTCTTTGTCATAAAATACAACGGCTTGTCCTGGAGTAATTGCTCTTTGCCCAGTTTCAAACTCAACTTCTATTTCATTTTCAATAAGTGGTTTAATAATAGCAGGAGTTTCTTTTTGATTATATCGAATTTTTGCAGTAACTTGCATTGGTTCAGATAATTTATCAATAGAAATAAGATTTATATCGCCCGCAATCAATTTATTTTTATAAAGATCTTTTTCGTCGCCCAAAACAATTGTATTGTCACTTTTATTCTTTTGAATTACGTATTTATGTTCTCCAAAACTTATTCCCAAACCTTTTCTCTGTCCGATTGTATAATAAATAATTCCTTTATGGCGGCCGAGAATTTTACCATCTTTATCAATAAAATTTCCAGGCATAAATTCTAGTCCAAATGAATTTTTAAGAAACGTTGCATAATCACCATTCTTAACAAAACAAATATCTTGACTATCGGGTTTGTTTGCATTAATAAAGTTATTTTTCTCTGCTAGATTTCTTACTTGTGATTTTGAAAGTGAGCCAAGCGGAAAAATTGTTTTTGATAATTCATATTGCGTCATTGTATACAAAAAATATGTTTGATCTTTTGATTGATCAGTCGATTTTTTTAATATATATCGATTTACTTGTTTATCATATTCAATTTGCGCATAATGGCCTGTAGCAATATAATCGCATCCTAAAAGCATTGTTTTTTCTAGTAACTTTTTGAATTTTAAATACCGATTGCACTCGAGACATGGATTAGGTGTTAGAGCATTTAAATAGCTATATGCAAATTTTTTAATAACATCGTTATAAAAATCGTCAACAAAATTAAAAACATAGTGATTAAATCCAAGACTTGCTGCAACATTTTTAGCATCAAATGAATCTTTTAATGAGCAGCAAACTTTAGATTTTTCTCCAATGTTTTCGTTGCCAAATAATTTCATAGTAGCGCCACAAATTTCATAACCTTTATTTTTTAAAATAAGAGCAGCTACAGAGCTATCAACGCCGCCGCTCATTGCAACCATTACCTTTTTCATATTAAGTACTCCTGATTGATTTAATTCGATATTTATGATAGCATAACTAAATTATTAAATCCATAGGAGGTTTATAAAGTTATGATTAAAAAATTAATAGACATCGTTTTTGTATCATCAATGATTTTATTTAGTTTGCTTGATTTTGAAATAATGGCTCAAGATTCACAAGAAGCTGCCGATTTTATAAAATATTATTATGTGCCGCCTTCGCACATCACAAAATTAATTAATGTTCCTTATTTAGATCAAAATGATATTGTATCAGGGTGTGAAGCTGTGAGTGCGACAATGCTTTTGCAAAGATATGGATACTATGTTTCAAAAAAAACATTTGTTAATGAATTTTTTATTAAAAAAGATTGGTTTGTTGACGAACAAACAGATGAAATTTTTGGCCCGGATCCGAATTCAGCATATGTTGGCAATCCTTATATTGCATCAGGTGATAATTGTGGATTTGGTTGTTATTCAAATGCAATGGCAAAATCAATAAATCTCTACTTTGATAAAAACGAAATTGTTTCTCAGCAAGCGATTGCTTTAAAAGATAAAAGTTTAAGTTATCTTGTTAAAAATTATATTTCAAAAGATATTCCAGTTTTAATTTGGGCAACGATGGATATGAAACCATCAAAATTGACAATGTCATGGATTATTAATTTTGCAGATAAAGATTCAAATTACAATGTCTCTGATAAATACACTTGGATAGCTCGTGAACATTGTCTTGTTCTTGTGGGATATGATTATTACAGATATTACTTTAATGATCCATATAAAGATCATGGAATAATAGGTTATGATAGAAAAATTGTTGAAAAAAGATTTAGTGAATTAGGAAATATGTCTGTTGTTATTTTAAATAAATAATGCCTCATAAAATTTATGTGATTAACATACATTTTATTGTAATCACATAAAGGGAGGCGTAATATTTGAAAACGTACATAGAAGAACGTGCGGTAGAGTTAGCAAATTTTATAATAAAAAGTAATGCTACTGTGCGTCAGACAGCTAAAAAATTTGGGATAAGTAAATCTACAGTACATAAAGATGTTACAGAACGCCTGAAAAAAATAAATCCAAAACTTGCGCTAGAAGCACGAAGAATTTTGGAAGTAAATAAATCCGAACGACATATACGTGGTGGATTAGCTACGAAAGAAAAATATTTGTCAATATTGAATAATAATTTTGGCAAAAATTTTTCTAAATTAACTTAGTTAATTAAAAGAATTAAATAAAAAATCACGCACATGCGTGATTTTTTATATAAAGTTTTTTTAGAAACCGGCTTCGAAGAAAGCACTTATGCTTCTTTTTTTACAAAAAAAGAAGATAAAATAAAAATAAAAAACAAATCAATTTTTTTCAAGAAAATAAAAAAGAAATTTTTGTACAGACTTCAAATTTATCTTCTGATCAAATTTATATATAATGCGTGGAGTTGGATTAGTCGTAAAAAATATTTTGGTATTTGTTTTTATAAGTTCCATTAATTTTTCAAGTGAAAAATTGCTATCTTTATCAAGTGTCATAATTAAATTATTTTGTTTTTGATTTATAGAACTTATGCACAATTTTTGTGCCAGCGATTTTATTAATGCAATATCTAATAAATTTTGGACACACTCTGGAATATCTGAATACCTGTCAATTAATTCATCTTGCATTTTCATATAATCTTCTTTATTTGATACAAAGGAGATTTTTTTATAAATATCAAGCTTTTGCTTTTCATCGCTTATATAAAAATCTGGTATATATGCATCAATATTAACATCAATACTCGTCTCAAAATTATTTGGTATTTGTTCACCTTTTAATTTTTTAACTTCCTCATTTAATAATTTGCAATACAAATCGTAACCAATAGATTCTATATTTCCATGTTGCTGTGTTCCTAATAAATTACCTGCGCCGCGTATCTCCAAATCTTTCATGGCTATTTTAAAACCTGCACCAAATTGTGTGAATTCACGTATTGTTTGTAAACGTTTTTGTGCAACTTCATTCAATAGTTTATTTTTACGGTAAGTTAAGTAGGCATAAGCCAATTTATCTGAACGTCCAACGCGTCCCCGTAATTGATAAAGTTGTGAGAGACCCATATTATCTGCGTCTTCAATTATAATTGTGTTGACATTTCTTATATCCATTCCCGTTTCAATTATTGTTGTGCATACGAGAACATCTACCTCTTTATTTATAAACGCTTCCATAATATTTTCGATTTCAATTTTAGAAAGTTGACCGTGTACATATCTTACAGTTGCATTTGGTACAAGCTCTTTAATTTTAAAAACAACAGAGGCTATATTTTTAACCTTGTTGTATAAATAATAAACCTGGCCGTTTCTTTCAAGCTCCTTTTCAATTGCTTGCTTGATAAAATCTGGACTGTATTCCAATACATAAGTTTGGACAGGCTGGCGTTCATGTGGCGGCTCTGTCAATAAGCTTATATCTCTTATTCCAGATAAACTCATATTTAAAGTTCTCGGAATTGGAGTAGCGCTCAAAGTTAAAACGTCAGTGTTTTCGCACAAGCGCTTTAATTTTTCCTTGTGACTTACTCCAAATCTTTGTTCCTCATCAATTATTATCAAACCTAAATTTTTGAAATTTATATCATCCGATAATAATTTATGTGTACCAATAACAATATCAATTTTTCCAGATTTAAGCTCGGATATAATTTTTTTTTGTTGAAGGTCACTGCGAAATCTCGACAACATTTCAATATTTACAGGAAAATCTTCGAGTCGTTTTAAAAATGTATTATAGTGCTGTTTGGCAAGGATTGTTGTTGGTACAAGGTATGCAACTTGTTTGCTATCTTGTACAGCTTTAAATGCTGCACGCACTGCAACTTCTGTTTTGCCATAGCCAACGTCTCCACAAATAAGCCTGTCCATAATTATATCGGATTCCATATCTTTTTTTATATCCTTTACTGCAGCTAATTGATCATCTGTTTCTTCATATGGAAATGAATTTTCAAATTCAGTTTGCCAAATATTATCGGGGGAAAATTTAAAGCCACGAGCATTTTTTCGTTTAGCATATAGATTAATTAAATCGGCGGCAATTTTTTGTACCTGAGTACTTACACGCAATTTAGTTTTGTGCCACTCACTTGAGCCAAGTTTATTGAGTCTAACTTTTTGCGTGCCAATATATTTTTGAATTAAATCCATCTGCAGTGTATGGACAAACAAATTTCCTCCGTCTGCATATTCTAATTTCAAATAATCTTTTGTGATACCATCGACATTAATTTTTTCAATACCTTTGTAAATTGCGATACCATGCTTTTCATGCACAATTAAATCGCCTATTTTCAAATCCAAAAAATTTTGGATAGGTTGGCGATTATTTTTAAATTTGCGTTTAGTTTGAGAGGAGGCAAAATTATCGCAAAGCAAAATAAATTTTTCATTTGTGTATTCAAATCCACAATTAATTTTTCCCAGAGCTAAATAAATTCTTTTAGGCTGAATTTTTTTTTGAGTATCAAGACGTTCTACAGCAATATTTTTGTCTGCAAGATAGTGAATATTTTTTTTTATACTTTGCTCTGTTGCGCATAACATGATTATTATTTTTTCATCTGCCAATTGATTTTTCAAATCATTTATAAATAAATCCGAGTGTATTTTTATACTGTCAATAGATTTGATATCAAAGGTGAATGATTTTTTTATTGAAAAATCTGATTCTTGATGAAAATTTTCAATAAGTATACAGGATTTATTTTTTAATTTCTCAATAACTTTTTCACTTTCAAAAATAATTTTTGATTGTCCTGGAAGCATATATCCCGATTTGATTTTTTCATGTGCCGTTTTTTTATAGTCATTATAAAATTTTTTAGCCATTTCAAAAGTTTTCATTGGTTCATCTATAAATACAATTGAGTCTTTTTTTAGATAATCTATTAGAGAAATTTCTTTGTCGCAAAAAAAATTTGCATACTTATCTATCTGTGCAAATCTTTTTTGTTCTTCAAACTCATTTATAATTTGTGAAAATGTTTCCTGCAGATTTTTCGATTTTTCTTGTTCGCTATTATTTATTTTATTTAATTCATTTTGCAACTCATGTTTTATTTTTTTTAATGCATCTTCCATATTTTTTTGACTGAAAATTAATTCACGCATCGGTGTTATCTCTACGCAATCAATTGATTTTATAGAGCGTTGAGTAATTGTATCAAAAAGTCTTATCGAATCTATTTGATTATCGAAAAATTCCAAACGAACTGCTAAATTACTTGTATGAATATCAAAAATTCCGCCGCGTACAGAAAATTGTCCTGGTCCTTCAACAATTTGTGTTTTTTCATAGCCAAGAAAAATCAAATGTCTTGATAAATTTTCAATATCAAAAATTTCACATTGCTTTAATTTCAAAATTGAATCTTTAAAATAACTTGGCTCAGTCAATCTATCAAATAAAGAATGAATTGAAAGAATAATTGCCGCATTTTCATTTTTCATCAATGAATTTAATACTAAAAATCTTTGCTTATAAATATCGTTGCTTTTAACAGTAGCGTTATAGTAAATAAAATCTTTAGCTGGATAATAATAAACATTTTTGCTCAAAAAAAATTTTATATCATCATAAAGTTTTTTTGCCTGAGAATCTGAATACGTAACAAAAATTGTTTGGCGATTTAATAGGCTCTTTATTAATGAAAACAGATGACATTTTTGAGATTCAAGGCAACCATCTATACAAATCGAAAATAAATTATCTTCTATGCTTTTTAAAATTTCGCGTATCATTTTACTATTACATATTGGCTCAAAAAGCTTATTCAATTTTCTACAACACCTTTTCTTGTATTAAATTTATTCATCGCAGCAAATACATTTTCTGTTATTATAAATTTTATTGCTTCACATGCTTCGTTTATTGCATTGTTAATGAGTAATTTTTCATCGTCTGAAAATTTCCCAAGCACATAATTGTTTAATTCCATGCCATCAGGTTTTTTGCCAATACCAACTCTAATACGGACAAAATTTTCTGTACCAAGACAATCAATTATATTTTTAATTCCGTTATGGCCAGCACTACTTCCATTGTGTTTAATTTTTATTTTGCCAAGTTCAATGTCTGTATCGTCATGTACAACAATTACATCGTGCGAACTTATTTTATAAAATTTACATATTTCAAAAACAGATTGGCCACTCAAATTCATAAAAGTTTGTGGCATAGCAACCATAATTTTATTTTCATCAATAATTTTTGTACCAAATAACGCTTTGTGTTTCGTGGTCATACTTATATTATGAATGGCTGATAATTTTTCTATCACTTCAAATCCTACATTGTGCCTTGTATTTATATAAAAAATCCCGGGATTTCCAAGTCCCACTATTAATTTCATAAGCCTTGACCTCTTTCATCTTTCTCATTTTTAAATTTTCTCTTATTATTGTATATCAAAAACCTAAATGGTCAAAACTATAAATAAAAAAAGAGGAATGATTATGAGAAAAACAAGTTACGTTTTTGCATCGATAATAATTTTATCAATGCTTGCATTAATTTTTATAATAGTTAGTGAAAAAAAAGTTGATGTTGCAAACGAAACGATTGAAGTTTTAAATAAAATGCCAACAGAAATTGTAAGCCCAGCTGCAATTATAATGCCTTCAACGCAAATGGTTTATAATTATTATTATGAAGAAGATGGATGCGTGGAATCAACAAGTGAAACTGCCCCGCATTTTTTAATTGGAATGAATGAAACAGATTTGAAAAATACGTTTAATGATTGGTTTGTACAAAATTTTTCAAAAGATAAAGTTGTTATGCAAAAAAATATAAGCGGGCTTAGTAATCAGCATTATGTAATTGGAATAAAAGATGGTTACATTGCAGTTTTTTATCAGGAAAATGTAAATGGTACAAAATTAAAAGAAATGACCAACACTCCTGTTAATTCTTTGGCTCTCGAAGAAAGAAAAAGATTAGAAGATGGAATAAAAATATCCGGCGATGATAAATTAATTGCAATTCTTCAAGATTACGAAAGCTAATATTAAAAAAGCTAGTTACTTTTTTCTTACTTTAAAAAAAATCTTTGTTACTTTTTTTTGGAAGAAAAAGTAACCATAAGCATCTCTTGCAGCGCCGCTTCATAAAAAGAAACACAAAATAAAAAAATCTCAAGCATTGAATTGACAACACCTCATTGAGTGATGTTTATTCATTGCTTGAGATTTTTTTCAATGTTCTCTCCAAAAAAGAATAAAATAATTTTATTAAAAGTTAGGGTCGTGATATTCCTCCAATTTTATTTCAATATCCATAGGTTCGTTTCCATTGCGAATAATATGCAATTTTATTTTATCGCCTATTTTGCATTTACCAAGCATTTCAGATAAATCATCAAATGTTCGTACAGTATTTCCATTAAACATAGTAATTATATCGCCTTGTTGCAAGCCATATTTTTCAGCATTTGATTCTTTTACAATTGAATTTATAAATACGCCAATACTAGGCAAATTATAATTTTCTGCAATTTCTTGAGTAAGGTCTATTCCTGTAATTCCTAAATAAGGTTTGTCTTGTTCATTCATTATTTTTTCTATAACAGGTTTTACATCATTTGAAGCAATACTGTAAGCCATTCCTTCGACTGTAAACTTTGCATATTTTGCAGTTGTTATACCAATTACTTCACCTGATGTATTTATTAATGCGCCACCACTGTTACCAGGATTAATTGATGCATCAATTTGTATAACAGAAAGCGTTTTTCCATCAACATTTATTTTTTTGTTTTTGGCACTAATTATGCCAGATGTGACGGTATTTCCTTCACCAAGTGCATTGCCTATAGCAGTAATTTTTTCGCCTACACGAATTTTATCTGAATCACCAAATTGTGCAATGCTGACATTTTCTATTCCGTTATTTTCTAATTGTTCTTTATCAACAGAAATGACAGCAATGTCGGAAAGAAAATTTTTGCCTACGAGTTTTGCATTAACTTCAGGATAACTTTCAATTGTAACTTTTACTGAATTAGCTCCGTTTACAACGTGATAATTTGTAGCAATATAAATTTTATCATCGTCTTGATAAAATATAACGCCAGAACCAGCTCCACTTTGATTTATTGGCAATCCAAAAAACAAATCACTTGTGTCAGTTGATGTTGTATTTATTGCAACAACAGATTTTGCAACAGAATTTATTATTGCAACAATATCATTTTCATCATCTTGAGAAACTGGAGAAGTAGCAACATTATTTTCTTCTATGTTTTCATTAGAAAATGAAAAATGTTTTTCAGAAGATTTGTCACTAAAAAATTTATTGACCAAACTGCTTCCAATACCAAAACTAAAACCTATTGCACTTCCACATAAAACACTTGCCAAACAAACGATAGATATAATACCGATAATTTTATTTTTTTTTCTACGCTTTTCAACTATTTTAATATAGTCGATTTGCTCAACTTTCTCATCTTCTTTTTCAACCTCAGGGGGCATATTTTCTTTCTCGTTTTCATCCATAATTAATCACTCCTAAAAATAATAAATTTTTATTGCACAATGCTAGTATATAATAGAAATATGTATATTATGTGACGTAAAAGTAAAATTTTAATTTAATATGAGGTAATGCAAAATGAAAAGTAACATAAAAATTTTAATACGAATCTTTCTAAAATGCAAGAATGATAATATAAATGCTGTTGCAAATCAATTGACTTATAAAATTTTGCTCTCGCTGTTCCCATTCATAATTTTTTTGATGACGCTCATTGCTTTTTTTAATCTTGATGTAAATATTTTATTGTTACAGTTAAATGGAAAACTCCCATCTCAAATTATTAACATTGTAAATTTATTTATAACGGAAGTTGTTATGAAAAGAAATATTAGTCTTTTATCTTCTAGTTTGTTTATAAGTATTTGGAGTGCGTCGTCGGGTTTTGTCTCATTGATAAAATGCATAAATAAAATTTATCAGCAACATGAATCACGTAATTTTATCAAAGTTAAAATTATAAGTGTTGTCTGCGTAATTGTTTTTGCTTTATCTATCGTATTATGTATTGTTTTGATTGTGTTCGGCAATAAAATTTTAGCTTTAATTAATTCATGGATATTTTTTAAAGCATCCGCTATTATTTTAAGATATTCACTCGCAATTTTACTTTTGACATTGTTTTCATCCGTAATATATAAAATATCTGTATGCCGTAAAACTAATATTTTTTCATTTTTGCCAGGCTCATTGTTTTGTTCTTTAGCATGGATTATTTTAAGTCTTGCATTCAATTACTATATAAATAATTTTTCCCGTTACTCAACAATTTATGGAAGTATCGGTAGTATTTTTATTTTGATGATTTGGCTCAATCTTATTATTAATGTTTTATTGATTGGCATAGAAATAAATTATTGGTATAATAAAAATGAGGCGAAATCTTTATGAGAAACAAAACAAAAGTTATTAATATTGGAAATGTGAAAATTGGCAGAGGCAATCCTATTGCTATTCAATCCATGACAAATGCAAAAAATATTGACGATATAATAAATCAAATTAATCTTTTGTCGGATTCAGGATGCGAAATTATTCGTTGTGCTGTTGCAGATTTTGAAATGGCTCAATCTCTTAAAATTATCAAACGCAATATAAAAATTCCACTTGTCGCGGATATTCATTTTGATTACAGATTGGCTATTGAGGCAATTAAAAATGGTGCCGATAAAATTCGTATTAATCCTGGCAATATTGGTTCAAATGATAGAGTAAAATTAATTTTGGATACTGCTAAGCAATATCAAATTCCTATTCGTATTGGAGTTAATGCGGGCTCACTTGAAAAATCTATTTTGAAAAAATATAATGGTGTTACAATGCAAGGTTTAGCTCAAAGCGCTCTAAACTTTATCGATATGTTTAATGCATATGATTTCGATAATATTGTTGTTTCTGTTAAATCTTCTTCAGTTCCTTTATCGATTGGGGCATACAAAATTTTATCTGAAAATACGGATTATCCACTCCATGTCGGAATTACTGAAGCAGGTATTAATACAGTAAAATCAAGTGTTGGATTAGGTGCAATTTTATCAATTGGAATAGGGGATACAATAAGGGTTTCTTTGACTGACAATCCTTTAAATGAAGTTGAGTGTGCAAAGGAAATTTTAAGTGCATTGGAGCTTAGAAAATTTGGTATAGAATTTATTTCGTGCCCAACTTGTGCCAGAACACAAATTGATTTAATAAAAATTGCAAGTCAAGTTAAAGAACGCTGCAAAAATATACAGAAAAATATAAAAGTTGCCGTTATGGGTTGTGCAGTAAATGGGCCTGGCGAGGCAAAAGATGCGCATATAGGTATTGCAGGCGGAAAAAATGCTGGATTTATTTTTAAAGATGGTGTTATAATAAAAAAGGTTCGTGAACAGGATATTGTTGACGAACTTATTAATCAAATTAATTTATTATGAAAATGGGGGAATTTTTTATGGATCCAAGAGCTTTTATTTTGGGCTGTTCCGCAATTGGTGCTGGTATTGCTATGATAGCAGGTGTTGGTCCTGGTATTGGTCAAGGTTATGCTGCAGGTAAGGGTGCAGAAGCTGTAGGTCGCCAGCCAGAAGCTCGTAGCACTATTATGAGTACAATGCTTGTAGGTGCAGCTGTTGCCGAAACAACAGGTATTTACGGACTTATTGTGTCTATGATTTTGATGTTTGCAAATCCTCTTATTGATAAATATATTTCATTATTAAATATGTAGGAGGCTAAAGCTTGGACAGAATAATTGGTTTTGATTCACAATTGTTGGTGCAAATGGGCATACAATTTCTTAATACATTAGTTTGTTTTGCCATACTTTACTATTTTTTATATAAACCTGTTAAAAAATTTATGGCAGCGCGTACAAAAAAAATTGAATTACAATTATCACAGGCACAATTAAAATTAAATGAGGCTGATTCTTTAAAAAAAGAATATGAAAATAAAATTCGAGAGCTTGAATCCAAGCAAAATGAAATAATTGAAACAGTACACAAACAAGCAAATGCTGACAAAGATTTAATAATTTACGAAGCACGTCAAGAAGCTTTAAAAATTAAAGAGCGTGCAAAATTAGAAATTGAATACGAAAAACAGCAAGTTCAATCCGACATGAAAAATCAAATTGTAAATATTTCATGGATAATAGCAGGTAATTTTTTAAATGAAAACATAAATGATGATGTACAAAATGAATTTGCAAAGCAAGCTATTTTGAAATTAGGTGAAATGAAATGGTAGTGTCAAAAATTTATGCGAAAGCTTTATTTGAATTATCTGTTGAAGAAAATAAACTTGAGGAAATTTTTTCTCGGGTTATTTTTTTTGTAGAAAATATCTTTAAAGAAAGTGAATTCGAAAATTTTTTGCTTAATCCTTCTATAAACTTTAAAGAAAAAAAAAATGTGCTTGGTAAAATATTTACAGATGACAATGATAATTTGTTATCGAATTTTTTTTTGCTATTAATACAAAAGGATAGATTTAAATACATTCGTGATATATTTAATGATTTTTTTGACGAGTACTACAAATACAAAAATATTTTGCGTGTGCAAATTGTTAGTGCATCAATTTTGCCTCAAAATATTATTGATGATATAAAAAAAGTTTTGGAAAAAAAATTTAATGCATCTGTCGTTTTTGAAACTCTTATTGATAAATCAATCATTGGTGGGTTTATTATTAAAGCTAATGAAACACTTATTGATGCAAGTATTAAATTCAGTCTCGAAAATTTTAAGAATTATCTTCTTGATTCAGATTTGGAAGAATGGAGTGGATTATCTGTATGAAACTTAAACCAGAAGAAATTACAGGTATTATTAAACATGAAATTAAAAACTATGCTTCAAAATTAGATGTCTCTAAAATCGGTACCGTTATGCAAATTAACGATGGTATTGCGCATGTTTACGGCCTGAGTGACGTTATGAGTGGCGAATTAATCGAATTTGAAAATCAAAATTACGGCATGGCAATGAATCTTGAATCTGACAGTGTTGGCGTAATATTGTTAGGAAATGGGGATGAAATTAGCGAAGGCAGTCAGGCTAAATTAACTGGAAGAGTTGTTGAAGTTCCCGTTGGTTATCCAATGCTTGGTAGAGTTGTTAATGCTTTGGGAGAGCCAATTGATCAAAAAGGCCCCATTCTTTGCAAAGAAAAAAGACCTATTGAACAACCTGCGCCTGGTGTTATAACTCGCAAAGAAGTTAACGTACCTCTTCAAACTGGTATAAAAGCAATTGATGCAATGATTCCGATTGGTCGCGGTCAAAGGGAATTAATAATAGGTGATCGACAAACAGGAAAAACTGCTATTTGTATCGATACGATAATAAATCAAAAGAATAAAGACGTATTTTGTGTGTACGTAGCTATAGGTCAAAAGATGTCTACGGTTAGCAAAATAGTTAAAACTCTAACTGACTATGCTGCGCTAGATTACACAACTGTTGTAGTAGCAAGTGCATCTGAAAGTCCATTGCTTCAATACATTGCTCCCTATGCAGGTTGCACTATAGCAGAAGAATGGATGAAACACGGCAAAGACGTTTTAATTGTGTATGATGATTTATCAAAACATGCTGTTGCGTATCGTACAATGTCTCTTCTTTTGCGCAGACCACCTGGTCGTGAAGCATATCCAGGCGATGTTTTTTATTTGCATTCAAGATTACTAGAGCGTTCAGCAAGATTATCAGAAGAATATGGCGGCGGCTCACTTACTGCATTACCAATAATTGAAACGCAAGCTGGCGATATTTCTGCTTATATTCCGACAAATGTAATTTCTATTACAGATGGACAGATTTATCTTGAGACAGAATTATTCAATGCAGGAATTCGTCCTGCAATAAATCCTGGATTGTCAGTATCAAGGGTAGGTGGGAGCGCACAAATAAAAGCTATGAAAAAAGTTGCAGGTCCAATAAGAATTGAGCTTGCACAATATCGTGAGCTTGAAGCTTTCTCGCAATTTGGTACAGAACTAGATGCAGATACATTAAAAAGATTAGAAAAAGGCAAAAGACTTTTGGAAATACTAAAGCAAAAGCAATACAACACAATTCCGGTTGAAGAAGAAATAATAATTTTGTACGCTGTTACAAATAATTATTTAGAGGATGTACCGATAGAAAAGATATTGAATTTTGAGAAAGAGTTTCTTCGTTACATAAATAAATTTCATAAAAATATAATTGATGAAATTGCAGCTAAACAAATTGTTTCTGATGAACTTGAGGAAAAAATAAAAAAAGCAATTGACAAATTTAAAAATGAAAATTTAAGATTTTTATAAGAAAAATTGAGGTGTTAAAATGTCAATAAGGGATATAAAACGCCGCATGAAAAGTATAAAAAATATTAAGCAGATAACTAAAGCAATGGGGCTTGTATCTGCAACGAAATTACAAAAGATGCGAACTGAATTTGAAAGTTCGCGTCCATTTTTTTTAGAACTTGAAAAAATGGCTCAAAGTATTCCAAGTAAAATCTATAGCGATGAAAAACAAAAACATTGCATAATTTTAATTAGTAGTACTCGTGGATTGTGCGCCTCTTACAATATAAACGTGAGTAAATTTGCAATGGATTTATTTCACAAACATAATGATTCTTCTTTATTAGTTATAGGAAGATGTGGATGCGAGATTATCAATCGCAACAAGATTTATATTGATAAATTTTTCCCAGGCAGTGAAAACAATTCTTTTTCATTTGCAAAAACTGTTGCTGATACTGCCATTTCTTATTATAAAAATGGTTATGAAATTTATCTTGTATATACTCAATTTTATTCTGCTATGAAATTCGTACCAGCATATAAAAAAATTTTGCCACTTGCCAAAATAAATTCAGACTTCATTTTTGAACCTGATGCTGATTATGTAATGGAACACTTTGTTAAAAATTACGTTTCTTCAATTATTTTAAGCGCAATGATGGAATCAAGTGTGTGTGAACAAAGCTCTCGCATGATGAGCATGAATTCCGCTAGTGATAATGCTGACCAAATTATATCCGAGTTAACGCTAAAATATAATCGGTTGCGCCAAAATCAAATCACGCAGGAATTAACTGAAATTATCAGCGGTGCCGACGCATTAAAAAATTAGGAGAGTGATTGGTTTGAGTAATTATGGTGAAATTGTTCAAATTATTGGCGCTGTATTGGATATTAAATTTGATAATGTGCCAAAATTAAATAATGCTATTGAAATTGAAAATGGTGATAAAAAAATTATTGCGGAGGTTGTGCAGCATCTCGGTTCAAATATAGTTCGTTGTATATCAATGTCGTCTACAGACGGATTGAAAAGAAATATGAAAGCAATCGATACGGGTAATTCTATTATGGTTCCTGTGGGAGAAAAAACACTTGGCAGAATGTTTAATGTTATTGGTGAGCCAATAGATAATATTAGCGCTACTGAGCAAATTGAAAAATGGTCCATACATAGAAAAAGTCCGAGTTATTCTGAACAGTCTTCCTCAATTCAAATTTTAGAAACAGGTATAAAAGCAATTGATTTATTGTGTCCGTATGCCAAAGGTGGAAAAATTGGATTGTTTGGCGGAGCAGGGGTCGGCAAAACTGTATTGATTATGGAATTAATTCGTAATATTGGTAGTGAACACGGCGGATATTCTGTATTTTCAGGAGTTGGCGAAAGAACTCGCGAAGGTAATGACTTATACAATGAAATGAAAGCATCGGGCGTAATTGATAAAACAGCACTTGTGTTTGGACAAATGAATGAGCCACCTGGTGCAAGAATGAGAATTGCTTTAACAGGTCTTACGATGGCTGAATATTTTCGAGATATTTTGCATCAAGACGTATTATTGTTTATAGATAATATTTTTCGTTTTGTGCAGGCAGGCTCGGAAGTTTCCGCATTGCTTGGAAGAATGCCAAGTGCCGTTGGATATCAGCCAACTCTTGCAAATGAATTAGGTGCACTTGAAGAAAGAATTACTTCTACAAAAAATGGGTCAATTACTTCGGTTCAAGCAATTTATGTACCGGCAGATGATTTGACAGATCCTGCACCTGCCACAACTTTTACTCACCTTGATGCAACAACTGTACTTTCACGCAGTATAGTTGAACTTGGAATTTATCCTGCAATTGATCCTTTAGAATCAAACTCACGAATTCTTGATCCATTAATAGTTGGAGATGAACATTATAAAGTTGCGCGTGGTGTTCAAGAAATTTTGCAGCGTTATAAAGAATTACAGGACATAATTGTAATTTTGGGAATGGATGAACTTTCTGAAAGCGATAAAATTATAGTAAATCGTGCTCGTAAAGTTCAACGATTTTTATCGCAACCATTTTTTGTTGCTGAAAAATTTACGAATTATCCCGGTAAGTATGTACCAATAAAAGAAACTATTCGTGGCTTTAAAGAAATTCTTGATGGAAAATGTGACGACATTGCCGAAGGATTATTTTTAAACGTTGGTACAATTGATGAAGTTTTGGAAAAGGTGAATGAATAATGGCAAAGCTTAATGTTAGCATAAAATCCTTCAAAGAAAATTTTTATGACGGTCCCGCGGATATTGTTATTATGAAAACTGTTAACGGAGATATAGGTATTATGGCAAATCATATTCCACTTATGACAGTGATTGAAAATAGTCAGGTGAAAATAAAAAATGATGAACAAGAATTTTCTTTTGAGATTAACGACGCAATTGCAAAAGTTTTTGATAACAAACTTACAATAATTAATTGGTGAGTAAATAAAATAAAATTTTATATAGCGGTGATTTAAAATGGCAAAAAAAATAGTAATTGCAGTAGATGCAATGGGTGGAGATAATGCGCCATATGAAATTGTAAAAGGTGCTGTTTTGTCTGCCAATAAAAATGTGAAAATAATATTGGTTGGCAAAAAAAAATTGATTGAAAATGAAATTGATAATTGTGATATATCAAATATAGAAATTTTAGACGCACAAGATGTTATTACTAATGATGATTCGCCAACATGGGCTATTAAAAATAAAAAAGAATCTTCATTAATAAAAGCTTTGGATTTAGTTAAAAATGATGATGCAAATGGTTTTATTAGTGCTGGAAGTACTGGCGCTATTTTGACGTGCTCAACAATTTTATTGAAAAGAATCAGTGGTATAAGTCGTCCTGCCATTGCAACTCCTTTGCCTAATATAAATGGTATATCGCTTTTGCTCGATAGTGGTGCAAATGTTGATTGCAAACCGATTTATTTGGAACAGTTTGCAAAAATGGGTTCGGTCTATATGGAAAATGTAATGAAAATTAAAAATCCAAGAGTTGGATTATTGAACATAGGAACTGAAAGTAAAAAAGGAAATGCTATGACGAAGGAAGCCTATGAACTTTTAGGTGGCGCGAATATAAATTTTATTGGAAACATAGAAGCACGAAGTATTCCATCTGGCATTGCAGATGTTATAGTATGCGACGGATTTTCCGGCAATATAATTTTAAAACACACTGAAGGTTTAGGCGAAAATATTTTTAAAATGCTCAAAAGTGAATTAAATAAAAACATTATTAGAAAGCTTGGGGCATTTTTGGCAAAGCCTGCATTTATGAATATAAAGAAAAAATTTGATTATTCAGATATTGGCGGCGCACCGTTTTTAGGCCTTAATTCTATAGTAGTAAAAGCGCACGGTTCTTCAAATTCAATTGCAATTAAAAATTCGATTGTCCAATGTATTAGTTTTATTGAAAATGATATTGTAGAAAAGATAAAAACTTTTACAAACGAAACAAATTAATTAAACCCGCATAATATAAACTTATAAACTAAAGAATCCTAAAGCTTAGGCTTTGGGATTTTTTTGTTAATAATATTTTGGGGGGTATAGTATGGGGAGATATTTGATAAACGGCGGAAAAAAAATTTCTGGTACGCTGAAAATAAATGGCAGTAAAAATTCCGTACTTCCGATATTAGCAGCTTCAATTTTAAATTCAGGTCAATCCGTAATTCATAACTGCCCTGATATTTATGACACACATACAGCATTAAAAATTCTAAAGCATGTAGGTTGTAAGGTGAAGTTTGAAAATCATACGGCAATCATTGATTCTTCAACTATAAATTCGTATGAAGTTGATCCAGATTTAGTAAAAGAAATGCGCTCGTCAATAATTTTTCTAGGAAGTATATTAAGCGTTATGAAAAGAGTAAGCATAAGTTATCCAGGAGGTTGTGAACTTGGGAAAAGGCCGATTGATTTTCACTTAGCAGCTTTAAAAAAATTAGGTGCACAAATTATTGAAGATGGAGATAAAATTATTTGTAGTGCAGAAAATTTAAAAGGCTGTAAAATAAAATTAAAGTTTCCGAGCGTTGGCGCAACACAAAATATTATATTGGCGTCTGTTTTTGCAAGAGGTTCAACAAAAATAATAAATGCCGCACGAGAACCTGAAATTATTGATTTACAAAACTTTTTAAAAAAAATGGGGGCAGATATAAATGGTGCTGGAACTTCACAAATTGTAATAAACGGTGTGGAAAAATTGAGTAATGTTGAACACAAAGTAATTCCCGACAGAATTGTTGCGGCAACGTTTTTAATTTCTGCAGCTATTACTAAAGGCCAAATAGAAATTGAAAATGTAATTACAAATCATTTGCCATTGATAAATTTTTTACAAACTGGTTGTTATATAAAATTAAGCAAGAACAAAATTTATTTAAAAGCCAAAGAATTTATAAGGCCAATTAAAAATTTACAGACTATGCCTTATCCATATTTTCCAACAGATTTGCAAGCACAATTTGTTTCATTATTGAGTTTGGCAAGTGGAAGAAGTATTGTAAAAGAAAATGTATTTGAGTCACGCAATAAACATATTCCTGAATTAATAAAGATGGGGGCAAAGATAAAAATTTTGCCGGACAATACAACTTTTATTATAGATGGAGTTAAAAGATTAAATGGCGCATATTTGATTTCAAAAGATTTGCGAGGTGGTGCCGCATTAATTTTGGCAGCTCTTGCAGCATACGGCAAAACAATTATTCAAGATGAAAATCATATTTTGCGTGGCTATGAGAAAATAGAAGAAAAATTAAAAAGCCTTGGGGCAGACATAAAATATGAGCAATAAAAAAAACTACTGAGAAAAAACTCAGTAGCCTACATAAAAAATTTATATTTATTAACTTTCACAACTGTTGTTGCCACAATTGTCAGAGTTGTAATCGTAGCCATCATCTTCACAGCCACAACATGTATTATATTGATATCTGTATTTTTTATAATAACAATGATTTTGAATTAGGGTTAAGATTTTTGTTATAGACAAAACAATTAAAGCAATTGAAGAGCATATAAGAAATAAATTATAAAAGCAATTTTGTTTATCAAAATGCGAAATCCGACCAAATGAATTATGAATAGGTTTCATAAAAAACACCTCGCTTAAATTTATTTTTTATGTGCTTTTATTTTTGAAGGGCGAATTAGAAAGATGTATATTTATTTTTTTCTGTCCGCCAATCCAAAGATAAACAGCATACACAGTAAATAATAACATAACAAATGGGATATCACAAAGCAAAATAAAATTAAATAATCCATGCAAAATAATTGGGAATAAAAATGCATAGACCATGTATTTTATTTTTTGTGGTGGTTCATATTTTGCAAGTGCAAAAAAATATCCCATTGTAACTCCAAAAAATCCGTGAGCCGGCACAGAAAATATTGCGCGCTCAAATGCTGTACTTATTCCACCTATTTGTGGATTGATTACGTACAAAATATTTTCTGTCATTGCAAAGCCCAATGAAATCATTACGGCATAAATAATTCCGTCAAATGGCTCATTAAAATTTTTTTGTCGCCATATTAAAAAATACAGCACAATAAATTTAAAAATTTCTTCAGTCATAGCAGCAACTACAAAAGATAAATAAAAGGCTTGAGCAAAATTATTTGTACTTGGCAAAAACTTTTCCAAATATTTCTCAACAAATCCAATAGGTACAGAAATTATTGCACCAAAAATAATTCCAACTATCAAAAGTTTAATTGGTTCTTTTTCGTATTTATCACTGACGTAAATATAAAATGCGAAAATAATAATGGGAAATAGGGCTATTAAAAATAAGTTATACAATTGTTCACCGCCATTTTTTTTATTATTGTCTGCAAATGCAAAAAAAATATTCAGTATCGATTAGATTATATTTAAAATTAAATCCAATAGGTCATTTAAAATAGGAATTGAGCAGGACATTATTAAAATTTTCCCACTCAATTCTATTTTTGCAGCTAAATTATTTTCTCCAGCGTCCATACAAATTTGTGATGCAAACTCACAAATATACGCAATACCTATTATTTTCAAAAGTATTGTAATATATTTCGTATTAAAATTTTGAGAGATGCTTTGTAGTTCAACGAATACATTATTTAACTCAGGCAAAATCATATAAAAAATAAATATGCCACTGACAAGACTTAAAATTATAGCATATTCGCGATTTTCTTTACGCAGCAGAATTATAATTAAAACACAGATTATAGAAATAACACTAATTTTTGTAATGAGCATAGTTTCACCTAAAGATTAAATAAATCTCTAACCGTCATAAATAAATTATTAATGTGAACAATAACGGAAAAAAGAACTACGACAAGGCCAGCAAGAGTTGTAAGCATTGCCTGTTCTTCACGTCCAGCACGTACTAATACTTGATTTAAAACAGCAACTAAAATCCCAACAGCTGCAATCTGAAAAATAATATTAACGTCCACAAAATCACCTCAGATTAAACAAATATAATTATAGTGAGTAATCCCAATAAAAATCCCAAGTTGTAATACAATTTTTTTTCATTTTGATACTGGTTTTCTAGTTCCAAAATTTTTTTTTGAAGAGATAAAATAATCTTATTTAAACTTTCAATTTGCAAATTACGGTCTAGATTTGAAATTACGTTAGCAAATGATTTTACAATTTCAATATCTTGTGAATCGATATAAGTTTTGTTTAAAGTACTTGTTGCATTAAGCCAAATTTGTGATGCACAAAGTCTTTTTTCTTCTAACAATTTATTCATGTGCAAAAAAAATTCCTTAATGAAATCAGATGAATGTTTTGAAATATTTTCAGTAGCTTCATTTAGCGGAGTTATTCCAAATTCTATTTCGGATTTGAGAATCTCCAATGCATTTGATAATAGATTCAAATCTCTAATATGAAATTTTATTTTCATTACATGATATATTCCCAAAAATGTTGAAGAGGTGCAAATTAAAATTATGCCCGCAATTTTTATTAGCATGTACAATTTACCTCGTTTAAATTTTCATCGTAAATATTTTTGATTTTGCCGACTTTATCTGAATCTAAAATTATGTAGCGCTCAAATATTTTTTTTGATATAAGATGTTTTATTTCATCTCGATTTTTTATATCGTTTAAATCTTTTCCGTGCGCCGTGCATATTATTTTTACACCGCAGGATGTTATATTTAATATTGCGTTTGCATCATCAATTGTTCCAATTTCGTCAACTGCTATAATTTGTGGAGACATTGTCCTTAGCATCATAATCATTCCCAAAGATTTTGGACAAGAATCTAAAAGGTCCGTATGTAATCCCAAATCATTTTGAATAATTCCCATATAACATCCGCCAATTTCTGAACGCTCATCTATTACACTAATATTAAATTCGCTGCTCAAAAGTCTTACTGCATCACGCAACATTGTTGTTTTTCCAGAACCTGGCGGTGAAATTATTATTGTGTTCATGAAATTTGGATATCGTATAAATTTTATAATAGGCAGTGCACAATTTTTTATTTCATGGGCAATGCGAAAATTTATGGAATTAATGTTGCGTATAGTTTTTATTTGCCCGTTTTCAATTACTGCCTCGCCACAAAATCCAATCCTATGACCGCCACTTATTGTTATAAAACCATTTTTGATTTCATTTTCAAATGCATATGGCGAGTAATTTGTAATAAGTTCGAGAGTATCAAAAAGATTTTTTTGAGTTATTACATAGCCTTGCAAAATTTCTTTAGTCAATGTAAAATGATTTGTTATGGTCCATTTGCTATTATTATTTTTAATGATAATTGGTTTTTGGGCGCGCATACGAATTTCTTCTATGCCATTAAAAAATTTATCGCCAATAGATTTTTCAAATAATGTTTTTATTTGTGGACATAAAAAATTTTCTACAGTCTGACGCAAAATTTTCAACCTCTTTTTTTATTGGGGTTTATAAATTTTATGACAAGCTATAGAAAATTATTCCGTAAAGAATTTTTTTATTTGCTCTATCAAAAGCAAATTGTTTTCGTGGTTAGAAATTGAAAACCTAAAAAACTTATTGTTTAAAAATTTGCAGTTTCCAAGATCTCTTATAAGCAAGTTCTTTTTCAAAAGATAATTAAATAATTTATTTGATGTCTTAGAATTTAATATTTTGCACATAAAAAAATTTGCTCTTGTATCGTACAATTTGCATGAATTTATTTTTTCAAAACTATTTTTGATAAATTGATATTCTTTTGATATGTAGTCTTTGCTTTTTTTAATATATTCTTTATCATTGAAAATAGCTTTTCCAATTTCATTTGCTAACGAATTTACTGACCACGGATCTTTAACTTCATTTATCTTATCTATAATTTCAAGATTGGATGTAATTGCATAACCAAGTCTAAGTCCAGGCAAACAGAAAAATTTAGATGTTCCACGTATTATAATTAGATTTTCGTATTCATTTATAAGCTCGATTGCACTCTCATCAAAAAATTCCGCATATGCTTCATCTATTATTACTAATATATTTTTTTTATCACAATAACTTATTATTTTTTCAAGGTTTGAAACAGATTTGCCGGTTGGATTATTTGGATTACATAAAATAAAAAGATTTGTCTCTAGTGAAAGAAGATTTAGTAATTTTTCTGTTTCTATTTCAAAATTATTTTCTTGACTTGTTATATAATATTTTATTGAGCTACCAATAATTCTTGATTCTCGCTCGTATTCAGAATATGTCGGCATAGAAATTAAAGTTTGCTTAGCATTAATAATTTTTATAAGCAGCGAAATTAATTCGGTTGAACCATTTGCGACAATTATATTTTCGTAATTTGTATTTGTGTATTTCGAAATTGCATGGCGCAAAATTTTATATTCAACATCGGGATATTTTTCAAGACAATTTAAATTTATATCCACATTTGGCATGCCGAGTGGATTAGTGTTTGCGCTAAAGTCAATTATTTTATTTTTGTCTATGCCGTACTTGTTTTCAATTAAATTAATATTGCCGCCATGTTCCATTTTTATCACCTCAATTTGAGTTTGTATGTTTAATTATGCTAAATTTAACAATCATAAAAGGAAGGGATTAATTTGAAAAAATTATTAATTATAATGTTAGCAGCAGGTTTGTTAATATCATTGAATGCCTGCAACAATTCAAATAATACAAAATCATCATCTATTTTAGAAATGCAAGAACAATCGCCAAAAGAATTAATAGAGTCAGCAATGAAAGTTTATAGCTGGTTTGTACAGGTTCCATTAGAAGTTGACTACAATAATAAAATACAAGATGGTGAAAAAGAATGGTTCAAGGTAAAAGATGAAAAGTACAATACGCATAAAAAATTAGATAATTATTTAAGAACAATCTTTTCATCAGACATAGTTGATGAACTTTGGAATTATAATATTTACAAAGAAATCGATGGCTATTTGTATTGCCTTGATGGAGGATGCGGGGCAAATATATTTATTGAAGATGTTAAATATGACACAACTAGTGTTTGTGAAAACAAAATTGTTTATAGCGTAACAGTTACTTTTTCAAAAGATTCAGGTGAAAAAGAAAATCCAAAAGTATTTGAATTTGTAAGAGAAAAAATTGATGAGAGTTGGGTGTTTACAAGCTTTCCGTATTTTTGGTAGGATCAATTGGAAGAGTAATGTAAAAAGTAGTTCCGAGTCCTTCCTCACTTGTTAATTCTATTTTCCCATTGTGCATTGTTATTGCTGAATGCGTAATGGAAAGACCAAGACCCGTGCCACCAGTTTCTCGATCACGGGTTTTATCTATGCGATAAAATCTCTCGAATATTTTATTTTGTTCATCTCGACTTATTCCAACTCCATTATCTTGAATAGTAATGAATGCGAAATTTTCGTCACTGTCAGTATTTATCTTAATTTTACCGCCAGATTGTGTGTATTTTATTCCGTTATCTATTAAATTTGATATTGCAAGACTTAATTTCATTTCGTCTGCTTGCAATATTATATTCTTTTTATGTGTAAATTCAATTTCAATATTTTTTTTGTCGGCCAGCGGCATTAATCTTTTTATAATATTTTCGAGCATATTATTTAAATTGGTTTCTCTAATGTTGAGGGGGAATCTTTTTTTATCCAGTTTTACCAGAGTTAATAAGTCATTTACTATATTAGTCATGCGATCAATTTCAGAATTAATGTCACCAAGAAATTCTCTGTATATTTCAATTGGCGTATTTCGATCAGTAAGCATTGATTCTGACAAAACTTTAATTGCACTAAGAGGAGTTTTTAATTCATGCGATACGTTTGAAACAAATTCCTCGCGTGCATTTTCAATTTGCTCTAATTTATCAGTTAGCTTATTAAATGAAAATGCAAGATGTGCAAACTCATCATGGTTTTTAATAATTATTCGCTGATCAAGTTGACCTGCAGTCATTTTCTTTATAACTAATAAAGTTTTTTTAAGAGGATCCATAATTAAATTTGAAATAAACAATACAAATCCCAAAATAATTAAGCAAGTAAAGAGCATAAGGAAAAATAATTTTTGTTCAATTTGCTCAATAGCAAGAAAAATTTCCTCTGCCGAGGAAACAATTAATACTACACCAATTTTTTCTGATTGCGCATTTAATATTGAAGCTGATGTATATAGTCTGCGTTCTTTTTTCCTAAGAGAGGTATGATCTTTTTTGTTGAATGTATCTATTACTTCAGGAATTATGTAAGTTTTACCGATATCGGTTTTATTTGAGTCGTTTACGACAGTGCCCATGTTGTCCAAAACAATTATGCGATATCCGCCGTCATTACTCTTACTTTCCAATTCATTATCAAATTGAAGACGATTGCTATTCATAAAATTTCCCTTTGATATATTTACAGAGATTATATTTGCGTCAGTAAGAAGAGATTTGCCACGATCATTTTTAAAATAATTCTCCATCGTATTTAACATAAGCCATGAAAAAATAAACAATGGACAAAGACTAATGAGTGAGTAACTCAAAATTAATTTCCATTGTAAACTATGAAACCATCTAATTCTATTTTTTAAAATAGTAACCAATCCCCCATTTGGTTTGAATATATTCAGGTGCACCAGGATTTGCCTCAATTTTTTCACGAAGCCTTCTTACATGTACATCAACGGTGCGTTCGTCCCCAGGATAATTATTGCCCCAAACCATTTTTAACAAATTTTCGCGACTATAAATTTTTTCTGGGTTATTCATTAAAATTTCAAGCAAAATAAATTCTTTTGATGTCAACTTTTTTTCTTTGTTGTTTACAAAAACTCGTTTGCTTTCAGTATCAATTTCAATTTCTCTTAACTTTAATCGATTTTTGTTATTATTATCAAGTGTTTGCGAATGAATATTTTTACTGCGGCGAAGTATCGCTTTTATTCTGGCCTTGAGTTCCAGAATATTAAATGGTTTTGTTAAATAATCATCCGCTCCATATTCAAGACCAATAATTTTATCCATGTCTTCACCTTTTGCAGTAAGCATGATGATAGGGATATCGGAAAATTCACGACACATTTGGCAAACTTCAAGTCCATCAAGTTTTGGAAGCATTAAGTCGAGCACGAGCAAATCATAATTATTTTGTTTTATCATGTTTATAGCTTCTTCACCATCAAATGCTGTATCAACACTCATATTATCTTGTTCAAGACTAAATTTAATTCCCTTTACAATTAATTTTTCATCATCTACAACTAAAATTTTATAAGCCAATGCAAAACCTCCGGCAAAATTCTTAAAGATAATTATATCACACGAACAAATGTGTTGGAAGATTTAATTTATCTGATTTAATTTATTTTCCCGACGAAAAAAATAAAACTCCAAAAAAATGTTTTATTATTACGCGCAAAAAAACAAGCTCAAGTTTAAAACTTGAGCTTGTTTTTTTAATTTTAACGTTCAACATCAATTGAATGAGAAACATATTTTTCCTGACTTTTTCTCACATTTAAAAGTTGCTTTGTTATGTCTAAATTTCGAATTTCTTCGGGCAAACTATTAATATCGCCGCCAGCTAAGATATAATATTTTGCAAACTGATTTTTTTCGTTTGAATTTAAGGATGGTAAGAATGCATTTAGATTACTACTATTTTGAGCAAATTGAGTAGCAAACTCAGATAAACGTATCTTATTGTGAAAATTATTTTGTTTCTCTTGATTAAACATATTTTTGTAGTCAGATAAAAATACATTAGGTGATTTAATAAATGAATCTCTTGCTTTTTTATCTTTTACCAGTAAATCTATTGCCCCATCTTTAAAAATTAATGTTGTAAAAATATCTGGATCAATTTTTTGGCAATCTGTTGTGAAAAATAAATAGCGTATGTTCATAATCATTTCATATTTTGTGTTATTTGGCATGTCAAGAGTTTGCACGGCTTGAAAATATCTATATAAAATAGACATATGTTCAGTTGAAACAATATGTAATGAATCTTTTTTAAAATAATGTTTTTTTACTGTGGAGCACATTAAAATAAATTCACGTTTTTTTGTATAAGTTAATTGCGAAAATTCTTGTGCATATTCTAAATTTTGGTATGCAAAATTGCAGAAAGCTTGTCTTTGAGCATCAGAATAATTTTCTAATAAATCTAGTTTGTCAAATGGATTTTTGAAAATAGGAGCTACAGTACTTATTTTTTCGTTTATAAAATTTGAGATATACTCTTGTAGATTTTCTGCTTGACATATTCCAGAACATAAATTTTTAAGTTCATTGGGTGAATTGCGAAGAATGTCAGCGAGTGATTTTAAATCTTTTTGTTCTAATGATTCAAGTGTTGAAAGTAAATTTTCAGGTATTGCTTGATCTTTGGGTATTGCATTAGATATTAATAAATAAATTGGTTTTGTAGCAAGAGATAAATTTTTTTGATTTCTTTTAATATCATCAACAAAAGGTTTCGCAAAAAGTTTTTGTTCTGCAGAACTTCCTAAATTACGTTCAGCTAGTTCTTTTAACGTAAAATTAGAATACGAAAATTCTTTTAGCAAAAGATCAAGTTTTTGATCACCCAAGTTATATAAATTAATACCATTAATGTATAAAAATTCAAAATCATCGAACGAAATTCGATTTTTTAATTCTGAAAGCCCTAAATCATCTAGTCGTTTTGACATAAGATAAGCGCGCCTCAAAACCTCAGAATTATCAACTTCAGATAATAACTTAAATAAAAAAGGATCTTCAATAAAAGTTTCAGGTGGAACATCGATATTATCATCTCTTTTTATACAAAATATTGTTGCTAAACAAAGAATTTTTGTGTGATAAGGTAAATTATTAGCAGCAAAATTTGGATATCGATTTAGATTATTAATGGCCATAAAAATAAATTTTTCGTTATCATCATTTATACATTTAAAAGATATTTCGACTAATAGTTTATTGTTTAACAAAATATCATCAATTTTATTGATTTTTTTTGTAGGATCGATTGAGAGAATAGAATTTACTAATGTACTAAAAATGATTTCTTCATTACCACCTTTTTTTATATAAAACTCTGGTTTGTGTATTAATTTATCTATTAACATAATTAAGGAGTAATATTTGGATGATTGAGTTTGTTGTATTAATTCATCGTAGTTTTGTGATTGAGCAAATTTATTTGGCAAAAAAGAAAAAGCAAAAATTAAATCATTAGTTTGATCTGGATGTTCAAGTATATAGTTTTGGAATTCTTCTGAATGGAATTTTTCTTGTGCTGCAGTATATATTTTAGAATTTGTATTTAAACGATAACGAGCAATATTTTGAAGAAGTTTTGAACTATTTCGCCAAATATGCATATAAAACTTTCTAGTTTGCTCACTAGGTTGGTGCGGACTATCAAAAAATTTGCTATCAAAATGACTGGCAATATATCTTGACTCTAGATAAGTTGTAACTTTATATATTTTTGAGAATTTTTGATTGTCGCCTAAATTTTCCCAATCAATAGTTAGATAATCAAAAAAACTAAAATTATTATCTACATAATACCGTTGTTCAAATAAATAGTTTTGAATAAATATTGGGTTATTGTCTGCACTTATCTCCATAGATTCAAATGAATTTGTGGGACGGGATTTTATCCACTCGTCTTTAGAAATTTTAGGTTGATTTTTCAATTCACTTAGTTCTGATACATTAACACCATAATTACGTGAATGATCGTCTAAAAAAATTCCAGGTTGATTTGTAAAATAATTATGTCCTTGAGTTGATTGTGGAAGACAATTATGTGTGTAATTTATTTGGCTGATTTTATTTTTTATATATTGATTATAATTTACAAAAAATATTTTTAATAATGATTTTTGTTCATCAGATAATTCTATTTGTTCACACAAGAAATTATCTATATCATTATCATTAATATTTCTTTTGTATAATGAGCGAAATACACTAACAAAATTGTCTGTATCATTAGATAAATTATATTTTTCGCCAAGAAAGTTAGAAATAAAAGTACACAATGTTGAATTTTTCTCAAAGAAGTCATCAGATTGCATATAAAATTTAATTAGTTCTTTTTGCATATCGATCACATTTTTTTTATTTAAAATGTGATTTATTTTTTGAAATTTTTCTGGAGATGGTTTTAAAAATACTAAATTAAATATATTGACTGTAATTTTAAAATCATTATTTTTTATATCATCCGATAATGGAAAACATTCCTGTATCCTAAACATTGCTTGCATCAAAAGCCATTCAGCTTTTTTAATCTGTGCATCGATTTTTTGTAATTCAATCTCATTTTCTTGAGTAAAAGAAACAGGTTCATAATTATAAATCATGAGAAGTTCTTTTCTTCTTTGCACTAATTCATAATAATTTATTTCTTGATTTGTTTGTTCACTCATAAAAATCACCTCCAGATTTACACATTTACTTGTAAAACCAGCGTGTACCATTTGGCGTATCTTCTAAAACGATTCCCATATCCAATAATTCATTTCGGATTTGATCGGCCAAAACCCAATTTTTATTTTTTTTAGCTTCAGTGCGTTTTCTTACTAATTTTATTATAACATAGTTTGAATTTTTTTCAAAATTAAATTTTAATCCAAGAATATCGCACAGATTTATAATTTTATTCATAACATATGAGGCAAATTTTTTTGATGAATTATCATTTACATTAGTGTTGGCAAAGCGCACAAGGTCAAAAATCACACCAATTGCACCGGCACTGTTAAAGTCATCATCCATATTTTCTTCAAATAATTTTACGTATTTATCGCATTGTGCATATAAATCTTCTTTTTCTTTTTCTTCGCCATTTAATTTTTCAAGCATAAAGTTTATATTGAACAAACATGTTTTTATTCGTTCGAGTGAAACTTTTGCAACTTCGAGTTGTTCATCTGAAAAATTTATTGGATTGCGATAATGTACACTTAAAATAAAAAATCGAATTGTCTCATACGAAAATTTTTCTGCAATTTGGCGGATTGTAAAAAAATTTCCTTTCGATTTTGACATCTTCTCATTGTCCACATTTATAAAACCGTTGTGGAGCCAGTAGTTTGCAATTTTTTTTCCGCTACATGCTTCGCTTTGTGCAATTTCATTTTCGTGATGCGGAAATATTAAATCTTCGCCGCCAGCATGAATGTCTATTGTGTCACCTAAATATTTTTTTACTATTGCGCAACATTCTGTATGCCAGCCTGGCCTTCCTAATCCCCATGGTGATTCCCATTTTGGTTCGCCAATTTTATATGGCTTCCATAATACAAAATCTGTAGGATTTTTTTTGTTTTCATCTTGCAAAATTCTATTGCCGGCAATTAAATCTTCTATATTCTTTCCGGAGAGCTTGCCATAATTTTTATCTTTGACGGTATCAAAATAAACTGTACCGTCTTTTTCGTATGCATATCCTTTTTCAATTAGCCTTTTGATTAATTCAATCATCTCGTCAATTACAAAAGTTGCTCTTGGGTTTATTGATGGTTTTATGTTTAAATTCTCCGCATCCTTTAGTGCTTCACCTATAAATTTTTCCGCAATCTCGTTTGTAGATTTATTTTCTTTATTTGCGCGCGCAATTATTTTATCATCTATGTCGGTGAAATTTTGTACGTACTTAACTTCAAATCTTTTGTATTCCAAATATCTGCGAACAGTATCAAAAACAACGTATGGTCTTGCATTTCCAATATGCAAATAATCGTAAACAGTTGGTCCACATACATACATTAAAACTTTATTTTCCTCAATCGGTTTAAAAATTTCTTTTTTGCGTGTCAGTGTGTTATATATTTTCATTTTTATATCTCCTTTCAAAATCTGTGGTCTATTACAAAAAAAAGAATGTGTCACAAAGCACATTCAAATTGGAATTAATAAGTTTATAAAAAAAATGGAGATGAGGGGAATCGAACCCCTGTCCGAAAATTTTTAGCCATAACTTTCTCCCATTACAGTTGTTTATTTATATTCCCTTAAATTACGTGAAACAACACACTTAATTTTTGGTAGCTTCATAAATTATATTTTTATGTCAAAGCTTTCATAAAAATATTACCTGTGTAGTCGACGCCAAAATTGAAAACCACAGGAAATTTTCAAAATGACGGGCTGCCTAGGCAGCCATTGCTAAATTTTCTGTGTCAATTATTATTTATAAAATTTGATTCTTAACGCGAATCAAACGAATGGCTTATTATGGTTCAAAATTCCCGTCGAAACCTTTACACCCCCATACTCTTTAATTATACTTAAAAAAAATTTATTTATCAATGAGTTAGTATTCCTTTAATCTTTGCAAAAAAAACTTCTAAATTTATTTTGGTATATACAAGATAATTTTTGGCAATAATACCAAAAAAATTAAATAGGAGGGATAAATATGCAAAGGTGGGAACATTTTATATTGAAAATTTTGGGCACTAATAAGAAAATTTTTTGTTTCTCACTAATTTTTGGATTAGTATTTACGGCTAATTTTTGTATTTGGGGTAAAGATTACTCAGATAAAATACAAAATGATATAGCAAATGAAGTTATAAGATTGCATGTTCTTGCAAACAGCGATACAAATTTCGATCAGGCATTGAAATTAAAAGTTCGTGATGAAGTTTTAAAAAATATGAGTACGAAATTAAATAATGCAAAAAACAAATCCCAGACAAGAAAAATTTTAAATGACAACCTAGAGCAAATAAAACAAATAGCTTTGCGCACTGTTGTTGATAATGGATACGATTATGACGTTAAAGTTTCATTGAGCAATGATAATTTTCCTACAAAAAAATATGCTGATTTAACATTGCCATCAGGTAATTATGAATCATTAAAAATAATTATTGGCAAAGGGCAGGGGCATAATTGGTGGTGCGTAATGTTTCCGCCATTGTGTTTTGTCGACGTAACAAAAAAAACTATACCAGACAATTTAAAACAGGATTTAAAAGATGCATTAACCAATGAGGAATTTAAAATTGTTAACTGTGAGAATGAAAAAAATTTATCTGTCAAAGTCAAATTTAAAATAGTAGAAGCGTGGCAAAAATTCGAGATGAAAAACAAATCAGCTAAAAATTCTGCAAAAGGGGCGATTTTATGAAAAAAATGTTTTTTATTCTGCTTGCAATAATTTTTGCATTCTCAACTACTTTTTTTATACAGTATAGAAAATACAATAACGTCAATGCAGCTACTTATAGTTGGGGTTCTACAGGCGAAACCGTACGTATTATTCAAGACAAGTTAAAACGATGGGGATATTTAAACGGAAGTGTAGATGGAATTTTTGGATCGCAAACTTATAATGCAGTCATAAAATTTCAGCAAAAAAATAATTTGCTTGTTGACGGAATTGTCGGCAAACAAACTTTAGAAGCTCTCGGAATTTTTGAATCATCAAATACAAGTGGTTCATCAAATTCAAATGATTCGTCTAATCACGAAAATAATGTTTGGTTGTTAGCTTCACTAATAAATGGAGAAGCACGCGGTGAATCGTACACAGGCCAAGTTGCAGTAGGTGCCGTAGTTTTAAATAGAGTAAGGCATGCAAGTTTCCCTAATACAATTTCTGGAGTGATTTATCAATCCGGGCAATTCGAAGCTGTTGCAGATGGACAGATTAATCTAACTCCATCGACATCGTGTTTAAATGCGGCACGTGATGCAATGAATGGATGGGATCCGACAAATGGCGCAATTTATTATTGGAATCCAAAAACTGCAACAAACAAATGGATGCTAAGTTTGCCAATAACAACTATAATAGGCAATCATGCATTTGCAATCAGTGCATAAAAATTAAATAGGAGGAGAATATTTTGCAAAATCGTTTTAAATTTTTAATGATATTTTTATCTGCTATTCTTTGTTTGACATTTGTTACGTTGAATAATAAATCAAAGCTAATAGCAAGCCATAAACAATTTTTAGAAAATAGCTACGAGCGTTCATTTTATGAAACAGTAAATTATTTGCATGACGTAGAAAATTTGCTTTCGAAAGTTCAGCTTACACAACTTCCAAATCAAAATATAAATGTATTTGCACAAATTTGGCGCTCAGCATCAGCTGCACATGATAATTTATCTACCTTGCCGTATAATTATCAACTTATTTCAAAAGTACTTAAATATTTATCGCAGACGAGTGATTTTTCATACGCAATGATGAACAAATCTATAGACAATAAAGAATTAACGCAAGAAGAGTGGAAAACATTAAATGACTTACAAAAATACGCAAAAGATTTAAGTCAAGAAATGGAAGATATTCTTACAAGTTCGAATGTATACGAAAAAATAGATTGGGACAAATTGATGGATGAAAATTTATCAGGTAGTGCATATGTTTTATCTGGGTCAATGCAAAATGTAAGCAAGCAGTTTCAAGATTATGGGGAATTGATTTACGATGGACCATTCTCTGACCATATTCAAAATATAGCTCCCAAAATGCTTGAAGGAAAAACCGAAATTACAAAAAGTGAAGGACTTGAAATAGCTAAAAAAATATTGTCCGATTTAGATATAAAAAATATTGAGTATAGCGGTGAGACAACTACAAAAAAATCAATGGTGACATACAGCTATTTAGCTAAAAATAATGATGATGGTCAAATTTATTTAGAGGTAACCAAAAAAGGCGGTTATCCATTATTAATGATAAGTGAGCCGCCCAAAAATATTTCTGATAATAAAATTAGTAATTATGAGGCAATAAAAATTGCAAAGAATTTCTTGAATGAAAACAATTTTACGGATATGAAAGAAAGTTACTATGAGCAATTTGAAAATTTCTTGACAATAAATTTTGCTCCATTTATAGAAAATGTGATAATGTACCCAGATTTAATAAAAGTAAAAATAAATCTGGCAACAGGAAAAATTGCCGGATTTGAAACATTAGGTTATTTAACTATGCATTGCGAAAGGGAGGCAGAAATACCTTCGCTTTCACAAGCCGCAGCTTTAGAATTAATACCACCAGATTTTGAAATAAAAAGCATTAAGCAATGCATAATACCTCTCGATTCTAAAAAAGAAGTTTCGTGCTACGAAATTAATGGCATGTTTCACGCAAATGAATTTATGATTTATGTCAATACAAACAGCGGCAAGTTTGAAAAAATTTATCGATTGGTTGTAAACGAGAGAGGAACTTTATCAGAATAATAAAAAAAAATGATCGAATGATCATTTTTTTTGTGCCGTTCATTAAATTAATTAACTACGTCATTATTTTTTTCTAATCGCTTTCTTACTAAATCACTTATCATTTTGATATCAGCTTGACCTTTAGATTTATTTAAAACTGATATTATAACTTTTCTCATATCTTTTATATCATTTAGTTTAAGATTTTTTAAAGTTTCATCAATTAGTCTATTTATTTGATTTTCGGTCATTTTTTCTGGCAGATACGAATTTAAAATGTCCATTTCCAATTGAAGTGTAAATGAATAAAACTTATCGTAATTTTTTTCATAATAGGGAAGGACATCTTTGCGTATCTTTATTTCTTTTTTTATTATGAGGAAAATATCTTCATCTTCGAGCTTTTTATACTTTTCTTCAAATGTTATTGCAGCTCTTAAAACTTGTACAATACCACGTTTAAGATGATTTCGAGTTCTTAGGGCGTCTTTGTAATCTTCTAGTAATTTTTTTTTAAACATTACACCATCGCCTTTTAAAGATAACTATGATAAAAATTATTTTTTATGTTTACGTTTACGAGCAGCCTCAGATTTTCTTTTACGTCTTACACTAGGTTTGTCATAATGTTCACGCTTGCGGATTTCTTTCATGATTCCTGACATTGCACAATTTTTTTTGAATCTGCGCAAAGCATTATCTAAACTTTCGTTTTCTGCTACTTTTATTGCTGATGCCATATATTTCCCTCCCTCCAATTACTCATACTAATTCATTATAGATAAAAGGCAACTAAAAGTCAACAAAAACCCTTATTTCTTATCAAACAGATTCATTATTACCTCAAAACTTGCACAATATTTATCAATAATTGATAAAATAATTGATTCAGCATATTTAGGAGGAATAGGTGTAAGTGGACACATATGCCTTAATATGCAATTTTCCTCAATTTTATTTAAATTGGTAATAGTTTGGGCATTGCGCTTTGCAATAATAGGATGAGCTTTTGCATGATAGCCTTCAGGTTGTTTTTGTTCTCTCCAGTCATACAAATAAAAATCGTGCAATAATCCAGCACGTGCTGCAGATTTATAGTCTAATCCAAAGAATTTACAAACGATAAAACTATAATAAGCAACATTAATACTATGCTGCAATCTGCTAGTTTTTATGTGCTGAGTAAAATTATCCAGTTCCAATAATTTTTTATTTGAAATTAAATCTTTTACGCAATTATAAAATTCAAATGCAAGAGCATTACTAAAATCTCTAAGATCTACTTTTAATCCAATAATTTTTTGCATAAATATCACTTCCCTGAAGTTAATCAAGTATATATAAATTATATCATGAAAAGGAAAATTTCAGAATAAACTTTTTTTGGTAAATAATTCATTGACATAAATTTTTATATTTAAGTGAGTTATGTCATAAAAAATTATTCCCACTAATATATTTATTATAAAAAATATAAAAAAGAGGGATTTTTTAATGGCAAATGAATTAATTACAAACAAAATTTTTTTAGATGAAAAAATCGGTACACAATCAACTCAAGTTTTAATTGAAGGCGACATAATTGTACCGGATATCAAACCTGATATGGCTTCTATTTTACAGACTGAAGCTAATATTATTATCGACAAGACGGAAATTATGCAAAATAAAATAAATTTTATAGGACATTTAGATTTGCATGTGATTTATATTGCAAAATCAACCGACAATCCTATTTATAGTATAAATAATTCAACTGGAATCGACGATTTTTTAAATATCGATAATGTGACGGAAGATATGTATTCTACAATTAATGCCGATATAGAAAAAATTGATTATAAAATGCTAAATGATAGAAAAATAAATTTTCGTGCCGTAATATGTATATCGGCCGAAGTTCAAAAAGAATGTGAATACGAAATTGTAACAGGAATAAAAGATGTATTACCTTCGCAGCTACTTAAAAAAAATTTGAATATAAATAGATTAGTTGAAACAAGAAACGACAGATTTATTGTTAAAGATGAATTGCATCTTACCTCAGGCAAACCAAATATTCGCGAAATTTTACAATCCGATATTGATATTATTAATCGCGATGTTAAAGCAGGCAATGGTAAAATAACAGTCAGTGGCGAATTATTATTAAAGATTTTATACAAAAGTGATTCGGATGAGAATATTATAGAAATAAGCGAGCACGAAATTCCGTTTAATGGAGTATTTGATGTTGCAAAAGCAAAAGAATATATGTTTGCGGATGTTAAGCTCTATACTCAAGATAAATATATTCAGGTCAAACCAAATTCAGATGGTGAAGACAGAGTTATCGATACGGAAATATTTATTGGTGCAAATATAAAAATAAATTCCGAAGAAGAAATTGAAATTTTGGATGATGCATATTGCATAAATGAAAGTTTAGATATGACTTACGAAAATATAAAATATCCGAACATAATATGCAAAAATAAAACACAATCTCCAATAAAAGAGATTGTGCAATTAGAAGATAATTGTCCGGATATTTTACAGGTATTAAAAATAAATGCCATGCCGCATATTGATGATACTCATATAATAGATGATAAAGTGATAGTCGAAGGAATAATCGATGCCGATATACTTTATATAGCTCAAAGCGACAAAACACCTGTTTATTCATACAAAACAATTTTGCCGTACAGACAGGTTGTTGAAGTTAAGGGAGCATTGTCTGAGATGAAGACCAATACTGACATAACAATAGAACATATTGGATTCAATATGCTAAGTAATAATGAGATTGAATTAAGATTTCTGTTAAGTTTCAATACTTATGTGGAGCAAGAGCAAGAAATAAAAATAATCAAAGACATAAAATTTAATGAAATTAGTCAAGAAGTTTTAGATAATATGCCGAGTATGGTTGTGTATGTAGTGCAAGAAAATGATAGTCTTTGGAAAATAGCAAAGCACTATAACATAAGCATAGAAGAATTAAAACAAATAAATGATTTAGAAGATGATGTAAAGCCCGGCGAAAAATTATTGATACTAAAAGATGTTAAGGTTTAATTTTTTGTGCAACTATAACGCCATCTCCTATTTTAAAAATATTTGATTTAAGGCATGGCGTATTAAAAATTTCGTGAATAAATTTATTCATACGTGAATGAATAGTACGTTGGCGCCGAGGTATTTCATATCGATTTTTTACAGTGCGGCCATCTTGCAAAATATCATCTGCAATAATAATTCCATCATTATTTAATAAATCAAGACAAAGGGGCAGTATATTAATATACTGTCCTTTTGCAGCGTCAAAAAAGATGATATCGAAAGAATCTTTCAAATTAGGCAAGACATTTTCAATATCATCTTCAATCAATTTGATACAAGAGAGTTTTGATTTGGCAATATTATTTTTTGCAAGCCGAATCATTTTTTCAGACCGTTCAATTGTAACAATAAATCCATCTTTAGAAAGAAATTGACTCATTAATATTGAAGAGTAAGCAATAGCACTACCGAGTTCCAAAATTTTTTTTGGACGTTTTAAATTTAAAATCAAACTTAAAAATCCCGAAACTTCTTTAGAAATTATCGGGATATTGTTTTTCAAAGCAAATTTTTCAATTTCACCTAATAAACCTGATTGATAAGGATTACATTGTTCAATAAAGCTGTTGATTTTTTGATAGCACATTTACATACCAACTTCTTTTAAGTAGTTTTGCAATTTTTTAATCGTATCATTACTCATTGAGTGTTCAAGACGGCAAGCTTCAATTTCTGCAATCTCTTTTTTTACACCCAACAAATCACACAAAAATTTTCTTATGGTAACATGACGTATTGCAATATTTTTTGCCGTTTTAAATCCACTTTCAGTTAATTTAAGCAAACCGTAATTTTCATGTTCAACAAAATTTTTCTTTTTCAAATTATTTATTGCACGATTAACGCTTGGCTTAGAAATATTTAATTTACAAGCCAAGTCAGTTACTCTTACATCTTGATTTGTTTGCTGCAAAAAATAAATAGCTTCGAGATAATCTTCCATTGAAGGAGAAATTTTCTTTTCCATAGCTTTAAACTATTATTTTTATTTTGCCGCTGTATAATTCATCAACTGCAATAGAAACAGCTTTTCTGTCATCTTTATTTTCAATTAAAACTTCTTCACCATTATTAATTTGGCGTGCTCGTTTTGCAACTGCAATTACAATTGAATAACGACTGTTAATTTGATTTTGACCGTTATTCATTTCGTTTAATTTATCCATAAGTTCAGAATAAGATGGTTGAAGCATTAATTCTCACTCCCGTTTAATTTTTTTATTATGGAGGTATTACGAAAAGGTTTAAGATTTTCCGCCGTAACTACTGTATTGATTTTTTCAACGGCTTTATCTACGTCATCATTTATTATAATATAATCGTATTTATCAATCAACTTAACTTCTTCATGCGCACGATTCAAACGATCTTCAATTGTCTCTATCGATTCTGTATCACGATTTATAAGACGATTTGCTAATTCTTCCATTGATGGAGGAATAAGAAATATAAGAACGCAGTTATCAAATTTTTCTTTAACTTGCAGAGCACCATTTACATCTATTTCTAAAACAACAAATTTATTTTTTTTAATTTGTTCTTCCACATAAAATCGCGGAGTGCCGTAAAAATTTCCACAAAATTGCGCATGCTCAAGTAAGCCGTTATTGTCACGGACCTTTTTAAATTCGTCAGGTGTACAAAAAAAATAATCTACACCATCAATTTCATTAGGACGTGGATTTCTTGTAGTCATTGAAATTGAAAGTGCAAAATTATTTTCGGGACAAAGTTTTTTAACAACAGTACCTTTACCAGAACCTGAGGGACCAGAAATTATGACAAGCATACCACTGTCAGCCATCGATATTACCTGTAGATTTAGGATTCATAATTCTTGCACTAATAGTTTCGGGCTGCAGGTAAGATAAAACAATGCTGCCATTATCCAAGAAAATTACGGAACGAGTTTTTGCTCCGCACGTAGCATTTATAACTAAATTTTCTTCTTTTTTTACTGCCCGAACAATTTTTTTTATGGCTGAGGATTCCCAAATTGTTATTGACAATATTTTTGAAGACATTACAAAATTATTTTTCCCAATATTGATTGGAATTGCTTTTTCCATTTGTAAAAACTTCCTCTCGCATTCATTTTTAATATTTATTATAAATAAAAAATTAATCCGAGTCAATTATTTGGTTTTGACTTTGTCATTATTTGCGGATGTATTTTGAAAAAACATTACTAATTTTTAATACCAAGAAGAGTTTTAATTATTGCGCCGATAAATTTTGGCATTTTTATAACTTTAAATTTCATTGTCCACACCTTCTTTTATCAACAATATAAAATCCATAATCCGACAATAATCATAATTGCGGCTAATACATAACCCCAACCCTTTACGAACAATACTAAAAACATTCCCAGCCCCATTGAAAATAAAATTAATCCAATAATTTTTTTTTTGATAGGCATAAAAAAATTCACCTCAGAGCTTTTATAAATATAATACTCTTTAGTGAATTAATAAGTTACAATTGAATTTTTGATTTAAGCATTTCAAATTTTTCTATGCATACATCACCAACCATAAATAAAAGTAAAGCATTAGTTATACCGTGCAAAACATCGAATAATAAAGATGCTGTATAAATCGTAATAATATTTGCAAAATTGAAATTGCCGCCACCTACATAAATTACTGTCATTAAGTTCATTATCCAGCCAAAAATAATTCCGGCAATCATTCCAAAACATGTACGCCATATTTTATTTTGCTTAAGTGATTTTGACATCCATCCCGAAAATAATCCCATTAAACCAAATCCAAACATTTGCCATATTGTCCACAATCCCTGACCCTGAAAAAAATTAGACATGATTGGCGTTAAAATTCCAACTACAAAAGCAATAGATGGCCCGAAAACTATTCCACTTAAAATTATGATAAACGAAGCCAATTGTATTGATGGCAAAAATGAAAATAAAACTCGCCCAACACATGCCATTGCTGTCAATATTGCAATTAAAATAACTTTATCGGGAGTGTAATTGTTGCAAGATAAATGATAAATAAGTGTGATGAATAAAATTATGGATGTAAATATAAAAAATCCGGTTTGCTTATCGTGTGCAAACAAAAGCAAAAAAAATATCAATACGGGATAAGCCAAGTAATTTAATTTCATAAATATCAAACCTCCTAAATATATATTAAGTATAGCACAAGCCTTAAACTTTTAGAAAAATGTTTCTAATTCAAAATTAAGAGGGAAGTTAAATTATGCAAAAGCTAATCAGTTTCTTTAAACTTATTGCAAACGCATCACTTATTTCTTTTTTTATGCTATTTATTATTTTCGCAAATAAAAAATATATTCCATATGAATTATTTTTGCAAGAGACTCTTCCCTTTTTTCAAACTAATTTTGCAGCTGAAATTTTTTCTCAAAATATAATAAAAAATGATTCTCAAACAAAAAAAGTTTTTAACAATAACGAAGATATACAAAAAGAAAGTTTGCCAAATACAACTGCAAATTCTGAAAAAAAGATTGATTTTGAAAAAGAATCATCTGCATCCGAGATAATCGATGAAAATAATATTGAATATGATTATTCAAAAACTGCATTTAATACAAACATTGATGATTTAGATAAATTGCAGGATATAACTTATCTAAAAAGCAAATTTTATGTTTGCGATAGTAAGACAGATATTACGAGTGAAGATTTTAACGTAAATAAATTTTTGACTACGGATACTACTATTGATAACAGTTTAAATGAGCCAAAAATTCTTATTTTCCACACTCATTCTACAGAAATGTTTAAAGATAGCAATGAAAATGATATGTACGAGGGAGTAGTGGGGTTGGGAAAAAAATTGGCCCAAATTTTAAATGACAAGTATAATATAAAAACTTTGCATCATACTAAAAGATATGATATAATCAACGGCAAACCGGATAAACGCGGTGCATATGAAAGAATGGAACCAGAAGTCTCGAAAATTATTAAGGATAATCCATCGCTTGAAGTTGCTATCGATATTCATCGTGATGGTGTAGCAGATTCTGTGCACCTTGTTGAAAATATAAATGGCAAACAAACTGCTAAAATTATGTTTGTTAATGGGCTTTGCAAAATTTTGAAAGACAATGTACTTACTAATATAAATAATTTGCCAAATCCATATTTAGATACAAATTTAGCACTAAGTTTTAAAATGCAAATGCAATCTTATAAGCTTTATCCAAATTTAACTCGAAAGATATATATTAATGCATATAGGTATAGTTTAAATATGTTAGCAAAATCACTTTTGATAGAAGTAGGGGCGCAGACCAATACAAAACAGGAAGCATTAAATGCGATGGAACCACTTGCTGATATTTTAGCAAGTGTAATATTGAAATAATATTTTATTTTATGTTGTAAAACAAATAAGTTGGAGGTAAATTACAAATGAAAAAGATAATTGTTTTTATATTTAGTCTTATTATTTTAAGTGGATGTACAAAAAAATTATCTGCAGTTACAAATAACGATATAAAAATATTTTTAGATGGCAATGAAATATTGTTTGAAGAAAATTTTCCGTATATAGACGATAATAAAGTTTTGCAATTTCCACTCGATAGTGTTAGCGATATTTTTCATATGAATGTAACTTGGGATAATGATAAATTGACAGCGTTTATAATAAATGATAATAAAAAAATTTCATTGCGTATTGGCGATAATAATTTAATATTGAATGGAAAAAGTTTGCCGATGTCGTCTATAGTCTATAAAATTGATGGAGAAGTATTTATCCCATTGCAATCAGTTTTAAATGTTTTTGAATATGAAACAAAATGGGACGACGAAAATAAAACATTTGAAATCAAAACACCTCCTGATAAAACACAAATTGGTTCTAATACTTTTAATTTTGCTTGTAATTTGGCAAATAAATTGGAGCATGATTATTTTTTTTCGCCATTGAGTATTAAATTAGGATTGGCAATGCTTGCAAATGGCATTGATAATGAAACGAAAAAACAAATAACTGATGCATTAAAAATAGAAAATTTAGATGAATATAATCATTACGTTGAAAATTATTTATCAAAAATAAAAAACAACGACGAAGTTGAACTTAATCTAGGAAATTCTATTTGGGTAAATGAAGATGTTTTAAATGATGCTGCGTTAAAAAAAGATTTTGTATCTATAATCGATAATTATTTTTATGGAACGGTTTCAAAAGTAAATAATCAAAATGCCGTTGAAATTATAAACAATTGGATTAGCGAAAAAACAAATAACAAAATTAAAAATGCCGTTGATTCACCTGATTTTCTGTTATCGTTAATCAACACAATATATTTTAGTCAACAATGGGAATTACCATTTAATCCTAAAAATAATTTGCAGGATAATTTTACGTGCGCTGATGGCTCAAAAATTATTACAGATTTTATGAGTAAAAAAGATTATTATAATTATTTTGAGAATGACGCTTATAAAATGATTTCGTTGCCGTTAAAAAATTCAGATTTAAGTATGTATATCGTTTTGCCAAAATCAAATGATTTTTCTTTAAATCAAATTGTTTTTGATAATCTTGAGGAAAAACATGTGGATGTAAAAATTCCAATATTTAAAAGAGAATTCACTATGGAAGACAATTTAAAAAAATTATTAATTGATTTGGGGATGAAAAATATTTTTTCTGGCTTTTCATCGAATAACATGCTTGAAAATTATGATTCAGATATTTTGTGCGATAAAATTGTCCATAAATCATTTATTGATTTAAATGAATACGGAGTCGAGGCGGCTGCTTCAACTTTAATTATGATAAATAAAATGTCTTTGCCTGCGTCAGATGAAATAGTTGAATTTTATGCCGATAAGCCATTTAAATATTTTATTCGCGATAATTCAAATGGTGAAATATTATTCTTAGGAGATTTTAGTTCTATACAAAATAATTAACTTTAATAGTTTAAGATTTTTATTTGAAATTGGTTACTTTATTTTAAAAAAGTAACCAATTTTTTTTGTTGACAAATGACGAAAATAACCGTAAAATTATATAAAGTGTAGAGGTGATAAAAATTGAAAGATAAAAAATCGGATGATTTTGATTTTGAATTACATATGGAACTTACAAACAAAGCTAATAAAAAAAAGTTAGAGGATACGTTGGATTTTTATAAAGAAAATTTACCATTGGATGCTGTTGAAAAATTATATGATAAAAACCAAATGGCAAATGAAAATGAAAAAAGCAATTTCAAATCAAATTCAAGTTATAGCAAATTCATTTCAAAATACAATGAAAATGATAATGAAAATTCAGTAAAGAATAATGCATACAAATCTAAAAAACATCGCAGAAGTGTTGCCGAAAGTGAATTTTTAAATGGAATACATGACAAACACGATGTATTTGATTACGATTATACGCGCCCTAAAAATTTTATTGGCAAAGTTTTTGTTGCTTCTTTGTTTGTTGTTTTTTTGTGTATCATTGCAGCTTTGATATTTAAAATTGACTCATTAAATAATCAAATTGCTGATATGAAATCACAAGTAGAAGAAAATGCACAAGCAAAAGAAACGTTACAAAAAACTTTAATTGAGAATGAAAACATGAAAAAAATGATTGAAGATCTTAGCAATAGCAAAGCAGATGAAAATGAATCGCAAGATGAATCACAGCATGAAGAAAATAATTCGAGTGATGAACAAAACAAACAAAATGAAACTGCAACAGCTGAAAATAAAGATACAGAATATGTTGTGCAAAAAGGTGATACTTTATCGAGTATAAGCAAAAAGTTTTATGGAAACTCAAATTCATATGATAAAATTATCGAACACAATAAATTATCTAGTGAAAATTTGTCTGAAAATCAAAAATTAATTATTCCGCAATAGACAAATTCCTAAAAATAGTTGACTTTATTTTTTTTTATTGATATATTATTAAATGTTAATTAGAAGTTAGGGGGATTTTATATGAATTATTCTTTTACAAGCAAAAATTTTAATGTTAATGAGTCAATTAAAAATTTTGCATCTGAAAAAATAGATCGTCATTTGGGTAGATTACTTCCTCAAAATACAAATGTAAATGTTTTATTCATTGAAATAGGTTTTGAAAAAAAAGTTGAGGTTACTCTTCATCTTAACAAACGTATAATACGTGCTGAAGTTTCTAATAATGAAAATATGCGTGCGGCAATAGATGAAGTTGTGGATGTATTAAAAAAACAAGTTCGTCGTTATAAAAATCGTTTGGATGATATTAGCAAAAAAAATGTAACTTTCCAAGAAGAATTAGCTGTTTTACCTAATAATCAAGAGCAAGATAATGAAGAAAGTGGTAAAAATGTTAAGATTGAGCGTATAAAATCTTTTGCTATTAAGCCAATGGATGCTGAAGAAGCAGCAATGGAAATTGAATTGTTGAATCATAGCTTTTACGTCTTTCTTAATAGCGAGACAGAAGAAGTTAATGTTATTTATAAACGTAAAGATGGTTCTTACGGTTTGATTGAACCTAAATATTAAAATTAAAAGTACAAAATCAAAAATATTAAAAAGTACACGAGGAATTATAAACCTCGTGTTTTTTGTTGGGAGAGATTTTTTATAATGTTTATTGATAAAGTTGAAATTAGTGTAAAATCAGGTGCTGGTGGAAATGGATGTGTATCGTTCAGACGTGAAAAATATATACCAAACGGTGGACCTGATGGAGGAGATGGCGGAAAAGGCGGCGATATAGTTTTTGTTAGCGATACCGGATTAAATTCATTAATTGATTTTAGATACAAAAAAAAATTTGTTGCCAAATCAGGAGAAAATGGCGGCAAAAAAAATTGTAGTGGTAAAGATGCAGATGATTTGATAATAAAAGTTCCAGTTGGAACTATAATTCGTGAAGCAAATTCAAAAAAAATTATGGCAGATATGTCACAGCCAAATCAAAAAAGAATTATTGCTAAAGGCGGCAAGGGTGGCAATGGAAATCAACATTATGCAACTTCCCGAAGACAGGCTCCAAGATATTCTGAGCAAGGCGGTATGCCACAAGAATATAAATTGATTTTGGAATTAAAATTAATAGCTGATGTTGGATTAGTAGGAATGCCGAATGCAGGTAAATCTACTTTGCTTTCAATGGTTACAAATGCCAAACCTAAAATTGCTAATTATCAATTTACAACACTTGCCCCAAATTTAGGTGTTGTACGCAGCAAATTTAATGATTTTGTTATGGCAGATATACCTGGATTAATAGAAGGAGCAAGTCACGGCATGGGCTTGGGATATGAATTTTTGCGGCATATTGAACGTACAAAATTATTATTGCATGTTGTTGATTTAGCTTGCCCAGATGCCTCTAATCCTGTTGATAATATAAAAAAAATAAATAATGAATTGTTTGAATACAGCAAAGCACTTGAAGGTAAAAAACAAATTATTGTTGGCAATAAAATTGATTTGCCAAATGCACAAAAAAACATCGAGGAATTAGAAAAATTTTGCCTGCAAAATAATTACAAATTGTTTTTGATTTCAGCAGCCACAAATGTTGGTTTAAATGAATTAATGTTATATACTGCTAAGCTTTTGGAAACAATTGAAGACACTGTCACATTCTCAGAGGATTATGTTGAAGAGGAGACTGTAGAAAATAAAAGATTTATTGTTGAAAAAATTTGTGATGGCTATTTTAAAGTTAGCGGAAAAGCAGTAGAAAAAATGATGGGTTACACCAATCTTGAAACGGATGAAGGTTTTAACTTTTTTCAAAAATATTTTCGCGAGAATAAAATTATTGATCTTTTAAAGGAAAAAGGAATGCAAGAGGGCGACACAATTAAAATATTAAATTATGAGTTTGAATATTTCGAGTAAATCTATTGATATATTGATGCAACAAAAAAAGACTATGTTTTGATAAACTTAGTCTTTTTTGTTATGAAAACAATTTTTTATTTGAATTTATGCTTACATTAATAACTATGCCAATCGCAATCATATTTACAAACATAGAACTTCCACCATAACTTATGAAAGGAAGTGGCATTCCGGTATTAGGTAAAATTCCCGTAGCTACGCCAACATTTACAAACGTTTGAAACAGAAACATTGAAGCTATGCCGCAAGCAATTAATTCTCCCAAAAAAGAGTTTGAATTTTTAGCCACATTGATGCAAATAGCGATAACCCAAAAAAGTAGGCAAAGTACAGCCATACATCCAACAAATCCAAATTCCTCACCAATTACAGAAAAAATAAAATCGTTGTGAGATTCGGGAAGGTAATTCAAACGATTTATAGTTCCATTAAAAAGGCCTTTGCCAAAAATTTGTCCTGAACCTATTGCAAACATTGATTGCTTAGTTTGATAAAAATTTTGACTGTATGGATCAGATTTTATCATTGTAGTAATTCTTTCTATTTGATAATCTTTCAGAAATTTATTTATTATCAAATGATTTTCACGCAATAAATCCCAAAATAAAAAAACAGCTATAGGTAAAATTGCTATTATTGTTCGATAAATATATTTATAATCCAAGCCTGATATAAATAATATTGCGAAGGTAATTGCTAAAATTACGATACTAGCAGAGAGAGAAGGCTGTTTCATAATTAATGCGACTGGTATGAACGAGCTTAATAAAATTAAAATCAATACATACAGTTTGTTAATGCTTTCGCGTTTTATATTTACTAAGCTAGATAAAAATATTATTGTAAAAATTTTTGCAAACTCAGATGGCTGTATGCCAATTGGTCCAAAACTTATCCAACGCGTTACAGAACTTGGACTGTTTTTGCCAATAATGAGTACGGCTAAAAGCAAAATTAAATCAAAAACATAAATAGGAATATAAAATTTGCAAATCATTTCGTAATCAATAAATGAAAATAAAATCATAAATACGATGCCTATAAGAAACCAAATTTTTTGGCTTGCAAACTCATTTGAATATCCAGCATTATTGTAAATATGTGTTGCGCTTCCAATAGCAATTATACCGATGATAGATAAAATGATAACTAAAACTGCCAAGAGCCACTCAGTTTTTTTCCACTTCATATAAAAACCCCTCGAAGTAAAATTTAACAAAAAAATTATATCACAAATAAAAAGTTCAAATTCAATTAAAAAAAATGAATTTGAACTTTGAGGGGGATATTTTAATTAATGTTGCATAATAATTATGGCCATTGGTATAAATTATATACATTATTTTTTATGAAAATTTTCAATTATGACCGGTTGATATTGTTTTTCATCCATTGCACAAATTATTGTATCTTTTAATTTAGAAAGGTCAGATGTCATACTTGTAGGTTTTTTTACTGGATCATCTTGTCCAAATGGTACAAAATATATTTTTTTTGTGTTCATTAATTTCATAATATTTGTGCCGTTCATTGCCAATGCATCATTTGTAAATGGCGCAAGCACAACAGGTTTTCTATTACGAAGAGTAGTTTTTGTCGACATAAGTACGGCATTATCTGTAATACCATTAGCAAGTTTAGCTAAAGAATTTCCGGTTATTGGCGCAATTACCATACAATCTAGGGGATGGAAGGGGCCAAATTTTTCTGCCTCGGTAATTTCACTTATAACTTTTTTTTGAGTTATGTCTTCTAATTTTTTTATGAAGTCATTGGCATTATTAAATCTGTTATTTGTATGCAAAACATTTTTTGTTACAAAGCAAAAAATTTGTGCACCTGCCTTTTGTAAATTTTCAAGGGCAGGGGGAATATTATTAATTGTACAGAAAGAACCGGTTATACCGAATCCAATTTTTTTGTTGGTAAGCATTCTATCACCCTCTCATATATATATTTACCTAAAATTTCGCCGGCACTCTGCAAAGCAAATTTTGATGGTATGGCTAATAATCTGTTTGAATAAGGATTTTTTTTGCGAGCTGCATCAATTTCAAATCCAACAGGTGTAATATCTATCAATAAAGTTTTGTCGGATATATATTCTAAATTTTTATTGTCAATAGTTTGCGCGCAAGCAGTATTAATGATTATATCGAAGTCATTATTCCAAAAATTCATTTCGTAAAATGGAATAATTTTATTTGTAATTGCCTTGGCATAGTCAGATTGCTTTAAAGTATTTGTATAAACTTTAGCGCCCAATAGAGCTAATTTTTGTGCTAAAACTTTACCGCATCTTCCATATCCAATTACAAGAATTTTTGAATCCATAATAGTTTTTTTTCTGTTCTGTATTAAATATGAAATAACGCCTTCGGCAGTTGGAACGGCATTTAAAATTGCAACATAATCTGAATTCATAATAGGTTCATAATTCAAATTGTTTTCATCGCACATAAGCTTAATGTATTTATTTTCAATGCCACTAAAAATCAAAGTGTCTTTGGATAAATTTGAAAAAAACTTCTTATCATAAATAATATTGTCGATATTTTCTTTGAATGGAAATAATATAAATTTGATTTTTTTATCATATTTATTTTGAATAATAAAACCATTTTTCTCTAAATATTTTTGTGTGTAATCATAACGTTTGTCATCTTTAATAATTAGTCCATACAATTTTTTCACCTCCATATTTTTATTTTATGTTCAAGCTTTGTTTATGTGAGCAATCTATTTTTAAATATTTATTCGTAAAACATTTATTTGTAGAATTTTTATTGTTTGATTTGATTTTATTTTTGTTTATAAGATAAACATAAATAATATAGAAAATCCGCACCGTATAAATTTATTCACAAACGATGCGGATTTTTTTTAAACCTATAATTAAAATATTTTTTTACGAAATGCTCAGTACTTGATAATCTTCAGCTTCAACAGCCTGCTTTAATATTTCATTAGGAAGATCCTTTGTCAGTGTTACGATGGCAGTTTTATTTTCGTGACTGACCACGGCTGTCTCTACGCCATCTATATTTTCTAAAGCTTTTTTGACATGAGCTTCACAGTGCCCACAAGTCATTCCTTCAATATTCAATGTCTTTTTTTGCATATTACTACTCTCCTTTTTCGCCATTCTCGGCTTTATTTTTTTGTCTTTTTGCGTATCTTGATTTTTAAACAAATTCAAATGCAGTGCATTAGTTACAACAAAAAAACTGGAAAAACTCATTGCTGCGGCTGCAAACATAGGATTTAGCTGCCAACTTAAAAGCGGTATGAAAACACCTGCTGCCAAAGGAATTCCAATTATGTTATAAGAGAATGCCCAGAATAAATTTTCATATATATTTTTGAGTGTGGCACGACTCAGGCGAATTGCTGCCGGAATATCACTCAAACAACTTTTCATCAGTACAATATCTGCCGCATCAATGGCAACGTCGGTACCTGCGCCTATTGCAATGCCAATGTCAGCTCGAGTCAAGGCAGGAGCATCATTGATACCATCGCCAACCATAGCAACTTTTCCTTTTCTCTTTAAAGAGTTGATAACACTTTCTTTACCATTTGGAAGAACACCAGCAATAATTTCGTCTACACCAACTTGCTTGCCAATAGCATTTGCAGTATGCTCATTGTCGCCCGTCAGCATAACCACGTAAATACCCATGTTTTGCAATTCACATACAGCTTGTGGACTCTGTGCTTTAATCACGTCTGCCACAGCAATGATACCGACAAGATTGCCATTGCTGCTAAAAAGCAGTGGCGTTTTACCTTCTTCTGAAAGCTGCTCTACTTTGTGTTTAATACTATCAGATATTTTTGTTTGATTGCTGATAAATTTATAGCTGCCAGCGAGAAGTGTTTTGTCATTTAATTTAGCGGTTAGACCGTTGCCAGAAAGCTCATGAAATTCAGAAACTTCATTGTTAGAAATATTTTGTTCTGCAGCTTTTTGTACAATTGCTTTTGCGAGTGGATGCTCACTTTTTTTTTCCAAGGCATAGGCAAGAGTGAGAAGTTGTTGAGCATCAAAATCTTCTGTCGGAATAATATCTGTAACTTTTGGTTCTCCAGCAGTTATTGTACCAGTTTTATCTAAAGCAACGATTTCAATTTTTCCGGCTTCTTCCAAAGAAACTGCCGTTTTAAACAGAATACCATTTTTTGCACCCATGCCATTGCCGACCATAATGGCAACGGGCGTCGCTAAGCCTAAAGCACACGGACAACTAATAACTAGTACAGAAATAGCGCGAGATAGTGCGAAGCCAATGCTCTGTCCAGCAATTATCCAAGCGATAAAAGTTATAAGTGCAATCAGAATAACGACAGGAACAAAAATTCCGGATACTTTATCAGCAATTTTTGCAATTGGGGCTTTAGTTGCAGCCGCGTCACTAACCATTTGGATAATTTGAGCTAGAGTCGTATCTTCTCCAACTCTGGTTGCTTCACATTTGATGAAGCCAAATTGATTTATTGTCGCCGCTGATACCTGATCACCAATATTTTTATCAACAGGGATACTTTCGCCAGTCAGAGCCGATTCATTAATTGCACTACTACCTTCAATTACAACTCCATCAACAGGAATATTTTCACCGGGACGCACCACAAAAATATCACCTTTTTTAATCTGCTCAATAGGAACCGTTTTCTCCAGTCCATCTTTAATAATAGTAGCATTTTTGGCAGACAGCTTCATAAGTGACTTCAAAGCATCTGTTGTTTTGCCTTTAGAGTGCGATTCCAACATCTTACCTACAGTAATTAGTGCAAGAATTGTGGCTGCTGTTTCAAAATAAAACTCGTGCATATAATTTATTACAGCATCTAAATCACCAATCATCTGCGCTTGAGTCATTGCCAATAGTACCCAAACACTGTATACAAAAGCTGCAATAGAACCGATAGCAACAAGTGCATCCATATTTGGTGATTTGTGAATTAAACTTCGAAAACCGCTGATAAAAAATTTCTGGTTAATAATCATAATAGCTATGCTTAGGAGCATTTGCAAAATACCTATCATAATATAATTGCCTGCCATGAATTTTGGCAAAGGCCAGTCAAACATCACATAACCCATTGATATATATAAAAGAACTGACAAAAAAATAAGCGAAAAAATTAAACGTTTCTTCAAAATCGGAGTTTCTTGGTCTTTGAGTAATTTTTCTTCGCTTGACATCACATCTTGCGGGCAAACATTTTTTTTAGTTTTTTTAACTGTCGCGTCATAACCAGCATTTTTAACTGCCATAATAATGTCGGAATCAGATGCGTTTCCCTCTACACTCATAGAATTAGTAAGCAAATTGACAAAGCAAGACTTTACTCCAACAACTTTAGATACTGCTTTTTCTATGCGACTGCTACAAGATGCACAACTCATTCCCATAACTATATATTGTTTCATGCAAGAGCCCTCCTTTTGTATATTTATTGTATCACTTTTTGACTTTATATTTGTAGAATTTTTGTTTTGCAAAAAAATGGCCCGAAAAATAATTTTTTTGATGAATCATTTCTCGAGCTTTACTTATTATAAATAAGTTTTAAGCAAATTAAATCAATGGAAACAACTGTTACCAATAAATTCGCGAAGGATAGAATTTTTAGGAATATGTTGAGTATTTAATGTTAAAAATGAACCAAGAAAACGAATGAGACGGTTTGCCTCACAATATTCTTTATCATTATTGGATATATTAAATAAAAGTGGATTTGCAAATTGTTTAAGCACTGACATTTCATACACCAATGAAGAATTAAAAAACATATCTGCCTCTTCTTGATATGGGAATATATAATTATTTTCGCCGCGTACTACAGATTTCCATATATCTATTGTACTTTTTGCATTGAATCCACGAAATTGATGATCTCTAACAATTCTTCTGACTAGGCGCGTGTCAGTTGTCGAAATTCTGTTATGGTCATCAATATTTAATTGGGTAAGGGCACTTATAAAAATTTTAAATTTGTCATTTTTATCAATTTTTGACGTTAATTTTTCATTTAAACCATGAATACCTTCCATGATTAAAACATCATCATTTTTTAATTGAATAAAATGTCCACTGTTTTCACGCCGCCCTATCATAAAATTAAATCTTGGAATTTCAATCATTTTGCCTGATAAAAGTATTTCTAAATCGTCATTTAATTTTTTTACATCCAATGCTTCCAAACTTTCAAAATCGTGATTTCCATTTTCATCTATGGGCGAATCTTCTCTGTTCAAAAAATAATCGTCAATAGAAATCATGTGTGGTTTAATTCCATTTACTCTAAGCTGCAAACATAATCTATGAGCAAATGTAGTTTTGCCAGAAGAAGTTGGTCCGCCAATCAAAATTATTTTCTTTTTGCTTTTGCAAATTTGCGCGGCGATATTTACTATTTTGTTTTCGTGGAGAGCTTCTGACAAATAAATTAATTCACTAGCTTTTCCATTGCAAATTATTTCATTGAGCGAGTTAACCGTCTGTAAATTCATTATTTTTAACCAATGTGAAGACTCTAAAAAAACTTGCGAAATTTTTTCATTAGGTTTTATTTTTTCAAATTTATAAGGTGTATCAAAACGTGGAAACTGTACAACAAACCCATTTAATTTTGTGTGTAGAAAGAATTTTTTAATATAACTTGTGCTCGGCAGCATTGTCCCATAATAATAATCGTAATACCAATCCAGTTTATAAAGATTCAAATTGGAATTACGGTTAAAATTAAAACGATTGTCATTATCGCAAAATTCATTCATGGTTGTCAAAACAGTTTCAATTGGCAAATATAATTTTTGAATTGGCAAATTCTTTTCGATTGTTTCATACATTTTGTTTTCTATTTGCTTTAATAAATTTTCTGTTATATTAATTTTGTCTATCTCGCAATAATAATTTTTATTAAGGGAATGTTCAATGATAACACGTGTTTTTTTGCCGCATATGGATTTTATAGAATATATAAGCAAAAAAATAATGCTTCGCTGATAAGTGCGAAAGCCATTTGGATCTGATATATCCAAAAATTCTATTTTATAATTATTTTTAGGATACAATACATCTGTTAAATCTTTCAACCTGTTATTTACTTTTGCCAAAATTATTTCGTTTTTAAATGAATTTTGAAATTGCTTGCTGAATTCCAATAGCGTGATTTCTTTCTCAATATCAATTTTCTTACCCATAACTTCTATCATGTAAAAAACCTCCTAAAGAACATGAAACAAATCATCATTATATTTTTCACAAATTATTTGCATATTTGGTAAATACTTATTGATTTCATTTTTTAATACAGGCGCAAATATTTTTTCACTTGCATGATGCGTTACATCAATTAAATTTAGATTTAAATCAAGTGCCAAAAGTGCATCATGATATTTTATGTCACCAGTTAAATATACATCACAATTATTTTTTTTTGCAAGTAAAAAATATACATAATTAGAAGCACTGCCAGTGCAAAGTGCAACTTTTTTAATCATAGCATTTTTATCACCATAAAAATTTATTTTTTCCAAGCCCAATTTGTTTTTTATAAAATTTGCAAAATTTTCAAGCATCATTTTATTTTTTAACTGCCCCACTCTTCCCATAAAACCATATTTTAAATCTTCAAGACCTTGCATATTTTCGAGTTCAAGCAAATTAAACAAAGCAAAATTTGTACCAGTTTGACAAATATCCAAATTAGTATGTGCAGCATAATGACAAATATTATGTTTAATTAATCGAATTACTCGCTTGCTTTCTGGCGAATCTGTTATTTTTTTTATACCTTTGAAAAATATAGGATGATGAGTAATAATCATGTTTACATTTGATTTTATTGCTTGGTTGATAATTTCGTTTGTCAAATCCAATCCAATAATAATTTTGTTTATTTCATTATTTTTATCACCAACCAACAATCCAACATTATCCCATTCAAGCGCAAAACTTTCTGGAGCAATTTTATTTAAAACATCAATTATTTTTGAACAAAGCATTCTAGTGCCTCCATATATAATTTATAAAACTTATCTGCTTCTTTATTATAATTTTTTATGTGCAATAATTTTTGAGTTTGCAGCAATAAAAATTTTTTTAGCAATGTATCATTGTTTTGCAGCAAAATTTTACCTACCGCATAATCTTTTTCGTCATACAAAATATCTTTTTCCCTGTGCGCATTAATTATATTATAAAAATTTTGCTGATACAAAAATATTTCATTTTTGATGGCAAATCCATTCGCATGCAATAGTTTTCGTACATAATAAATATTATTTTGTGGCTGAATAATTAATTGCTCAAAAAATGGCAAGATATTTTTAGCACGATTGAGTATATCACAAATAATAAACCCACCCATTCCCGAAATTACAGCCGTATTTGCTTCACCAATTAAAATATTATCGAATCCATTACTAATTCTAGTTTTTATTTGATTTTGGAAACCGTGCGCAACAATATTTTTTTTTGCAATCTCAAGTGGTCCATTTTTGATATCGCAAGCAATAGCTTTTTTAATCTTTCCCTTCAGCATTGCAGCAATTGGAACATATGCATGATCTGTTCCGATATCAACTATGCTATCATTTTCAATTTCATTTATAATAAATCTTAGACGTTTTGAAATTTTCATCAGATTCTCCTTGTTTTATTTTTCAAACGAAATTAATTGACTTATAAAATAATATCATATAAAATAAAGATAGTAATAAAGGAGGTGAAAAGCTTGGCAAATATAAAATCAGCTAAAAAAAGAATTAAGATAACGATAAAAAAAACATTGCACAATAAAATGATTAAATCTCGTACGCATACCGAAATGAAGAAAGTTATTTTGGCCGTTCAAAATCAAAATAAAACTGAGGCAGATTCTGCTTTAAAAAATGCTTTTAAATTTATTGATATTGCCGCTTCAAAAGGTATATATCATAAAAATAATGCTGCTCGTAAAAAATCAAGATTAGCTAAAATGGTAAACAAATTAAGCGCATAAAAAAAACAAAAAAAAACTGACAAAATATTTTTGCCAGTAATTGAATCATGACACCGGTTATGATTCTTTTTTTATATTGCTTCAATCAAATTTTCATTGCGATTAATATATTTGCTTTTATATTCATTTTCGTTAAATTTATTAAGTGTAAAATCTTTAATTTTGTCAGGATCGTACATTATTTCTGCAAGTGTTTCTGAATTTTCTACAAGATATTGTATTAATAAAGGCGTTAACAAATTGATCATATATGATTTGCAAAAATTTTGCACATTATAAATGAGAATATGCATATTTTCTATAATTGCCTGCACATTTTCAACTGATTTTCTTAAACAACACAAATATGTAAAAAGGTAAACAGTTTTTACTGTTGTCCAATATACTGGGGACATTATGTTATCAGTTTTATTACGTTGCTGCATTTTTTGTTCTTCATTGCATTTATTTATATCTTTTTTAAAATTTTCACAATGAGTATCAGAACTTATTAATTTAACAAGGGCATCAACATATTCATTATGTTCTTGGATTTCTTGTGTAAATTTGTTCCCCGAATTTAAAAATACAAAATAAGTATTTGAAAAATCTTTAATACTAATATCATTTTCTTTTTTTTCTTCTTTTAACTTCAATAATGTTAATTCAATTTTATCAACATTTTTGGCAAGAATTTTATGTTCTTCATCACTAAAATTTTTTTTAGTCTGCAAATAAACTCTTTTGCTCATACTTAAATTTTTATTACTAATTCCTAAAGTAAGATTTTTTAATACTAAAAGTTCCTGGCTTGAACTGTGACGCATTTGAGGATATTTTGACTTCATTGAATCTATTGAAATTAAATTATTTTTAGGCTCTAAAGAACTAGTTGAATTACTTTTTACAATTTCTGATGAAGATGAAGATGAAATTGAATTATCTTGATTTGTTCCAATTAAACTAATTTGTTTTTCAGTATTATTATTGAATATTTTCAAAAACTCTTCCTCAAATTTTTCTTTTGATAAATCAATATCTTCTGGACTTGTTTGAGTTTCTTGATTTTTTAAGGATTTTGAAGTAGAAGTTTGAATTCCTTGACATTGCAAAGTGATTTTTTGTACTGCTTGTACATCTTGATTAGTTTGATTTTTTTGAGTCGTTTGCCCACCTTGGTTATTTTGATTATTTTGATTTTCTTGCATCTCTTGAGTTGTTTGAGTCTCTTGAGTTGTATAGCTACTTTTGATAAATTTAAAATTAATATCTTCATATTTTTCTACTAGATTTGCAATATCTTGAGCTTTATGTAATAGAACATGGGAAACATTTTCTGGATTTTCTGCAATTGATTGCATTGTTTTGCCGCTAAGTTTAATAATATTTTGATATCCAATAGTAACAAATAGCATATTAGCATTAAAACGCTGACGTTGTTGCTCATCTTCATCAATAGTATTTTCATTTTGTAAAAAATAATTAGTTTGTAATAACCAAAACTTTACTCCTGCGGCAACTTGTTCTACTCCATTTCCATACACTCCAGAATTTAAAGCAACGTATTTAATTTGATTATTTCTCTCAGCCAGAAATTTATTATAAAAATTATCATTATGAATCAAAGATTTTATTATTTCAAATTGTGAATTTACAAAAGAGTAACCAAAAAATTGTCTAACAAAGTAAAATCTCTCTGTATACAAATTTATTTTGGTTTCATTAATTTCATCTTGTTCATTTTCGAACAATTTAACAAAAAGAGAAAAATTTTCACAATCAAAATATAAATCTGCATATTTCTTCAAATCAATTTTCTTTACACGTAAATAAATTATTATACTAAATAATATTTTTCTTTTTTTATCATCAAACTCTAATGATGTCAATAGATAAGCTAAATGATTTATGACAATTTCTCCATGATTTTTAATATGAAGGTAGTTTTTCTTGCTGTTTTTTAAATTAATATTTCTACTACTATTATTAGCAGTTTTCACAAAAAAATATTTAATAATTAATAAAGATTTATCACTTTTTTCAGAATAAATCGTAGTATCAGTTTTAAAATTATAATTAGAATTTATATAAGGATTGGCTATTTTTACCTGGTTATCTAATTTTTTATCAGAAATATTTTTTAATTCACATTCATTTTTTCCCTCAACTTGAGAGTTATAGCAGTTTATATGCCAATTTCCTAACCGATTTTCGCGCGATTTTTTAAACCAGTTTTTAAATTTAGAGAATATAGGAGAGAAAATTCCTTTTATAAAATTTCCTATAGAACTAAATATTTTACATAATAAACTATAAATTGGTTGTGACCTTGTAAGAAGACTTGTCATAGCTATAACTGTTCCACATACCGAACATACTATAGCAACCATAATAACCTCCAAAAATTATGACATATAATACAATACATCACTAATTTAATTCTATCAAAATCGTTAAAAGAAATCAATAGTTTTTAAAAATGTTTATAAATAATTTTTAAGAATACTATAACAAAAAATTATGTTAATAATTGTATATGCAAAGTTTTTATGATAATTTATGATAAAATTTGTTTTTTTATTATTTTTGACTTATTATAAGAGCATAAAAAAACTGACAAAATATTTTTGTCAGTAATTGAATTGTGACACCAGTTATGATTTTTTTTATGCTGCACGTTTTATTTTTTTTGAGCGCATACATTTTGTACATACATTCATTTTTTTAATAGTACCATTAATTATAACTTTTATTTTCTTTACATTAGCTTTCCAAGTTTTTTTAGCTCTTCTTGAAACTTGACTTCTTGTAATACTAATTTTATGACCTTTGAGATTTGACTTGTTACATATTTCACACTTAGCCATTATTAAATGCACCTCCAATCTTTTTTATTGTAACAGATTTATTTTTTATTGGCAACTTTCTTTCTATCGAGATAGCAATTTAAACACATCGGAGTGTATTCAACTTCTTCTTTATTATCAATTTTAATTTGCTGACCATCAAAAACATCCTTTCCATTAATGGAAAGTAAATTCATATTTGCAATACTTCCACACGAACAGATTGCTTTGACTCCTATTTCTTCTACTCTGTTTGCCAATGCAAATAAATAACTGCTACCTTCAAAAGGTTGCGCACGAAAGTCAACCTTTAATCCAAAACAAATTACAGGAATTGATTTTTCATTTACAACTTGCGCAAGTTTTACAACTTGATTTTTATTTAAAAAATGTGCTTCGTCAATCATGATAACATCAACTTTATCTAAAGTATTAAAATCAAAATTCTCATCAATTAAAAAATCAGCTTTGCGAATAAAAGTATTGTTGTTCAGTCTGGATTGAAGAAAATCACCGCATTTTGTATCAATAGCTGGTTTACCAATTAAAATTTTTTTATTGCGCCGTTCGTAATCATTTGCAATCATTAAAAGAGTTGTTGTCTTTCCACTATTCATTACTCCATATTTAAAAATTAACTTTGCCATTTCATAATCCTCTCTCTTCAGATCTAAAAATTGTTGTTTCATTTAAATTGTTAATTTCCTTATTATAATATAATTCTTTTAATTTATCAACGGGATTATTTATACATTTTTCAAATTCAGTTTCAGTTTGACAATTTTGATTTACATTATTACTATTTTCCATAAAATCTTTTATGAGATGATTTATTACTGGAATTGTTAAAAAAATAATTACACGTGGAATTGCACAAATTTTAATATTTTTAATAAGAATATTCATATTTTCAATTAATTTTTCTGATTCTTCAAACTTATCTTCTTTTTCTATTTTTACACAATACGAATATAAAAATGCATGAACATTTAATAATGTTCTCCTAACTGCCGGTGGTGTGATTTGACTTGTTTTGTCGCATTGTATTCTATTTATTTCTTCAGTGTATCCATTAATTTCTTTTTCGAGTATCTTAAAATATTTATCAGATTTTAATAAATATAAAATTTCAATAATATATTCTGCATGATTTTGAATAAATTTATTTCCCAATTTTGGTACTAAAAAACAAATTCGTGAAAAAAGAACATTACTAATTTTTTCGTTAGTTTCCTCTAATTGTCTCAATATTGAATCAATTGAAGAAAAAAATTGTGGTTCTACTAATTTTAGTAAATGAATTTGATTTTTATTTTCATAACAATATTTACAATAATATGATACAAAATATTGATATTGTTTAGCATTTTCACCGAGAACTTTGCGTTTATTTTTGCTAAAATTTTTCTTAGAATATAAATAAATTCTTTTGCTTTTTTCGGGGAATTTTTTTAATAAACAATCTTTTATTGTTAAAAGAAATTCATTTGAATTGTGTGACATTCCAGGATATGTTTCATTCATGTAATTCTTGTCAAATAAGTTAGATTGATTTAAATTAACCTCTGAATTTGAATTTTCATTATTTTCTTCTTGATTTACAGAAAAGCTATTAAATGTTTTGGAAAAATCGTCATTAAATTTTTTTAATTTATCATTATAATTTTCAGATTGAGTTTCAGAATGATTTGCAAAATTTTCAAGAATTTTATTTATATCTTTTATAAAGTTTCGCTTATTATTTTCATTCGATAAAATAAGATAAACTTTTTCAGGATTATCTACAATTAATTTTATTGTTTTGTTATTAAATAAATAAATATTTTCCAATCCCAATATGTATACCAATTCATGAATATTTAAAAATTGTTTTTGTTTATCAATTGAATCAAGTTTATCTTGTTGCGAAACATAAAAATTTTGTAACAACCAAAACTTTGTTCTTGCAAAAACTTGTAAATCTGGTTCACTGGTAAATTCATATTTTTCATAAACATGATTATGCTGAGTTTCTAATTCAAATAAAAAATTATTATATGATTTATCATTACCAATTAAGCATCTTATTATATCAGTATTTGATTTCACAAAATCATATCCAAAAGTATTTATTACATACCAAAACCTTTCCATATATAAATTTATTTTAGTATTATTTTTATACAATTGAGTGTTTTGGTTCTCACCAACAAGAACTGATTGTAAAACTTCAATGTGCTCAAGTGAAAATAAATTTAAATTTTTTTCTAAATTAATTTCATTTTCGCGCAAATAATTTATCAAATTAAATATTATTATTTCATAACTTTTCAAACTCTCATTATCATTTCCATGTTTTTTCATTATTAATACGCATAAATTTGCTATATGGCTTACAATAACTTTTTTTTCTTTTTCATTTATTCCTTGTTTTTTAATACAAAGGTAGTTCATTTTGCTATTTTTTAAATTTATTTTTGAATAATCTTTATTATCATTACACGTTCTTACAAAAAAATACTTAATAATAGATAAATTCTTAATATAAACATCAGAATCATTCTTAGCACGAAATGCAATTTTATAACAATAACTTTTCATATAATTACTAGCTGTTTGTAATGCTGATCTTAAATCTTCATCATTAATATTTGCTAAATCAGGTTTTTCAATATGATTTTCACTTAAATTATCGTTACTTTTAAAAATTTTATCTATCCAGGATTTAAATATAGGATGTTGCCATAATCTTTTAATATAATTCCATGCTTTAACTATATATTCAAAAATTATTTTGTGTCGTGAAACAAAAGTTAGCACAGACGTAACAAACCCGAAGATTCCACCTAATGTTGTTATTGCAGCCAACATAATAATCCCTCGAAAATTATGACATATATAAAAGCAATTATATTAAAAACGTTAAAAAAAGTCAATAGCTTTTAAAATACGCATAATTATTATGTAAAAATACTATGATTTTTAAACTACATTAATAATTGTACATGCCGGCTTTTATAATAAAATTTGTTTTTTTGTTATTACAGACTCCTTCAAAAAAATATGCACTTTGAATTATGCTTTCATCATAAATGTATACAAGATCATATTTTGTAAGTTCAATATAATTTTTTGTTTCCATCGGCAATTCTTTAATGACTTGTGCAACAGATTTTATTTTGCATGAGCCAATTTTTTTATATTCGACATTAAAATATTTTATTGACTGCAAATTTAAATTTTTATCAAATTCAATTTCATTACAAAATGATAAATTTTTTATTGCGTCCAATGTATCATAAAATTTTATTTTACAAGCGGAGGAATTTTTTTTTATATTAATTATTTGCGGTTTGTAAAGAAAAAAATTTTTCATGATATATATAGATTTTTGTATGGCATCTTCATTATTTGAAATTTTGCCCTCATAAAAATATTTTTGCATACCCGGTTTGATTTTTATTACAGTTGCAAAATCAGAGCTCGAAAATATACATGCCTCATTTGGAATTATTTTTTTTAGACTTTCAATTATTTTGTTGTCTGTTTTTTCAACGACAATATAATTATTTAATTGATCAGGATAATTTTTTGTCTGTGAAAATTTTATTCGGTAGATATTATTATTTTGTGCTATACATTGTGTATATTCTTCCTCATCATAATTTAAAAATTGCTTATGTAAAGTAATAAACAGAAAAATTGTTGATAAAAATATTGCAACAAATATTTTTTTTTGCATAATCCACCTCTTATTTATTTAATTTATTTAGTTTCTAAAAAAAATATGAGATGGACAACAATCAACATTTTATTTTTTGATTTTTCTGTGGATAATGTGAATAACTTTGTGAATAACTCTAATATATTTATCTTTTCTTGTTGATTAATTTGTTGATTCAAATTCTTACTTTTTATTTGAAATTAAACATATTTTTCTACAAAAAATAAAAATTTATTTTTGCATTTTATTTTTATCACTGATATAATTTTCTTTGCTTGATTAAAATTATTTTTGTGAGAGGATCTTTAAAATGTCTTGCAATTTAAAATTTCTCTATAATAAATTTTTTCGTATCACTAAAAAACTTTTGCCTACTCATTTTTTAATTATTGGCTTCTTTCTTATTGAATTTATTGGTAGCGTTTTGCTTTGGCTTCCAATTTCAAGTCACAATTTTAAAAGCGTTGGTATAGTCGACGCTTTTTTTACTGCTACTTCTGCTTTATGCGTCACTGGTTTAACTGTAAAAAACACATTATTGCAATGGAGTCTGTTTGGCAAAATTGTTATTATGCTTTTGATTGAAATTGGTGGACTTGGTTTCATGACTATTATTACTGTCTTCTTTATTTTTGCAGGTAAAAAAATTACACTTAAAGAACGTCTTATTATTCAAGAATCTTTAAATCAATTAAATTACACAGGTATAGTTGCTCTCGTAAAACGAATTTTTAATTGGGTAATTATTATCCAAGGAATTGGGGCTTTGGTTTTATCTATAAGATTTATGTTTGAGCCTAATATTAATTTCTTTAAGGCAATTTTTATGGGCATCTTTCATTCTATATCTTCTTATTGCAATGCTGGATTCGATATAATTGGTGAAAAAAGTATGGCTCCATATGTAAAAGATTTTACTATCAATTTTACAGTTATGACATTAATTACGCTTGGCGCTATTGGATATACAGTAATGGCAGACATAATATATGTCTTTAGAGATTTGGCTTATAAAAAATTATCTTTTTCAAAAAAATTTTCACGTTTGAAATTGCATTCTAAGCTTGCTATAATTTCTACTGTAATTTTATCGTTGCTTGGAGCTTTTATTATTCTTATTTTTGAGTTTAATAATACTAAAACTCTTGGACAATTAAATTTTTTTGATAAAATTATGGCTTCACTTTTTCAATCTATTTCGTCAAGAACAACTGGTTTTGATACTATTGATGAAATTGATTTGCATCAAAATTCTAAAATTATCACTTTAATACTGATGTTTATAGGCGGATCTCCAGGTGGAACTGCTGGCGGAGTAAAAACTGTCACGGTAGCTATTTTGATTTTATCTGTCATTTGCGCAATAAAAGGTTCCAACAAAATTGAAGCATTTAAGCGTACAATATCTTTTTATACATTACAAAGAGCCTTGGCAATAATATTTTTCAATTTTAGTGCTGTGATTTTGTCGACACTTATTATAAGTGAACTTAATCCAAATATTGATTTTATTGATGTGCTTTTTGAAACTACTTCAGCCGTAGGTACCGTTGGCTTAAGTCTTGGACTTGTTGCTAATTTTTCTGTTTTGTGCAAATTAATAATTTGTTTTGATATGATAATTGGCAAACTTGGACCTGTAAGTATTGCAGTTGCCCTTCTCTTGCGTCATAGAAATGCTGCGGAAAATCTTATAAATTATCCTAAGGAAAAAGTTATTGTCGGATAAAAAGGTGAATAAAAATGAATGAGGAAAAACAATTTGCCGTGCTTGGTTTAGGCAGATTTGGACAAAGTCTTGCTTATACTTTGTATGAAAACGGATGCAATGTTTTGGCGTGTGATTTTAATTATGATATTATTCAGGAATTCTCAAATTCTGCAACACATGTTGTTCAAGCTGATATTACTGATGAACATGTAATGGATTCACTTGGTCTTGGTAATTACGATGTTGTTGTAATTGCTATTGGCTCAGATATAAATGCTTGCCTTATGGCTACTCTTATCGCAAAAGAAAAAGGCGCTAAATATGTAATAGTTCGCGCAAAAAATTTATTACAAAAAAAAATATTTGAAAAGATTGGGGCTGACAGAGTTATTCTTCCTGAGCGCGAAATGGGAATAAAAACAGCTATAAATTTAATCACCACAAATCTTATGGATTATATAAACTTATCGGAAGAATACAGTTTAGCTGAAATTAAACCATTGCAAGATTGGATTGGTCATACCATTTATAAATTGGATATAAGAGCAAAATTTGGTTTAAACGTCATAGGTATAAAACGCAAAAAGAAAATGATTATCTTGCCCGATACAAATGAAAGTATTTTGGAAAATGATGTTTTGATTGTAGTCGGGCTTAATACTGACATTGATAAAGTGAATTCAAAAACCAAAAACGGTGATGTTTTTTAATGTATATAACTAGTTATGAAAATAAATTAATAAAAGAAATAATAAAATTGCGCGAAAAAAAATTTCGCGATTTATCTAATCAATTTGTGATTGAAGGCAAAAAATTTGTTGACGAAATTCCTTCATCTCAAAAAATAAATAAATTAATAGTTTCAGAATCATTTGCGTTGGCAATTAAAAAAAATGCCAACGTATTTATTTTACCTGATAAATTGTTTTCAAAAATATCTGATACAAAAAGTCCACAAGGCATAATGGCTATATGCGAGAAAAAAAATTTTAATCTGTTTGATTTGCCAATAACAAATAATTCTTTAATTGTAGCAGCTGAAAATATAAATGATCCTGGAAATTTGGGAACGCTAATACGCAGCTGTGCAGCATTTAATGCAGACGCCCTACTTTTATCCCAAAATTCTGTTGATTTATACAATCCAAAAGTTTTACGAGCATGCACAGGAAATATTTTTAAATTAAATATTGCAACCAACTTGAATTTTATAGATGTATTGCCAAAATTAAAAAACAAAGGTTTTAAAATATTTGCTTCATCTGGTAAAGCTTCAAAAAATTGTTTTGAAATTAATCTAAAAACAAAATCTGTAATAGTAATAGGAAATGAAGCAAACGGAATTTGTGAAAACGTTTTAAAACTTTCAGACGATCTTATAAAAATTCCTATGGCTAATAACGTAGAGTCATTAAATATTTCTGCTGCCGCGAGTATATTATTATATGAAGCATATTTGCAAAGGAGATGATTTTTTTGTACGATGTATGGTTTCCATATATAAATATAAAGATTAAAAATCTTGAGCGTGTTGCTTTCAGTATTTTTGGCTTAGACATATATTTTTATGGAATAATTATTTGTCTTGGGATTTTGTGTGGGTTATATATAACACTAAAAGAGGCAAAACGTACTTATCAAGATGAAAATTTGTATACAGATTATTTATTTTATGCAATAATTTTTGGCATCATCGGCGCCAGAATTTATTATGTAATTTTTTCGTGGGATGATTACAAAAATAACTTGATAAAAATATTTGCACTGCGTGAAGGTGGTATAGCTATTTACGGGGCTATCATAGCTGCTTTTTTAACGGCAGTATTTTTTTGTAGAAAACGCAAGTGTAATTTCAATCTTTTTGCAGATACTTGTACTTTCGGATTATTAACGGGACAGATTATAGGACGATGGGGAAATTTTTTTAATCGTGAAGCATTTGGCAAATCTACAAACTCATTTTTTGCAATGCGATATCTCGCATCAAAAGTAAGCTTTATTCCAAACAATGTGACACCCATAATTATTGACGGATACAAATATATACAAGTGCACCCTACTTTCTTGTACGAATCATTATGGAATTTGTTTTTGCTCATATTTTTACTTTCATTGCGAAAACGCAAATTATTTGATGGAGAAATATTTTTGCTTTACATTTTGTTTTATGGAGTTGGCAGGTCTTGGATAGAAAGATTAAGGACAGATCAATTATTGTTATATTCATCGCCCATTTCACAATTATTATCACTAATTTTATCTTTTGGTGCCCTTTTTATTTTGTGTAAAAAATATTTCTTTACTAAAAAAAATAAAAGTTAAACTCATAAATAATTTTTATCAAAAAATTTAAAAAAATCAGGCATAGCCTGATTTTTTTTGTTTGAAAATTTTTGACTTACTTTATTTTTAAAAATTGAATTTGATAAAATTAAAAGAGCAAAACCCCAAACTTTTTTGTAAACAAGTGATGGTGAAAAAATGTTTAATATAGCTAATGAACTAAAAAAGTTACCGAATAATCCTGGCGTATATATTATGAAAAATAAAGATAATAAAATAATTTATATTGGCAAAGCAATAAATTTAAAAAAACGTGTCAAACAATATTTTCAAAAATCTGCATCACACACTCCAAAAGTTAAACAAATAGTTAAAAACATAACTTCATTTGAATATATAATAACTGATAACGAACTTGAGGCATTAATTTTGGAATGTAATCTTATAAAACAAAATCGTCCCAAATATAATATTTTGCTCAAGGACGACAAAACGTATCCATATATCAAAATAAATTTAAATGAAAAATTCCCAACAATAAATATTGTCCATAAGCATAATAAAGACAAAGCAAAATATTTTGGACCGTATTCCAATGCTACAGCTCTAAAAAATACAATTAAATTGATATATGATTTATGGCCTATTAGACGCTGTAAAAAACAATTAAAAAATAATAAGCGACCATGTTTAAATTATTATATAAAAAAATGCAAGGCGCCTTGCTGTAAATTTATTAATGAAGATAAATACAATGAAATGATTGAACAAATAATAGATTTTCTGCACGGTGATAGCCGTTTAATAATAAAAGATCTACAAGAGAAAATGAAAACTTGCGCAAACAATCTTGAATTTGAAAAAGCAATTGAGCTTCGTGATAAAATTTTGGCTGTAAAAAATGTGAATGAAAAACAAAAAATAGAATCTTCTAGTGAAATTAATCGTGATGTAATAGGATTTTCTCGAATGAAAAATACTGGCGTTGTAAAAATATTTTTTATACGCAATGGGAAAATTATTGATCAGTCACACTTTTTTCTTAATGGTACAGAAAATCGTACGCGTGCGGAAATTATAACTGAGTTTATAAAACAATTTTATAGCGAACAAAATTTTATTCCTAAAGAAATTATAGTAAGTCAGCTAATAGATAAAAATTTAACGGAGCAATATTTTTCAAAGCTTGCTCAAAAATCTATAAAAATAATTTGTCCGCAAAAAGGTGAAAAATATAAATTATTAACTCTGGCATCAAAAAATGCAAATATGATTTTGGAGAGATTAAAAAATAATCACGAGAGTAAATTTCAAATACAATTTGATTCATTGCAAAAAATTTTGCATCTTGAAACTTTAAATAAAATTGAGGCGTACGACATTTCTAATACGCAAGGAACAAATTCTGTTGGTGCAATGATATCAATAAATAAAAATGGATTTGACAAAAAAAATTTTCGTCGCTATAAAATAAAAAATGTTGTTGGTCCAAATGATTATGCAAGTATGCAGGAAGTTATTGAGCGCCGAATGAAATACAACAACAAACCCGATTTGTTATTAATAGATGGAGGACGTGGACACGTTCATTGTGTTGAAAAAATTCTAGATGAATTGAAAATTGCAATTGCTGTTTGCGGTATGGTTAAAGATGACAAACACAAAACTAAATCAATTTTTTTTAATGGTAACGAAATTTATTTGCCAAATGAAATTTTGCATTTTATTACGAGAATACAAGATGAAATACACAGATTTGCTATTTCGTATCACAGAAAACTGCGTGAAAAATCTCAAACGCTCTCAATCTTAGATAATATAAAAAAAATTGGACCAAAGCGAAAAAAAATTTTGCTCTCTCACTTTGGTTCAATTGAAAATATTATTAATGCGTCTGTTGACGACTTAATGAAAGTAAAAACTATTAATTCCGATATCGCCAAAAATATTTTTGACTACATGCAGCAATATAGATATTAATTATTTATTATAAAACATTATCTATAGGCTCGTTAATTTGATTGTATGAATTATCGTAATTGTTGTATCTATCGTCTGTTACTTTTCCATTTTCCCAGTTATTAAAAAATCTTCCTATAAAATCAAATGTTGAATCATTATTTTGCAATGAATCGCTTACATTAGGATTATAATCTGCTGCTCGATTTATACTGTTTGTCGCATTATTGCATCCCCCAAATAAAAATATCGATAATACAGATGCAAGAATTATTAAATTATTTTTTTTCATTATCCATACCTCCCGTTAAAATTTTTAATTAATAATTACAAAAATATTTTAACCGCGAGGTTTATAAAAAATACTGTAATAGAATTGGAATAAAATCAAAAAAAATGAAAATCAATTAAAACACATAATAAAAAATGTAAATGCGAAATATAAAAAAAGTGGCAATGTCAAAATTTTTTCGTTATTATAAATTTCATTGTCTGTGCGTTTACAATTTTTAATAATGCAATTGAGAAGCAAAATTGAAATTACAAAAAAAAATAAAGTCAAAACTAAACATACAAAAATTGAATCAGTAAATTTAAACATTTGAATCCAAAAAGTTCCAAATTTATTATTTATTGATATATATGCCAAAAGAATTTGCGTTGAATTAAAAACAAAATGCATTAATATTGACGAAAAAATTGATTGCGTAAAATAGACTACTGCGCAAAAAATTATTCCCATTATCATTGCATATAAAAATTGTTGGAAATTAAGATGCATTGCGCCAAATATCAATCCATTTATGAAAAATGATTTTTTGGGCTCAATATTTTTATATTCGCTAAAAAATATTCCACGGAAAATTATTTCTTCAAACAATGCAGGCAATATCGCTGACGATAAAAAAATTATCCACATTGGTTTTGAAAATAAAATTGGTATTAAATCTTGTGTGTGATTTTCAAAAAATATAGAAGTTAAAAACGAAAAAAATGACATTACAGGTTGTATTGTAATAGCTAATAAAAAAATCAAGCATAAATTTTTTTTGCTGATTTTTTTTATTTGTAATACATCTGATATTTTTTTTTTCGTTAGTACAAAATAAAAAACAATGGGTATAAATAAAGATATCAATTGATTATAAACTAAATAAAAATTTTGGCTGGATATTTTATTTATTATCAAGCTGATAAAAACTTGATACAAAAGCAAAAAGAAAATAAATTTGTTTGCACGTTTTGTATCATTCATTTTTAAATTGCACCTCGTATTTTTTATTGATAATATTACTGATAATTCTCGTAATTACTGCAAACACTGGAACTCCAAAAAACATTCCAAAGACTCCAAAAAGTGCCCCGCCTATTATTATAGAAAAAATAACTTCTATAGGTTTGAGGCCGGTTGAATCTCCCAAAATTTTTGGTCCTAAAATTATTCCATCGAATTGCTGCAAAATAAATATTATAATTGCTACCCATATTGAAAGCACAGGATTATTTAATAATACAATAAACACAACAGGAATTGCACCAATAAACGGCCCAAAATACGGAATCATATTTGTAATTCCTATTATTAAACTTAAAAGTGCAAGGTATGGCAAATTTATAAATTTACATATAATGAAAAACAAAATGCCAATAATTATTGAGTCAATAGACTTGCCAATAATAAATTTTTGAAATACGGCATTATATTCTCTGACTGACTCAATTATTTTTTGTGAATTTGTTTTTCCAAATGTAACATAAAGAATTTTTTGAGAAGATGCACAAAAAAACTTTTTGTCACAAAGCATATAAAATGCAATTACAATACCAAGAATAAAATTTAGTAAACTTGAAGCAAATCCAAAAGTTTTTAAAAGAATATCATTTGTCATCTGCGGAAATGAGGTAATACTTTTTATAAAAGGATACGCAAAAAATTCTATTACATTTGTAAGAGAATAATTGGTATGAAATGTAGAATTATAAGTGTCGAAAATTTGGTATAGCATTCCATATTGTTTTGAATTTAAATGTTTAATGGTAGACGGAAAAATCAAAATAAACTTTTGGATACTTAAAGCAACTTCCGGTATAAGATAAATAAAAATCCAAATTAGTGAACCAATAAAAACTGTATATGTAAAAATTACGGACGAGACTCTTTTTTTCAAATCACTTTCAATTTTCAATGTACGAGAAAGAATTTTAAATTCAACCCAATTTACAATTGGATTAAGAAAATACGCAATAAAAAAACCAAATATAAATGGCTCAAGTATTCTTATAACAAAATCAAAAAAGCTGCTTAAGTGCTCATATATTAAATTCATGTTACCAATTAATTTTTCAAATAAAATACTTGAGGCAATTACAACAAAAGCGCAAAAACCAAATTTAAAATAATTGTTATCCATATTAAATTTTTTCACTTAAAAAAATCTCCTTTAGCAAATTTATTTCAAAGTAATACTAATCAAAATAACATATTTTTGCGGATAATTCAAATTGCTAATAACATCTTCCTTAAAACCTAAATCTGAGCTTTTTTGAAAAAAAGCTTACATAAGCGTCTCATTTGACACTGCTTCACGAAAAACTTTAATAAAAAATCTCAAACAAACGTGAACTAACTCCAAAAAGTTAGACAAAGTTATATAAAAAAATCTATTAAGCAACTGAAATTGGTGGACTTTAAGTATGGAATAGCAGACGGCAAGCCTTAATCTTTGCCTTAATACGTCAGTTATTATGTAGTAGTTAAAGTATTCCATTAATTCCTGCTTAAAATGTTCCATGGATTCAAATTTTTGCAAGTGGAATATATCACTTTTCAGCAAACCAAAAAAGTTTTCTATCACAGCATTGTCCAAGCAGTTGTCTTTGCGGCTCATGCTCTGTCGAATACTTTATTGTTTGTGCTGGTACTGCCAGCTTTGGTCAGAATGAAATATAAGGTTAAT
>CAMTJU010000002.1 GCA_947073045.1 uncultured Clostridia bacterium | reverse complement strand
ATCTTCATCAACAAACTCAACAACTAATTTGTTTGCTATATCAAAATTTTCGCCTATTAATGTTGCTTTTACTTCTTGCTCATAATCTTTTCTGTGTGCTATCGGCGAAACTTCGAACTCGTTTACTTTTAATTCTGGTACAACTTCCAAATTTATATCTTGAGTTTCACTTGCCCAATCTGTCTTTTTATCTCCATTACATTGCTCATTGAATATTTTCAACGTGTATTCGCCTGGCTCTATATCTTTCAATGTTATGGTTGTTTCACCGTTATCGCCAGCAATTAATTTTTTAATCTTACCGTAATATTTTGTTTCATCGTACGCATAATTGCCGTTTTCAATCTTTTGCGTCAACATTGCCGAAATATATTCATTGTCGCCAATTTGCGCATTGCTATATTTTATTGGCACGTTAATTTTTACACCTGTAATCATTTTCAAACTTGCTGGCGCCTCATCAACTTTAAAATCTTTATGACTTGCATCCTTTATTGTCAATTTGTATTCATTATTATATCCTGTTGGCAATTCAAATTCTCCCAGAGTTGAACTTATTTCCGAATCTTTCCCTGCAATAGCATTAGATACTAAAATTATTGACGTTGGATTTATATTTAATGCGGGAATAACGTAAAAAGTACCGGAGACGTAGTAAGTACAGATACCAATATCATAGTTAGAGCCGAGATTACAAGCATCGGCCTGTGTTGTGGGAAAATGTGCATCAAAACCCGGTGAACGAAGCCAAGAATAAGGAAAAGTCACATTAAAATTCTGCGCATAACCAGTTACTCCAAAAGAACGAGTATTTGAATTACCATGCGTACTTGCAAATCCATACGATGTATTCTCCATTTCATTATATGATGGTATAAAAATGTTATCTTCTGTCAATGATGTTTTAGCAGAATTTGCATAACCTCTGTCTGAATACACATCTTCGCTGTAAACTTTAGTTTTCATTATCGCTGCTTGTTCATCAATTGTAAATGCATTTGTTATAAACGATGAATCGGGTACATTATCACTATTCAATACGTCACCGTTTCCATAGCCGTTAAGCCATGCCCAAAGTGTGCAGCCCTTTCCGCTTCCTCCACCGTTTCCGCCCCAACATAATTGAGTTGCTTCATTATTATTCAAATGGTTTGGATGATATTGTTTTACGTCCAATGCTTTATCTGAGTAAAGTAATATTCCGTTACCACCAACCGGTGCGTTTTGTCGGCCGCCTTTGTTGTCTCCCGATCCAGTGTTGTAAGCAAATCCGTTTGCTTGTGCTTCTGAACGGCTAGAGCCGCCCGTCCAGGCTTTGTTGTTATTATCGAGTACTTGCCAACGAATTGGCTCTTTCGTTGCTCCTGATGTATCACTTTGTGGATAATTCCCAAAGTAAATATAATTTCCTACCCAATTATCATTTTGCCCGCCTTCAATTGGATTCGAAATTTGTAAAATGTTATTTTCCACATAACTCAAATCTGCACACGCTACATGGGGTTGTGGACAACCCCCCCCGGAATGACTAGTGGTATTGACATTGCCAAACTTGTTAATTTTTTAAAATTAAACTTCATAAAAATCCATCTCCTTGTTTTTAAATAAATTATCTTTGCGACAAAAACAGCTTTTTCCTGATTTCTTTTACTTTATTATAAAGTACATCATTTTGCAACAAAAATCAAGAAAAATTTTTGTCACATTTATTCTATATCATTATAATTTTTTTTACAATCCTTTTTTTATTTTCTACATCTATTGTTATTTCCCAATCTCTTTTTTATATTCATTGTAATCTTTGGTAAATCTTTTTTAAAAAAATATTTATTCTTTTCCTGAATGAAAAGAATCATAAACGTTCTTCAAATCCGCTTCATGAAAAAACATTAAAAAAAATCATGCATACGCATGATTTTTTATTTTGTTTCTTTTCATAAAGTGGCTCAAAATGAAACGCTTATATTTATTTTTTTTAAGGAGAAGTAATTAAATTTTTATTCTAATTTTTCTTCTTCCAATCTAATTTGTTAATTTGCCTTTGCCTTGCAATTGCCAAGGATTTTTCTGGAACATCTTCAGTAATTGTAGAACCGGCGGCAATGTAAGAATTTTTGCCGACACTAACCGGTGCAATTAAATTTGTGTTGCAACCAATGAATGAATTATCGTCAATCTTTGTACGAAATTTTTTATTGCCATCATAGTTTACTGTAACTGTTCCGCATCCAAAATTTATATTTTGACCTACATCTGAATCCCCAACGTATGTCAAATGCGAAATTTTTGTACCCGAACCTATATTAGAATTTTTCACTTCAACAAAATCCCCGACCTTAACATTTTCATCAATTATACAATTTGGTCTTATGTATGCAAACGGACCAATTTTTGTTTTGCTTTTCACTATAGAATTTAAAATTACGCTGGATTGCACATTGACTTCATCAAAAATTTCAGAGCTGACAATATTGCTGCCTGCACCGATTATACATCTTCGCCCTATTTTCGTATTCGATTCAAGAAAAACATTTGGATAAATAATTGTATCTTGCCCAATCTCAACACTATCATCAATATAAACTGATTTTGGATTTATTATTGTCACGCCATTTCGCATATGTTTTTCATTAATTCTTTTTTGCATCAAACTTGAAACTTGTGCAAGCTGCACTCTGTCATTCACACCCAAAAATTCATGATAATTATCAGCGCAAAAAATTCCTGCGTTATCATCCATCGATTTAATAATTTCAATTGTATCGGTTAAGTAATATTCATTTTGCACATTATTATTGCTCAAAAGCTGCAATGCTGTTTTCAGCATTTTGGGATTAAATAAATAAACTCCCGTATTTATTTCGTTGATAAGCAATTCATTTTTATCGGCGTCCTTATCTTCGACAATACGCAAAAATTTTTCATCGCGCCTTACAATTCTCCCATAACCACTTGGATTTTCTACAACCGTAGAAACTAAAGTAACAGAATTTTGTTTATGCATATGTGACAATTTTTTCAAAGTGTCAGAAGTAATCAGAGGAATATCTCCGTTCAAAATCAAAACGTTTTCATCGTCAATAAAATCTTTTGCACACATAACAGCATGACCTGTACCAAGTTGTTCATTTTGGACAATGAATTCTACTCCAGAAATATTTTCTTTTATAACATCAGCTTTATGTCCCACAACTACAATTATTTTTTCAATACCGGCATTTTTACACGCATCAATTATGTAATTCAAAATTGGCTTACCACAAACTTTATGCAAAACTTTTGGTAAATCCGACTTCATTCTTTTTCCTTGGCCAGCTGCTAAAATTATAGCTATCATTTTAAAAAATCCTCTCTTATACAAAATATATTTTCAAGAAAAACTGATCAATGGCAATAAAAAAAGCGAGTGCAAATACGTAATATGAAAACATTTTTAACTTGCTTTCGCTAATCAATTTTAACATAAATTTTATAGAAAGGTAACCCGAAAGCATTGCTGCAACAAATCCAAAAAACATTGGAGCAAAACTAATAAATTCAGTGTTTGTGCCCGTCATTACATTTTTTATTTGCAAAACTGCTGCGCCAAGTATCGCCGGAATAGAAAGTATAAATGAAAATTTTGCTGCCGTTTGCTTTTCCAACCCATTTGCCAAAGCTCCACATATAGTACTTCCTGAGCGCGAAACTCCAGGAATAATAGCTATTGCCTGCATAACTCCAATCCAAAATGCATCCACGAATTTAATATCTTCATCATTTTTTTTGCCATTAGCAACTCTGTCTGCATACAACAAAATAAATCCGGTAGCAATAAAAGCTAAAAATAAAAATTGGCCACTATCAAACAATCTTTCAATTACATCGCTAAGAAACACAGCAACTATAATTGCAGGAACAGTTCCCGCTATTATAAGATATGAATATTTTTGAAACGGTTTCTTTATAAGCTCAAAAATTTTATCCCAAAAAACTATGAAAACAGCAACAAGTGTTCCTACATGCAAAACTACATCAAAAAGCATAGTCGGCTCCTGAATCCGAAATATTTTTTGAAACAATACAAGATGTCCCGAACTACTCACTGGTAAAAATTCCGTTATCCCCTGCACAATTCCTAATATTACTGCTTGCAATACATTCATTTTTTTCTCTCCTTTTTGTTTTTTAAATTAAAATCGAACTTTTTTTGAAAAAAAAGTTCACAAAAAAACTTTATATAATAAACAGGCAAAGCCTGTTTATTATTTTAGTTTCTTTTTGCTTACTTTTTCTTTTCTTAAAGAAAAAGTAAGAGAAAAAGTAAGAATCAGTCTTCAGCTAAAATTTCAGTCCAAATTATATCATATTGCCTGATAAATTCACCTAAATCGTGAAAAATTTCACAGCGACTAAATTCTTCATCGCTTGGCCAATAAATTTTGTTGTTTTTGATTTCATCCGGCAACTTTTTTAATGCCTCACTGTTCACCGTCGAATAACCAATGTATTGTGTATTCATCAAAGCAATTTGTGGCTGGCATAAAAAATTTATAAAAAGATTGGCAAATGACTTATGGCAAGAAGTTTTTAAAATAACTGCACAGTCAAACCATAAATTACTTCCCTCAATCGGAATTACATAATCCAAATCAGAATTTTCACTTTGGCAGAACAAAGCATCTCCAGAATATGAAATAGCAAGTGTTCCCTCATTACCAATCATTTTGTCTTTAACTGCATCACCTACGTATGCCTGCACAATTTTTTTTTGCTTTACCAATTCATTTTTGGCTTCATATAATTCTTTAATGTCACGCGTGTTCAATGAATACCCTAATTTTTTCAAAGCAACTCCGATTGAATCACGTTGGCTATCGTACATAAAAATTTGATTCTTGTATTTCTCATCCCAAAGAATTTTCCAACTGTGCACATTATCAACCATCGTTTTATTATAAAGTATGCCAACGCTCCCCCACATATACGAAACAGAAAATTTATTTTCCGGGTCAAACGATAAATTTTTAAAACGCGAGTGAATAAACTGATAATTTTCTATCAATGAAAAATCAAGCGGCTCTAACAAATTTTCTTTTATCATGCGCTCAATCATATAATCTGAAATAATAACAACGTCATAATTTGTCCCGCCATTTTTAATTTTTGTATATGCGTCCTCACTCGTCGCAAATGTATCGTAATTAATTTTAATACCAGTTTCGTTAGTAAACATCTTTAAAATTTTTTCATCTACATAATCTCCATAGTTATATACATTTAAAATTTTCTCGTCATTATTTTTGCTGCAACCAATCAAAATAAAAACGGCAAGTAAAATTAAAAATCTAAATTTCATTTTCGTTATCACCCTGATTATTTTCAAGTTTAGAAAAAACAATATCTCTTTTGTTCACAAGATAAAGCAAAACTATAACGCATAAAAACATTAAACTCGAGAGTGCATTTATTTTTGGATTGATACCGCGGCGCGCCATTGAATAAATTAAAATCGAAAGATTATTTACGCCGGAGCCGCTTGTAAAAAAACTGACAACAAAATCATCAATAGACAATGTAAATGCTAAAAGAAAGCCGGTTAAAACTGCGGGCATAATCTCCGGCAAAATAATTTTTCTCAAAGCATATGATGGACTTGCTCCTAAATCCAATGCCGCTTCAAAAATATTGCTATTCAAATGCTGCAATCTTGGTAATACAGAAAAAATTACGTAAGGAACATTAAAAGCAATGTGCGACAAAAGTAATGTCCAATAGCCAAAATTTCCAAACTTAAAAAAATGGAAGACGAATACATACAAAATCATCAGCGAAACTCCAGTAACGATATCAGGATTTGCAAGAGGTATTTTTGTTATGTGCAAGACAATATTTTTCACAACCGAGCGAAGATTAAAAATACAAATAGCAGCAACAGTTCCAATCAAAACTGAAATGAAAGATGAAAACAGTGCAACCGATAATGTATTATACAATGCACGCAAAATTTCCGGGTCATTAAATAATTCTCTGTACCAGCGCAAAGTAAAACCGCCCCAATGACCGCGCGTACGTGATGCATTAAACGAGAAAAAAATCAACACTGCAATCGGTGCATACAAAAACAAAAAAACCAATGCCAAATAAATTTTCTTTATAGCTTTCAAAATAAATTTCCTCCTTCATCATCTGTATCGACAAAAGAAAAAATAATTGCGGCAAAAAAAATTACTGCCATTAAAATTAAGGATACTGCACAGCCAAAATGCCAATCGGCAATTCTTAAAAATTGTTGCTCTATTAAATTTCCAATCAACATAAATTTTCCACCGCCCAATAAATTTGGAACAATGAATGTAGTAACGGCTGGCATAAAAACCATAGTGATTCCAGAGCAAACTGCCGGCAAACTCAGCGGGAAAATAATTTTGCGAAAAGTAGTAAAAGAATCAGCGCCTAAATCCTGTGCAGCCTCAATTGCTGAATAATTAATTTTTTTAAGCGACGTATGTATTGGCAAAATCATAAACGGCAGAAAATTATACACCATTCCCAAAACAATAGTTTGATTCGTATAGAGCAAATTTATTTTTGAAAATCCCAATAATGCAAGACAAGAATTTATAATGCCGTTTTTTTCGAGAATCGTGAGCCAAGCATAAGTACGCAAAAGCATATTCATCCACATCGGCACCAAAAATAAAAACAAGAGAGTAGAGCTAAAATGAAAATTTTTATCAGCCATAATGTATGCCACGGGATAACCAATCAAAAAACAAATCAAGGTACAAATCAGCGCCAAATTAATTGAGCGCAGCAAAACTTTTATATAGACAAATTCAAAGACGCGCCTAAAATTTTCGAGCGTAAAAAAAACAACGCCATTTTCCGATTGAGTAAACGCAAAATAACCAACCAAGATTATCGGAATTACAATAAAAATTATCATCCATAAAATATATGAGTAAAGAAATACTTTTTTCATTTCAGCTCTCCTTTCTCATAATATGAATTAAATCCGGCATTATCTTTAAACTTACAATTGAACCGGCAAGCGACATAACCGTACTATGTATCTTCCATAAATAATTTTCCTGACGAACAAGCATTTCGTAATGGACACCCTTGAACGTAACATTCTCAACTTTTCCATTAATCTTTCCAATATTCTCAGGCAAAATTAAAATATCTTCCGGGCGAATTACTACATCAACTTTTTCATTTGTATTAAAGCCTTTGTCTACGCACTCAAATTTTTTACCGGCAAACTCAACCTCAAAATCTTTAAGCATAACGCCGTCAATAATATTGCTTTCACCGATAAAATCTGCAACAAAAGAATTTTTCGGTTCATTATAAATATCCTGAGGCGTTCCGATTTGCTGAATAACTCCGTTATTCATAACGGCAATCGTATCCGACATAGACAATGCTTCTTCCTGGTCATGCGTGACATAAACGAAAGTTATTCCTAATTTTTGCTGCATGTTCTTTAGTTCAATTTGCATTTCCTTTCGCAATTTCAAATCCAATGCACCAAGCGGTTCGTCTAACAACAAAACCTCCGGCTCATTTACAAGAGCCCTTGCAATAGCAATACGTTGCTGCTGCCCGCCGCTCAAAAAATTTACATTGCGCTTTTCAAATCCTGAAAGATTTACAAGTTTGAGCATGGCTTTAACTTTTTGACGAATAATATCGCCGGAAATCTTTCTGATTTTCAAACCAAACGCTATATTATCAAAAACATTCATGTTCGGAAAAAGCGCGTATTTTTGAAAAACAGTATTAACCTGACGTTTATACGGCGGCAATTTTAAAATACTTTTGCCACGAAATAATAAGTCCCCGCTTGTAGGATTTTCAAATCCGCCAATAATTCTAAGGGTCGTAGTTTTGCCACATCCGCTTGGTCCAAGCAATGTCAAAAATTCATTTTTTTCTATGTACAAATTAATGTTATGCAAGATAAAATTGCTATCAAATTTTTTGTTTACATCCACCAATTCAATCAAATGTTTTTTCATTTCTCACCCACCATCTTTTTTAGAAAATAACAGTGAATAATTATAATATAAATTGCATGGGAAAAACAATTGAATTTAAATAATTAATATGTTAAAATAAATATATAAATAAATATGAAAAATCCCCCCCCCGACGAAAGTAGAGGGATTAAATAATTGGAGGGATTGGCATGTCAGAAGAAAATTTTCAGCAAATTAGTCCAGATGAAATTGAAAGAAGAATAAGAGAAGCGGAAGAATTGTTTTATAAATATTTTTTTTATTTTGCAACTAAGACTGGATTTTATATTTTTGATAATGGTCCAAATATAATAATAAACGATGAAGATAGATTCAATCTCATTACAAGATATCTTAATTTACCAATTCAATATTTAACTTCATCAAATAATTATCCTCAAGAAAAAGATTTTTTCGATTTCGTAAAATCTGCAACTAATGAACAAGGAATACCAATTTTTGTATTACCAGAATTACCAGAACCTCAAATACCTATACGAGAAACTTTTATTGAAATAACTGTAGGAAATGAAAATAAACCTATTGAAGATTTTCTTATCGAAAAAATTGAAACACAGAATTCATTTTTTAAAAAGTCTGAATTAGAAAAAACAAATTATTATAAGCAAAAGGTTTTGAAGTTGTTTGACCGTTATAAATCTATTTATCGTGAATTTAATAACAGTTACTTGTATACTGAAATATTAAAATGGCATCCAAATGCAAGTGTTGAACAAATAATTACAGCTGCAGAACTTTTTAAACATTCGCTATGGTATAATAAATGGGGTGTTTTGTCTTACTATTCAAAAAATGATTTAGATGTTATAAGCTATGCCATTGATAGTTTTCCTGACAATGCTAGAAGATTATGTAAATTTTTTTATTCCAATAGACGTATTTTATCGCAAAATCCACACATATTAGCAGTTGCGAAAGAATTATGTAATAATAATTATGATGACTTCATGTTATTTTGTAAAATGTTTATGAAATATCCAGAATTACTGGAAATAGGCAGAAATGAAAATTCCAATGAACATATAAATCGCAGTCAATTAATGACTTTTATAAATATATTGTCACATCATCGGTTTAATTTTCATTTTGTTTCTAAAAAAGATATCATACGCAATATTTCGCTTCCAGTTTTGGATATTATAAATAATGAGTTAAATCTCTATTATGAAGAAGATAAACATATAATTTTAGATCGTATAAATAGCATAGCTTATTCACATAGCGGAAATTTATCATCATTTATTCAAAGTTATGATGATCTTAAAAATATAGTAAGAGAATTAGGTACAGTTATAAGAACTGAAAGAGAAATAAATTGTTATTTATGTGAGTTGCAGGAGTCACAAGGTGAAAATTATTTATCTGTTTACATAAAAACACTATGGCAATTTGCTAAAAGCAATGCTGTAAAACTTTATATATTTAATCAAGTTTCAGAAAAACTTCCTGAAAACTCAACAGCAAAAAGAATACTTGAAAAAATTGTTTCTCAAGATCAGGAAAATGAAACTAATGAATTTAGAAAAAGTTTAAATGATGCAAGAATTACATCATCACAGCAGCAGCAACAAAGTAATGCCCCAAATGAACCTGACAGAACTGAAATATAAACCAACATTACTTTTTGCAAATCAAATTAGAGACGTAATGCCGTCTCTTTTTTTGTACTTTTTTAAATAGAAATATTTTACTTTCAAGATTTATTTTCTGCTATTACAAATGCAATAGCATATTTTTTTTCGTGGGATATGCTTATTTTTATGTCTGTAATTTTTAAATGCGTGGCAATTTCAAATGCACCATTGTACAATTTTACCATTGGAGCATTTTTTTCACCGTGCAAAATTTCTATATCGCGCATTGAAATTTTTTTTAAATTACTGCCAAAACATTTTATGACTGCTTCTTTTGCTGCAAATATTCCCGCCATTGATTCCATTTTTCTTTGATAAATATAGTTAATTTCTGCATCGGTAAAAATTTTTTGTATAAAACTTTGTTTTGCACTGCTAAATCTTGAAATTTCAACTATGTCCGTACCAATTCCTACTATCAATTTAAATCACCTCTGTCGGAATATGAAATAAAAAAAATGCACACATCGACCATTTTCCACCAAAAAAATCATTTATAAATGATAATATCTTCAAAGTAGAAAACATTATCAAAATAAATATTATATGCAGGAGGAAAATTTTTTATGAGTAAATTTAAACAACCTTCAAATGTTAAGCAAATTGGTAATATCGATGAGAAAATAAAAATTTATATCGAGGATTATGCCTATACATACTTGCAGCAATATGCTGGCGGCGGTAATTACAATGAGAGACTTGCTTTTCTTATTGGCAAAAATATTAGCGATGGCGACACAAATATAATTTTAATAAGCGGCGCTGTTTGCAGTAAATATACTCAACATAGCGATGGAATTTTAAATATCACAAAAGATACATGGAATTATGTTTACGAACAAATAGATAGATATTTCAGTGGATTTGAAGTAGTCGGGCTTATGCAATCTCAACCAGGATATGGAGCATACCTAAATGAAAAATATGTAACACAGTTTCGCAACAACTTCAATAAATTATATCAGACATATCTTTTGTGTGATCCGATAGAAAATATAAACGTATTCCACATTTTTGATGCACTACGCGAAAAATTAGAACCCATAAAGGGTTACTTTATATATTATCAAAAAAATGAAGCTATGAATGAATATATGATAGCAAACAAGGAAACAAAGCAATTAATTTGTGACGATGAAACTCAAAAAGAAGAACCACCTGAAATTACATTACGTAAGAGACAATTTGAAAGGATAAAAAAATCAAATAATGATCAAAGAAAAATAGTAAACATGCTGGCAAGTTTAAGCGCAGTATTATTTTTAATTTGTTTCATAATGGGGACAGGCCTTGTGCAAAACGAAGAAAGAATATCAAAACTGGAAAACGAATTGCAGACACTAAACAATTCTTATGCACAAACAAATACTAAAAATAACAACGCCGAGTCTGTATTTTCGATGCAGGAAACACCACAGGTTATAAAAAATATTGAACCATCGCCAGAAAAAACTTCGAAAGTTTTGCAAACGGATTCAACTACAAATAACGATGAGACTGAAAAAACCAGCGCGACTCCTCAAATTCAGCAAGTAATGAAAAATATTGAGCCATCTTCAGAAAACAATTCAAACGACAATCAAGTTCCCAAAACTTACGTAGTAAAGGAAGGAGACAGTCTAAGTGCTATTAGCCAAAAATTTTTCGGCAATTCATCAATGATTAATAAAATAATGGAGCTTAATGGTATGGATGATGCAGACAAAATTTATGCAGGAAAGATTTTGAAATTGCCGCGCGAATTTTAATTTTTGCATGCAGCATTTTTGAAAAATATCACGACAGCATATCTAAAATAAATTCTGACATTGCAGTATTTGCCAAATCCATGCCCAAATCTGTCAAATATATAAAGTTTTCATTTTCTGAAAGCAATTTTTTCTTGATGAGCGAGGAAATTTGCTTTGCATAAATATCTTTTATATCAAAGTGAAATTTTTCTTTGAATAAATTTTTATTTACACCACGCGTCATTCGCAAACCTAAAAACATAAATTCTTCCATGAGTGATTTTTTTGTTGAGGCAATAATGTTTTCGCGAATATTTCCGCCAGATGCCAAATATTTTTGCATGTTGGATGTGTTGTTCCAGCGCATGCCGTTAAAAAAAGAATGGGCAGCGAGCCCAAACCCTAAATAATTTTTGAGTGTCCAATAAATTTTGTTGTGTTGGCACTCAAAATTTTTTTTGCCATCGCCCACACGCGCAAAATTTGATATTTCATATTGATAATATTCGTCAAATAAAATTTCTTTTGCCATATGATACATTTTGCGTTCAATGCTTTCATCTGGCAGCTTCAAATCATTTTGCATTTGATAAAATTTTGTTCCTTCCTCAATTATCAGACTGTAGAGCGAAACGTGAGATGGCGCAATTTTTTTTATGTATGTCAGTGTTTTTTCCCAGTCATTCAAATTTTGATTCGGCAACCCAAACATCAAATCCAGATTTATATTATCAAATTTTTGCGTTACGATTTCATATGCTTTCTCAAACATTTCAAATGTATGTATACGCCCGATGGTTTTGAGCAAATTGCTTTGGATTGCCTGCAGACCAATACTGATTCTATTTATTCCGTAAGATTTATACGCTGCTATTTTTTCTTTTGTAATGCTTTCGGGATTTGCCTCAATTGTAATTTCTGTGTCAGACTTAAAATTTATTGCGCTTAATATTTTGCCTATCATATCACAAGAAAAAAGAGACGGTGTTCCGCCTCCTATAAATATTGTTTTTACAACTGAGTTTTTAAGTTCCTGACACAATTTCATCTCATGTATTAATCTTTTTGCATATTCATCATAATTTTTCTGTGGGAATGAAACAAAATCGCAATAAAAACATTTTGATTTGCAAAAGGGAATATGAACATATACCCCAGTTTTCATTTTGATTCACCTTTCTGGATTTGGATTTGATAGCGATACTTGGGGCGAGTAGGAACGCGCAAGTTCAATTGGATGTTTAAGATTTTGTTTATCATATAATTTACTGTTGTTGGCTTCATTGACAAGTGTCGTTATATAATTTGGATCTGAAGCTTCTAGTAATATGCTTCTTGTTTCTTGTTCATTAAAGCTTTGTGAAACTTTTTGAAGTATTGAAGGTAATCTATTAAGATAATAAATGTCATCAAGGTTGTTCAATATCAACCCATTGCATAAGGCATACAAAATTTCTTTTCTCGTTTCTTTTTCCTGTGAAATTTTAGATATTTGCGTAATAATAAATTTTTTTTCATTATCACGGGTTTCTTTTTCGGCTAAAAGTAGTGAATCTATATTTTTATACAAGTCGGTGTTTATATCATGCTCCAAATTATTATCATCAAATTTTGATAAAGTAAATTCTAAATTATTCATTTCTTGAGTTGACAAACCACCTTTTCCTGCTTTTGAATCTGCATATTTTATAATGGCATTATTTAAAGGTTGCAAATTTAATACTTTGCTATTTTCATCTTTAATCTCGTTAAACGGAATTTTATTTAAAAGTTTTTGAACGAAAAAAGGAAATATTGGATTCATAAAATCATTACGTTGTTCTATAAGCTTTTGTATTGTAATTTTTTCAATATCATCTACACTTTGTGCAGTTACTATATTTTTTATTACAGGTATTTCATCAGGTTTTGCAATTGCCCAATTTATAACATTATTAGGTAATTCGGATATTATATCATTTAAATCTTTCAATTTAATTAATAATTCTTTTTGTCGCAAAACAGATTCAGATAAACAAGATAATAAATTATCTGATAAATCTTCTTTATCAAAATCTTCTGGTAACAATTTCCGTTTTTCATCTATTACTTTTTGTTTTAAATTTTCATTTTCGTACAATTTGGCAATATTTTCGTTGCTTAATATATTTTTTGCAACTACTGTATTTAAATCTAAAAAAGAAAGTATTTCAATTAATTTTCCTTTGTAAGCACCGTTAGCATTAATACATTTTATTAATTGATTAATATCAAATCCACTAATAAAATTCGTAATATTTGAAGGATTTTCTAATATACTTATAGTTATCAATGTTAAATTATCTGAAAAACGCCCACGAAAACCAGCAAATCCTAACCAAAACGCTTGCAATGCTGCTATAATTTTTAATATTTTTTCATTTGATGGATTATCTTCTAAACTATTTAATTTATAAATTGCATTACTGGGATCATATGTATATTCCTTATTACTATTTAATTTAAAACCTAACAAATTTGCAAAAAAATTATATTGCCCATCAATAGCATCTTCTTTAGAAGTTTCAAACCTAGAAATAAAATCATTCCAATTATTTACTACATAATTCATTATTTCAAGTAAGAAATCCGCACTAATTTCCTTATCGCATGGTACTACATACTCACTGTAAATAAGAAATAATGAAGAAAACTCTGGATTTTGTGAAAGATAATTTGGCGGAAAATAATTAGAACCATTATATGCAAATACATTAAATGAATTATTAATAAGTGAAGCAACAATTATTTCTTTTAATTTTTCATTTTGAGATATTTGTTGTATTCTTTCAACAGTAAGAAATTCTGGATTTATAATATTTTCAAATTCACTTAGAGATTCAATTACATCCACATCTAATAATGCTTGCAAATCCGAGTTTGGTAATTCTGCACCATTATGATTTTCTTTATAAGAAAGTTTCATATCTTTGATAACTTCTATTGGATTTTTAGCATAGATTTTGCAATAAGTACAAAGATTTTTTACAACATTTCCATCCATTATAATTTCCATAAAATCCAGAGATTTGATCCAAGTTGTAATAAATTCTTGCTCATCATTTGAAAATTTATCCAAATTCGTAATTGAAAAATCTTCAGATTTCAAACCAATTTCATCAACTTTTTCCGCAAAAGTGTTTTTAAATTTCTCAAATTTGTCAGACGATTTATCTTTCCTGTTGCTATATAAATATCTGAAAGAATATCTGAGAAAAGCTTCTTTCTTTGCAGAATCATTAATTAAAAATGAATACGACAAAATCTTGTATATTTTATCTAAGTCTTCTTTAGAAAAGTAAGTAAAAACGCTACCCTTATTATACCATGGAAAATAACTATAAATCACAGAAGCTATTAATATCTGCTCATGAGTTGCATTTGGATAATTTCTCAGTATTCTGCGATACAATCTGGGACTGATTTTTGTATTAGCAAGCTCAAAATAATTAACCAAATCCCCAACTTCTTGTTTGATTTTTGAAATTTTACGTTTTTGATCTTCAGAAACATTTTGTGGAACTTTTATCATACTAACGACACGATATACAACAGAATTATAAGGTCTTCTATCTATCAAAGTTGCATTCGTAGATATTTTATCTTCTGATAATTCTGGTAAAAATGGATTGTACGGTAATTCGTGTGCGTTCCTATCACAAGCTCTCAAATCAAAAAAATCTTTAAAACTACTTTTTCGAAAATGATTTTCCGATGAAGTTATATAATCAATTAACGTATTTAAACAAAAACTTATATGTCTATTCGCACATACAGTACCTGCATTTCTATAACTATGCAGTACTACCTCATATTCATAATTTTCAATTTCTTGCCAAGCTTGCTCAGTTGAAAAATACAAAACATATTTTTTAAACAATTCTTCTGCTTCTCTTTTTCTTCTTTCAATTTCTTCTGGACTAACTTGCTGAGAGCTTTCTTCTGTTGCAACGACACTGTTGTTATTATTATTTGTATTTAACTCTTCCAAGCTATCTGAATTACTGCCCTTTTCTGACATACTAACCCCTCCAATCATACATCCTTATATTTTAACTAGAGTGAAGTTTACATATTTATTTGCATATTTATTTTATCATATTAATTATCTAAATTCAATTGTTTCTCGACTGAAATTAAATTTATTTACTCTGCTTTCTAAAAGAAAATTGCGACAAAAAAATGAATTAATTGATTTAAATAAAAATCTTATGGTGATTTTATTTTGCACAATGTTAATAATAATCGAAGGCTTATAAAAAATTTAAACCAAAAATTCAATTGAATAATCACACAAATATCAAACAAGGGTTTATATAAAGCTTATGTTTTTTTGTACAAAAATTTACAAGCAAATTAAAATTGATTTTTGACGATATATGAATTAAAATTTGAAGTACAATATTTTCGTATTGGAGATGATTTTTATAAACGAGTCAGAACTTTATCAAGAATTAATAAAAAATTTAGAGCGATATCATCCATCTGAAAATTTTGATGTTATAGAAAAAGCATATAAAATTGCAAGTGACGCTCACAAAAATCAATTTAGAAAATCTGGTGAACCATATATTATTCATCCACTTTCTGTTGCAATAATTTTATCAAATTTGGAATTAGACTTGGAATCTATCGCTGCCGGTATTCTTCACGATATTATCGAAGATACTGATTATACTTACGATGATATAAAAAATATATTTGGACAGGAAATTGCAGATCTTGTGGACGGAGTTACTAAACTTGATAAAATAGAGTATGTTTCAAAAGAGGAATTACAAGCTGAAAATTACCGCAAAATGTTTATGGCAATGGCAAAAGATATTCGTGTCGTATTAATAAAAATAGCGGACCGTTTGCATAATATGCGTACGTTAATTTATGTGCGTCCTGAAAAACAAAAAAGAATAGCTCAAGAAACTTTAGATATCTATGCCCCCATTGCACATCGTCTTGGTATTTCAAAAATTCGCTATCAGCTTGAGGATTTATCTTTTTATTATCTAAATACAAATGAATATAACGAACTATCAAAAAAAATAAAGTTGTGCCAGGAAGAAAGAATTGCTTATGTTGAAAAAATAATTGAACAAGTAAAAACACAGCTTGAAAAATACGGCATAGAGGCAAAAGTTGAAGGACGCCCTAAACATTTTTTCAGTATCTATAAGAAAATGGTTTCCAAAAATAAAACATTTGATCAAATTTATGATTTGTTTGCCGTACGCGCTATAGTCAATACTGTTCATGATTGTTATGCCGTTTTGGGAATTATTCATGAAATGTATAAACCAATCCCTGGCAGATTTAAGGATTATATTGCAATGCCTAAATCAAATATGTATCAGTCGCTCCACTCAACTTTAATTGGTCCGGACGGTGAACCTTTTGAAATTCAAATTAGAACAAAGCAAATGCATCGTGTAGCTGAATATGGAATTGCGGCCCATTGGAAATACAAAGCGGGCGCGTTCAATAATGACAAGCAAGACAGTGAAAAAGCTAAACTTGCATGGCTCAAGCAAATTTTAGAATGGCAAAAAGAATTGAACGACAACAAGGATTACTTAAACGCATTGAAGTTTGATTTAAATATATATCAATCTCATGTTTATTGCTTTAGTCCGCGCGGAGAAGTTATTAGCTTACTAAGTGGCTCAACACCAATTGATTTTGCATACGCAATTCATAGTGCTGTTGGCAATAAAATGGTTGGCGCAAAAGTTAATGGAAAGATTATGCCAATTGATTACGTTTTGAAAACAGGAGATCGTGTAGAGATTATAACGAGCCAAAACTCTACTGGCCCTAAATTGAATTGGCTCAAGATTGTAAAAACAAGTCACGCTAGAAATAAAATTCATCAATGGTTCAAACAAGAAAACAAAATTGAAAATATTCAACGCGGTAAAGAAATACTTGAAAGAGAAGCAAAAAAGAAAAATGTTTCACTAGTTGACTTATTGATACCAAGCGCAATAAATCTTGTTCTTGCAAAATATAATTTCAATAATTTTGATACTATTTATGCAGCAATTGGACACGGCGCAATTAAAGAAGGCATTGTAATTAATAAATTATATGAAGAATACAAAAAGGTTTATAAAATAGAGGATGCGCCCAAAAAAACTCATATGGGTCAACAAAATAAAAAATCTCAGCCGATAATTGTCAATGGAGTGGGAGACGTAAATGTAAGATTTTCAAAATGTTGCTCACCGGTTCCAGGCGATGAAATTGTAGGATTTATAACGCGCGGAAGAGGAATATCTTTGCACAGAACTGATTGCAAAAATATAATCAATCTGGATGAATATAACCGCCAAAGATTAATCGAGGCGCACTGGCATACCGAAAAAGAAAACGCAAACTATTACACGCAGATAAAATTAATTTGTGAAGACATAACAGGAATTTTAGCATCAATAACAAAATTATTAGCCAATGAAAAAATAATCCTGCGACTAATAAATTCTCATTCAAATAAATCTAAAGTCATATTTGATATTGGATTAGAGATTGGCAGCAGGCAAGAACTTGAAAATTTATGTAATAAACTTTTGCAAATAAATGGTGTAAACGAAATAAATCGAGATAAAAACAATTGATATTGAATTTTATAAGCACTATATGAAATTAATTCACGCTTTATTATAAAAAAAATAGCTCCATTAAAAAAACAGCTCATACAAATTTTATATGAGCTGTTTTTCTAAAAGAGCATATGTTTTATTTATTATTTTAAAATCTAGTGTTTATAGCATCAATTATATTTTGGTGCATAACCTCTGGAGTGTTATTTGCGTCAATAGTTACAATTCGGTTTTTGTTCTTGGATGCAAGCATTTTATACGCATTATAGATTTTGCTGTGGAAATCGAGACTTTCAGCTTCAAGCCGATCTGATTCTTCTAGCCCAATTTTTCGAAGCCAAACATCTTCTGGTTTTATGTCCAAAAAAAAAGTTATATCGGGCATTATATTGCATGTAACTGCTTGATTTAGATTTTCTATAAATTCTTTACCAAGACCCCGACCAATTCCTTGGTATACTACACTTGAATCAATAAATCTATCACAAATGACAATAGTATTTTCTTTGAGTGCCGGGATAATTATTTCATGGACAAGCTGTGCGCGTGAAGACATAAATAATAATGCCTCTGTCATATACGACATGGCATTATTTTTTTTATCCGTTAATATTTCCCGAATTTTCTCACCAATTGAAGTAGTACCGGGTTCGCGTATCAACAAGACTTTTTCATTTTTTTCACTTAGATACTCATAAAGCATTTGTATTTGCGTAGATTTGCCCGATCCATCAATTCCTTCAAAAGTAATGAATCTATTCTTCATTTTCTTTTTGCGCCTCGTTTTCCTCATCCAAGTGATAATTTTTTCGAATTTCTTTCTCCAGTTTTTCAAACACATCCGGATTTTCTTTCAAAAATTTTTTTGCATTCTCACGGCCTTGACCAATTCTTGTATCTTGGTACGAATACCACGCACCACTTTTATTTATTAAATCTAAACTTACTGCTAGATCTAAAACATCTCCTTCTCTGGATACGCCCTCGCCATAAATTATATCGAATTCACAAGTTTTAAATGGCGGAGCAACTTTATTTTTAGCTATTTTAACTTTTGTTCGGTTACCATAAATTTCATCACCGTTTTTCAATGCTTCACTTTTTCTTATATCTATCCTTACCGATGCATAAAATTTTAGAGCGCGGCCACCTGTAGTAGTTTCAGGATTTCCGTAAATTACACCAATCTTCTGGCGCAATTGATTTATAAATATAACAATTGCATTTGATTTATTAGTAACTCCTGTTAATTTACGAAGTGCTTGCGACATAAGCCGAGCTTGTGCACCCATGTGCGAATCTCCCATTAAACCATCGATTTCAGCTTTTGGAACAAGTGCGGCAACAGAATCTATAACAACTAAATCTATTGCATTTGAGCGAAGCATAGATTCTGCAATTTCTAAAGCTTGTTCGCCATTATCAGGTTGCGATATATAAAGTTCATCAATATTTACACCTAAGTTTTTTGCGTACACAGGGTCCATTGCATGCTCCGCATCTATATAGCTCACAATACCGCCTGCTTTTTGTACTTGCGCAACTACGTGCAAAGCAACTGTTGTTTTACCTGATGATTCCGGACCGTATATTTCAATTATTCTGCCTTTAGGCAAACCACCAACACCAAGTGCAACATCCAAGCTCATAATACCTGTAGAAACAACAGGCACTTTTTGATTACAAGCTTGTCCAAGCTGCATAACGGTTCCTTTTCCAAATTGTTTTTCTATAAGAGTCAAGGCATTTTTTAATGCCTTAGCTTTTTCTTCATTCATAATTTTTGCTCCTTAGGATTTAATTTTAAGCATTTAGATTTTGCAAGAAATTTATAAGTAACTTCCAAAGCTTTTGGACAGATTCTATATCAAGTTTTTCATTTACCGTATGGCAGTCAAAAATATTTGGACCAATAGATACTATGTCAATATTTTTCATTGCAAAATAGCCGCATTCAAGACCAGCATGAATTGCTTCAATGTTCATTATACCATAACCGAGTTTTGTAAACTCATTCTCAATTTTATTTTGCAAAAGTGAATTTTTATTATAATTCCAGCCCGGAAAATCTCCCATGTATTTTATATATCCGCCAATTTTATCGGATATACATTTAATTATATCGGATATGTAATACTTTTTTGAATCCAGCATACTTCTTGAAAGAGATGTAAATATAATTTCGTTTTGAACCACTTCAACTTTTCCCAGATTGCTTGAAGTTTCAACCAAGTCATTGTTATTCATTGTAATAGGGCCATTAGGAAGTGTCATAAGAGCAAAAATAGTTTTTTGTGTACTCGATTTATCAAATATTTTTCCAGTTGCGTTTGTGTTTTGCAGTTCGAATTTAATATTTTTTTCAACTTGCGAATATTCATGCATTATTTCAGTTTTAAACTGGCTAAAGATATTTTGTAGCTTATCTGAAAAATTTTTTTCTATTGCAAATTCAATTTGGGCATGATTAGCAATATAGCTGTCGAATTCGCCACCAGCTATATTTTTTATATATACTTTCTCATTTAGCATATTCAAAAATCGTCCACATAAAACATTTGCATTTGCAAGTCCTTTATTTATTTCAATTCCTGAATGTCCGCCATTTAAACCTGTAATATTTAATTTAAAAGTCGAAAAATTTTGCGGCATATCAATCAAATTAACAGGCAAATGTAAATCAGATATAATTCCGCCGGCACTACTTACGCAAATTCTGCCAAATGTCTCATTGTCCAAATTTATCATCATTTTGCCATTAAGTATGCTTTTATCTAAAAACTGTGCACCAGACAAATTTATTTCTTCATCGGTTGTAAATACGCATTCCAAATCTGGATGAGAAATATTTTTATCATCCAAAATTGCAAGCATAATTGCAACACCAATTCCATCGTCTGCTCCCAAACTCGTATCCTTAGCCATGATAAATTTGCCGTCAGAATACAAATCAAGCGAATCAGTTCTAAAATTGTGATTGCTTGAAACTTTCTTTACGCAAACCATATCCATATGGCTTTGGAAAATGATTGGGACTGGCTGACCAGTGAAATTTTGCGCACATTTTTTGATAACTACATTCATCATTTTATCTGTATAAAATTCTAAATTACGCGTCTTTGCAAAATCCAGGATATATTTGCAAATTTTTTGTTCGTGTTCAGACTCGCGCGGTATTTTTGATATTTGAGAAAAAAAATTAAATACTGCAGCAGGTTCAATATCTTTTATCATACGTTTCTCCAACTTTCATTAAAATATAATTAATTTTAACAAATTTTATGTGCTAAATACAAGCTTGCTTACTTTTTCTTAAAAAGAAATTTGGTTTCTTTTTGTTTACTTTTTCTTTTCAAAGAAAAAGTAAAAGCAAGGCTTTTAAAATCATTAAACGAAATACAACCGACAGATATTATAAAAAATAGATAAGTTGCTCCCAAAATTGCAGCGCAAATAAATAAACCGAATATGTTGGGCATATGTACAAAGATAAATTTTGTGGCAATTAATCTGACAACAAGACCTGTTGCTAACATTGCAAGTATTGGCTTAAGAATCAGTTCGTCAAATTTTAGATTAATACTTATGCTTTTGGTAATCATATTTAAATTTAGCAGGCACGAAATAATTAAGCTGATAAACCAGCCGATAATAAAAGCATTAATACCGCGATAAGGAATAATAAAATAAATAAAAAATAGATTGATGAAAGATGAGAGAAGATTATTTTTAAAAATAAACATTTGATGCCCTAATCCATTTAATATACCAGATAAAATAATTTGCAAATACAAAAGAGGGCACATAAATCCTAAAAGCCTTAACATTTGCGAAATATCTTGATGATAAATAAAAAATCCAATTTCTTTTGGGAACATGATAAAAAATATTGCACTGCCCATTCCTATTATTGATGTAAACAAAATTGTTTTTGAGACCGTGTAATTAATTTGGCGATTATTTTTTGTAGCATATGACTGAGAAACTTCAGGCACCAAAGAAATTGAAAGTGACATTAAAAAAACTGATGGAAAATAAATTAATGGCATTGCCATTCCTGTTATTTGCCCATATATACTTATTGCTCTTTCAAAAGAAAATCCGTTTAGCAATAATCTTTGTGGGATGAGAATATTTTCGATTGCAGTTAAAAAAGATGCAGTAACTTTGTTTGCAGTTAACGGAATTGTCATTGATATTATTGAAGAAAATGTGGAAAAAAAGTTAAGTGTTGGCGCAATTGATTTTTGTTTGCACTCAAAATTTTTGTATGCTAAATAAACATATATGAATGAAAATAATTCTCCCAGCATTATACCCGCTACGGCAAGCGCGCATGTGTATTCAATATGATGATTAATTTTGCCAATAAAAAAATAAATTGTACCCATGTGGATGAATTGCTCAAGAACTTGGCTTATTGCAGGAATACTTGATTGCTGTAATCCTAAAAAATATCCACGTATGCATGAGCCTGCCGCCATAAATGGAAAACTAAATGCAAGTATTTTTAATGAAAGAATAGTGCGCTCATCATGAAAGATTGCCAATGAAAATTTTTGTGCCCCAAAATATAAAATGATGTTCAAAAAAATTCCAATGCCTACACTCATAAAAATACATTGTTTTAAAGTTTGGTGCATGTCACCAAATTTTTTTTGGGCTTTTTGTGCAGCTACAAGTTTTGAAATTGTCGTAGTGAAACCTGCGCAAGATATACTCCATGCCAAAGTGTAAACAGGCATAATTAATTGATAAAGGCCGATGCATTCCGAACCCATTACATTTGTCATATAAATTCTATAAATAAATCCGAGAAGCCTTGTAATTAAACCTGCGAAAGTTAAAATTGCAGCACCCTTTATCAATGAATTATTTTTCATTGCCCAATCTCCTTTTGTCTTCATAAAAAAAGATTATTCATGGATTATTTTTTTTATGATTGTGGAGATTTTATATATTTTTTTTGAGGTTGAAAAATTAAGATTAAGTAATTTTTCTGATATAATAAAATTTATTGAGGCAAACAAAAAATTGGCCTCAGTAATTTTTTATAAAAGAGAGTGAAAAATGGAATTTGAATATAAAATAGGATTGCGTGTAATAAAATCTGTAATTGCAGTCTTTTTGTGTTTCTTGGTTAAATTTATTTTTGGCAGCTCTACTGTATTTTATGACTCAATTACAGCTTTATTATGTATACAGCCTACTGCCGAACAATCTTTGAAATTTGGTCTAAACCGACTTTTGGGAACATTTACGGGTTCCGTAATTGGATTTATTGTTCTTGAAGCTGCCAAATTTATTCCGTTCTATAAGGAATTTTTGTACGTATTTATAATTCCTTTGGGAATGCTTTTGGCTATGTATATTTGTATTTTTTTTAAGAAGGAACGTTCAGTTGCAATTTGTAGTATTGTTTATTTGTGTCTTGTGACAAGTTTTGAGAGCAGTATACAAAATACTGAGCAATACGTATTTATACGGCTTATTGATACTACATTGGGTGTTATAATAGGAACACTTGTCAATAAATATTTTTTTGTACGTAAAAATAAAGAAATTTGATTGACTTTACTTGCTTGTTTATTCATAATTATTGTTAAAGATAAAAGTTGGAGGGATTATTTTTGAATAGATTTGAAGATAATAATTGGTGTGAGAAAATGCGCATCCATTTGGATTTTAATAATGTTATGGTCGATTTCATTGGCGATAAAGAAGGCATAAAGCAATCACAATTTGAAAATTTATCTGAAAAAATTAAGCATTGCGCAAATCAATTAGCTGTTAAACGTGATAATGGAAAAATGGATTGGCGCAATTTGCCTTATAATCAGCCTATTGATGAAATTTTGGATTACGTAAAGCAAATGAAAGATGACATAGAAAGTTTTGTTTTGCTTGGAATTGGCGGTTCCGCACTTGGTCCAATAGCCCTGCAGCAAGCAATAAATCATCCGTATTATAATGAATTGCCACGCGAAAAACGAAATTATCCAAAATTTTATGTAGCAGACAATGTTGACCCAGAACGTTTGGTTTATTTGTTTGACGTTATCGATATAGACAAAACTTTATTTAATGTGGTTTCCAAATCAGGAAATACTTCAGAAACAATGTCACAGTTTATGATTATTAAAGATATGCTTGAAAAAAGATTAGGTAAAGAACACGCAAAAAAACATATTGTTTGTACAACCGATAGTGAAAATGGTAACTTAATAAAAATTGCAAAATTAGAGGGATACAAAACTTTTTATATTCCATCAGGTGTTGGCGGAAGATTTTCTCAGCTTACTCCAGTTGGCTTGCTTGCTGCAGCTTTTTGTGCTATAAATATTAAGGAACTTCTTGCAGGTGCAGCTTTTATGGATAAAATCTGTACGAGTGATCCTGAAAATAATATTGCTGTTAAGTTTGCCGTTATTAATTATTTAGCAATGCAAAGTGGAAAAAATATTTCTGTTATGATGCCATATGCTGATTCATTGAAATTTATTTCCGATTGGTATGCACAACTTTGGGCTGAATCATTAGGTAAAGCTGTTGATAATGAAAATAGAACTGTAAATGTTGGGCAAACTCCTGTTAAAGCTTTAGGTGTTACAGATCAGCATTCCCAGGTACAACTGTATAATGAAGGTCCGTACGATAAAATAATTACTTTTATAAGAGTCGAAAATTACAGAAAAACAATTTCTGTTCCGAAAATTTTTTCTGATATGCCATCTTTAAGTTTTCTTGGCGGTATTACTCATAATCAATTAATACAAGTTGAGCAAGAAGCAACTGAATTTGCTCTGTCAAAATTAAATAGAATGAATATGACAATAGTTTTACCGCAGGTAAATGAATTTGTATTGGGACAATTATTTTATATGCTAGAAGTTGCAACTGCGTTTGCGGGCGAACTTTTAAATATAAACGCGTTTAATCAGCCAGGCGTAGAAGAAGCTAAAAATGCAACCTATGCAATGTTTGGCAAACCAGGTTATGAAGACAAAAAAAATGAATTAGATAATGCTCCAAAAAAAAATCCTAATTATTACCTTTAAAAAAAAATATTAAGCAAATAAATTTAGATAAGAAAATCTCAAGTAAATCTTGAGATTTTTTTTGTTTGCTTTGTTTTCATAAAACTATTTTTGTTATTACAATTGTGCTTAATTCATTCAATAAATGTTTTTTTATAAAAAAAGTTTATAAAAATCTAATTGCAATTTGTTATAATAAAATTAATTAATTCAATCGGGAGGAATTTGTATGAAAATTTTATCAAAGTGCAAAAAAGCAGTTTTTGATAAATCACGTCAATATGATTCAAGCGGCGCTTTAGCTGATACAAATGAGAACAGAGAAATTGCCGCTGATAATTTCTACAATGAAGAAAATGTTAAAGAAAATGAAACCAAAAATGAATTCAAAAAGGTTTACGAAATAAGCTCTAGACTAAAAAAAATAAAACTACGTATAATAGAACTAAATAATAAAACACTTGCAAAAAAACTAAGAAAAAAATTGCAACATCAACACAGACCATCCAAGTCAATTAAAAAAAATTATAAAATAAATAAAGAAATCTGAATTTGTTTTCAGATTTTTTTTATGTCTTTATTGCATACACAATAAAATATGTTATAATTAATCGTGACCCTTGCTCATTTTGTATGGGCTTTTATCCATAAGGAGGTGTTAAAATGAATAAATATGAATTGACGGTTGTTTTCAAACCAAATTTATCAGAGGATGATTTTAATAATGAATTCGATAAGCTTAAAGATTTAGTTGAAAAATCTGGCGCTACTATTGAAAAAATTGATCAATGGGGCAAAAAAAGATTGGCTTACGAAATTCAAAAATTTAATGAAGGTTTTTATAACTTCATCATTTTTACTGCAAGTCCTAATGTTCCATCTGATCTTGAAGCTAAATTGCGCATAATGGAAAATGTACTTAGATATTTAATTGTCCGCCAGGAAAATTAGGAGGCTATTATGAATAAAGTTATATTGATGGGAAGATTGACTCGTGACCCCGAAATTAGGTGTTCCCAAAGTGAAACACCCGTTGCCATTGCAAGATATTCATTGGCTGTCAACAGGCGTTTTAAACGTGATGGAGAACCCGATGCAGATTTTATTAATTGTGTTGCATTTGGCAAACAAGGTGAATTTGCAGAAAAATTTTTGAAAAAAGGGCTTATGATTTGTATATCCGGCAGAATTCAAGTTAGAAATTATGATGACCAAACTGGTCAAAAACATTGGGTTACTGAAGTTATTGTTGAAGAACAAGATTTTGCCGAAAGCAAGAGTTCTTTTGAAGCAAGAATGAAAACTGAATCTAATCAGTCTAATGTAAATACGTCAAATTCCTCGAGTACATCTAACAATTCTAGCGATGCAGATGTTTCAGCATTAATGGATGATTTAGATGACGACGATTTGCCATTTTAGAAAGGAGTGAATAATTTGATTCAAAAAAGACGTATGAGAAAAAGAAAAGTTTGTACATTTTGTGTTGACAAAATAGATGTTCTAGATTATAAGGATGTTGCAAAAATGCGTAAATTTATTTCTGAACGTGGAAAAATTTTGCCTCGCAGAGTTACTGGAACTTGCGCTAAACACCAAAGAGTTGTCACAAATGCTATTAAACGTGCAAGACATATCGCATTGCTTCCATTTATTATTGATTAATTTAAAGCTTATAATTTTATCTTTTATCAAAGTAAACCTGAATTGTTAGACAAAAAGTTTAATAATGAGGGTTATTTTTTTTGTCTAAAAATGTGTGAATAAATGTGATTTTGAAAGTGCCTTTTGTTTTCCTTCGCGTTTGATTTTTTATATCTCGTACTATATAATTTAAGAGGGTGATCGTTATGTTATGTCAAAATTGCAACGTAAATCAGGCAACTGTTTTTTTACACCGTATAGTAAATGGTCAAGAGCAAGAATATCATTTATGTAGTCAATGTGCAAAACAAATTGATGCTGGAATTTCATTTGAAAAATTATTTCAGGGCTTTCTCGATACATTTTTAACTTATGATCAAAAATCTAGTTTTGCTCAACAAAATAATGTTATTGAAAAACTTAAATGCAAAAAGTGCGGGTTTACCTACGATGATTTTAAAAATACAGGTAAACTTGGCTGTGATGAATGCTATAAAACTTTTAAAACTGAGTTATTGTCAGTATTGAAAAATATTCAGGGCAGTACAAAACACAATGGCAAAATACCGAAAAAATTTAGTTTAAAATTACATGAATCTGAAATTGAAAATTTGAAAATAAAACTTAAAAATGCTATAGAAATAGAAGAATATGAAGAAGCTGCAAGAATACGTGATGAAATAAAAAAATTAAAAGGAGAGAACAATATTAATGGATAAATGGTATGATGACTCGAATTTGGATTATTCAATATTTATTTCATCAAGACTACGTCTTGCACGCAATCTAAGTGAATACCCATTCTCAATTGTTTTAGACCAAAGTCATGTCCACGAAATTATAGACAAAACATTAAATGCAATTAAATCAGCTCCAGATGAATTCAGATTTATAAATATTGACGACATTTCGAATATAGAACAACTTGCTAATTTTGAACAGCATAATATAAGTCAATATTTTCTTCAAGATAAAAATCCGCGTGGCTTTTTAATTAACAAAAATGAATCATTAAGTATTATGATAAATGAAGAAGATCATATAAGAATACAATCTATATGCCCCGGTGATAATATTTATAAAGCTTTTGAGCTTTCCGACAATATTGATGATATTTTGTCTGAAAAATTAGATTATGCTTTTGATAATGATTTTGGATATCTTACTTCGTGCCCTACAAATGTAGGTACTGGATTGCGTGCTTCTTTTATGCTGCATTTGCCAATGCTTGAAAAAACTTCTCAGCTTAAAAATTTAATCCAGATTATAAGTAAATTTGGAATGACCGTGAGAGGATTGCATGGCGAAGGCACACAGCCCATGGGAAGTATTTATCAGATTTCTAATCAAATTACACTTGGAAAATCAGAACAAGATATAATAAAAAATTTGCGCAATGTTACGCAACAGATAATAGATCAAGAAATTAAATTGCGTGAAAATGCTCTCAAAGAAAAAAAATTGGAAATGGAAGATAAAATTTTTAGATCTTTCGGTATACTTTCCAACTGTAAAATAATCAACACACTTGAAGCAATGTCTTTGCTTTCTGACGTGCGCCTTGGATATTGCATGGGCCTTGATGTCCCAAAATTTAAATTTAATATATATAAAATAATGATGAATATACAGCCTGGCCTTCTACAAAAAAATTACGGGCGCAGATTGGATGAAACACAAATGAATGAAGCGCGTGCTGATTATATAAAAAAAATGTTGTAAGGAGGTTTTTTTATGCTTGATAAATTATTTACTGAAAAAGCAAGAAATGCTATTGAAAATGCAAAAATTGCCGCAATGGAACTTGGCCACAATTATGTCGGAACTGAACACATATTAGTTGGATTGCTTAGAGTTCCAGATTGTATAGCGGCAAGAGTTTTGTCAAGTCAAAACATAAATGAATACGATATAGAAGAAAAAATAATAGACCTAATGGGTGCAGATGAACCTTTGAATTTCAAACCAGAAGAATTAACTCCACGCACAAAACGTATTATAGAAATGAGTATGCATGAAGCTTTGAAATTAGGAATAAATTATGTTGGAACTGAGCATATTTTATTGGCAATTTTAAATGAACACGACAGTATTGCCGTAAAAATTTTGTCTATGTTTAATATTGATCCAAAAAGATTATATGATGATATAATTGCTATGATAACTGAGCAAAATACAAACGTGCCTTCGGCAAACGCTAAGAAACGCAATGTAAAATCAAATACGCCGACATTAGATAAATTCAGCAAGGATTTAACATTCCTGGCAAGTCAACACGGATTTGATCCCATAATTGGTAGAGATAATGAAATGCAGCGCGTAGTACAAATTTTAAGCCGCCGCACAAAAAATAATCCATGTTTAGTAGGTGACCCTGGTGTAGGAAAAACTGCCATTGTGGAATATCTTGCTCAAAAAATTGCAGAAGGCGATGTCCCAGAAATTTTGAAAGACAAACGAGTAGTTTCACTTGATTTATCTTCCATGATAGCAGGAAGTAAATATCGTGGTGAATTTGAAGAACGTATCAAAAATGCAATTAATGAAGTGAAAAAAGCAGGCAATGTAATTTTATTCATTGACGAAATTCATACTATAATCGGAGCTGGTGGTGCAGAAGGTGCAATTGATACAGCTAATATTTTGAAACCATCGCTTGCACGTGGTGATTTACAAATAATTGGCGCTACTACCTTGACTGAATATAGAAAGCATATAGAAAAAGATGCAGCACTTGCAAGAAGATTTCAATCGGTTAAAATTGAGGAACCAACAGAACAAGACGCAATCAAAATGCTTTATGGCTTGCGCGATAAATACGAGGCGCACCATAACGCCAAAATAACAGATAAAGCAATAGAGGCCGCTGTTAAATTATCAATTCGTTATATAACAGATAGATTTTTACCAGATAAAGCTATTGATTTAATTGATGAGGCTGCTTCACATGTTCGTCTGCAAACTTGCACACTACCTAACAACATGAAAGAATTAGAGACTCAATTGAGTGAATTGGAAAAAGAAAAAGAATCCGCAATTAAATCAGAGGATTTTGAAAAAGCTGGCGAAATAAAGAAAAAACAAATTGAAATCAAAAATAAACTTGATGAACAGAAAAAAAATTGGCACGACGAAAATAATAAATCTCAGCATGTTGTTGATGAAGAAGAAATTGCAAAAGTAGTTGCAGACTGGACCGGTATTAATGTTCGGCAGTTACGTCAAGATGAAACTGAACGTTTAATGAATATTGAAAACATACTGCACAAAAGAGTTATTGGTCAAAATGAAGCTGTTAGCGCAATAAGTAAAGCTATTCGTAGAGGCCGTGTTGGTTTGAAAAATCCTAAACGTCCTATTGGTTCATTTTTGTTTTTGGGTCCAACAGGTGTTGGAAAAACAGAGCTAACTCGTGCATTGTCAGAAGTTTTGTTTGGCGACGAAAATGCAATGATACGTATCGATATGTCTGAGTACATGGAAAAACATAATGTAGCAAAATTAATCGGTGCGCCTCCAGGTTATGTTGGATACGATGAAGGTGGACAACTTACCGAAAAAGTCCGCCGTAAACCTTATTCAGTAGTCTTGTTTGATGAAATAGAAAAGGCACATCCTGATATTTTTAATATTTTATTGCAAATACTAGATGATGGACGAGTTACGGATTCTCAGGGTCGAATAATTGATTTTAAGAACACAGTTATAATAATGACATCAAATGTTGGAGCACATAGCATTGTTTCAACAAAAAAGTTAGGATTTATGACGAATGCAGATTCTCAAAAATCCTTTGAAGATATGAAAAAGAATGTTTTAAGTGAAGTAAGAGAATTATTTAGACCGGAATTTTTAAACAGAATAGATGAGATTATTGTTTTCCATCCTATAGAATTGGAAGACGCAAAAAAGATTACAAGACTTATGCTTAATGAGGTCCAAGAGCGCGTTAAGGATAACATGGAAATTAATTTTGAATTTACAGATGCATTAGTAGAATATATTGCACAAACAGGTTTTGATCAAAATTATGGAGCACGTCCGCTTAGAAGAACTATTCAAACAAAAATAGAGGATTCATTCGCGGAAAAACTTCTAGAAAATAAAATTGATAAAAGCAAAAAAGTAATAATTGATTATGAAAATGATGAAATAACTTTTAAAAATTAATTATATGCCGTGAGAAAAAAATTTTTTCAAGAATAAAAAAAAACGCCATTAATCAGGCGTTTTTTTGTTTTCATTTTTTTTAATTTGAATACGAATTTTTTCTATTCGGTTCTTGTCTACTTCTTCAATTATAAATTTTATACCGTCTGTCTCTATAACTTCTTTACCTTTTGGAAAATATCCCATAATCCCTATTAAATATCCTCCAATTGAATCAAAATCCTCCGATTCTAAATTTATATTAAGTTCCTCATTTACATCATCAATTTTTGTACTGCCGTCAACAACATATTCATTCTCTTTTATATTTTCAATCTGATTTTCCAATTCGTCATACTCATCCGCAATATCACCAACAATTTCTTCAACTAAGTCCTCCATAGTAATAATACCAACTGTTCCGCCGTATTCATCTAAAATTATAGCCATAGGAATTCTTTTGACACGCATTAAAGTAAATAATTCACGCGTTGGTTTGTATTCATAGGTAAAAAATGGTACACGCACACATTTTTCTAAATCAAAGTTATCTTTATTGACATTAAACATAAAATCTTTAAGGTGCAATATCCCAATTATGTCATCAATGTTTTCGCGATAAACCGGAATTCTAGAAAATCCCTCACTTTTAAAAATTTCCATAATTTCGTCATATGGCGTATCTATATCAATAGCAATAACATCTGTGCGCGGAATCATAACATCTTTAGCTTCTGAATTACCGAATTCAAAAACATTGTTAATCATTTCGCGTTCATCAACTTCCAAAACTCCTTCTTCATGACTGACATCTACAATTGTTTTCAAATCCGATTCAGTAATAACAGGATGTTTCACATCACTTTTCCCACCCAATAAAAAAATTATGCCATTTGTAATCCAATTAAGTACAAATACAACAGGTGTTAGGAACCATGAGCAAATTGAGAGCGGAGCTACAACACCTAATGCAATTTTTTCAGGATGCACAGTTGCAATATGTTTTGGCGTAATTTCTGAAAACACCAAAATCAAAAAAGTAATCAATGCGGTACATAATGCTAAGACTGTGCCATTATTGCCGCTTAATTTTATAGCAATAGAAGTTGCAATTGCAGAAGCTGCGATATTAACAAGATTATTGCCAATCAAAATTGTACTCAATAATTTTTGAGGCGAGTCAGAAATTTTTTTTACACGCTCAGCATTTTTAACGCCATTATCAACCATATTACGCAAATGCAATTTATTAATAGAAAGAAAAGCAGTCTCGGAAGCTGAAAAAAATGACGAAAGTACCAAAAACAGCAACAATATAATAAATTTGGAATAACTGTCTGAATCCACAAAATCACTCCTTTTACTGATTATATTACAACATAATTTTTTTTTTATCAATGGATAAACTTTTTTTTTATGTAAATGATATATAAAACAAAGATATTTATTATTTCCTTGAAAGAAAGTAAGCATAACCGTCTCCTTCGGAGCCACTTCATTAAGAAATTTAAAACAACAAATCAAATATAGTTTGATTTGTTAGATAAAGTTTTTTCGCTTCTTTTTTTCAAAAAAAGAAGAAAAATTTTTTCTAACAAAGGTGGTAATAGAAAATGGAAGATAAATTTTCAGTTCGTACGGATTTAGCTTTGGAATCTTATCAAATGAACAAAGATTCAAATCTAGACGGAATAGAAATCAAAACACAAAGCTTTGATGATATACAAGTTACAATTGTGAAAATTACAAATGCAAATGGCGAAAAAAAACTTTCAAAACCAATAGGAAATTATATAACAATTGAATGCCCTAAACTTGTTAAAAACAATGTGAAATACCGCGAGCAAATAATAAAAATTCTCTCTGACAATATCAACAAACTTTTGGAAAATAAAAAGCACGACAACGTATTAATTATTGGGCTTGGAAATTGGAACATCACTCCAGATGCACTTGGGCCAAAAGTTATATCAAAAGTTTTGGTTACGCGCCATATCAAAAATTTTATACCTGATGAATTAAAAAATTCTGTCCGCTGCGTTAGTGCAATTTCTCCTGGCGTTCTAGGAATTACAGGATTAGAAACATTTGAAGTTGTAAAAGGCATATGCGAAAAAACAAATCCAGATTTGATTTTCGTAATAGATTCGCTGGCTGCACGAAGTTCTTCGCGTATAAATTCCACAATTCAATTATCAAATACGGGAATTAGTCCGGGTGCAGGCATGGGAAATAAAAGAGTTGCACTCGATAAAAAAACTCTGGGCTCGGAAATAATTTCAATTGGCGTACCAACAGTTATCGATGCAGCAACGCTTGTAAATGATACAATGGATAAAATTTTGGATGCAATGAGAGATGCGTGCGAAAAAAATTTTGAACGTGATTTTCTTGATACATTGAACAATATTGATAGCATGCAAAAATATAGCATGATAAAAAACATTCTGGATCCATACGAAGAAAATATGTTTGTTACGCCAAAGGAAGTCGATGAAGTAATCGAGCGTCTATCAAATATAATTGCTAATGCAATAAATATCTCTTTGCACAATTCGATTAATCTTAACGATATAAATCGTTTTATATGCAAATAAAAAAATACTGCACAAGCAGTATTTATTTTATCAAATAAATTTTGTTTTAAATTTACAAATGTTTTACAAGTCCGACTTTGCGTTTGACTTTATCCAACTTTTTATATGCAATATTTGAAGCTTTCTCCATTCCAATTTTTATTAATTTGTCTATATAATCTTTATTTTGTGCAAGCTCTTTGTATTTTTTTTGGATTGGATCAATTAATTCAATAATTGCTTGAGCTACAATTGTTTTGAATTGCCCATAATTTTTGTCTGCAAAAAAATTCTGTGCTTGTTCTATCGATATATTCTTTGCACTACAATATATATTTAATAAATTAGAAATCCCTGGTTTGTCTTGTGAATAAATAATTTTATTATCAGAGTCGGTTACTGCCCTTTTTACTTTATTCATTATTTCATTTGGTTCATCAAATAAAAATATCGTGCCGCTAGTTTCAGATTTAGACATCTTTTTATCCGGCTGTTGCAAATTCATTATCCGAGCTCCATTTTTATTTATAATTGGCTCTGGAAGCTTGAATGTATCACCATATATTTTATTAAATCTTTGAGCAATATCTCTGCAAATTTCTATATGCTGTTTTTGATCTGCGCCTATCGGAACAAAATCTGCATCATATAACAAAATATCGGCCGCCATTAAAACAGGATAAGTAAATAATCCTGCGTTTATATTGTCACTATGCTTTTGGGATTTATCTTTGAATTGAGTCATTCGATTTAATTCACCCATGTATGTACAACAATTTAAAATCCATGCAAGAGTGCAATGTTCATGAACATGCGATTGGAAATAGATAATATTTTTTTGTGGATCCAGTCCCATTGCCAAAAGTAATAAGAACATATTGCGAGAAATTTTTTTCAGTAATGCAGGCTCTCGTCTTACAGTCAATGAATGTAAATCCGCGACACTAAATATGCAATCATAATTATCTTGCATCTTGGACCAATTTTTTAATGCACCTAAATAATTTCCAAGTGACGGAATACCTGAGGCTTGAATTGCACTGTATACTATTTTTCGTTCCATTGAATCAACTCCTTAATGCAATTATATCAAAAAAATATTATGCTAGAGCCATCTTTTTTGTTGCAAAAAAAAATATCTAACAAAATGCGCAATCTTGTTAGATATCATTTATTATGTTTTTTACTATATCCGAGGCAATGATTAATCCAGCAGTTGCTGGAACAAAAGGTGTACTGGAAATAATTTTTTCTTTTTGTGTAATTTTTTTTGGTTGTTCAATTGAGTAGCAAACACGTAATTTTTTAACGCCACGTTTTTTCAATTCACGGCGCATTATTTTTGCTAGTGGACAATATTTTGTTTTATAGATATCGGTCAGATCAAGCAAAAGCGGATTTATTTTGTTTCCTGTACCCATGCAACTTATTATAGGTAATTTTAAATTTTGTGCAGCAATGATAATTTGTATTTTCGAAGTTATCGTATCTATAGCATCTACTACGTATGTAAAATTTTTATTGAGTATAGCAAAAACATTTTTTTCATTGACGAATTCATTTATTGTTGTAATATTTGCAGCAGGATTTATTTCTAAAATGCGCCTCTTCATCACTTTCGTTTTTAATTGCCCAATTGTATTTATGTTTGCACATATTTGGCGATTTAGATTACTTTGGCAAATTTCATCATTGTCGACAAAAGTTAAATTAAATACACCGCATCTTGCAAGTGCTTCGGCAACGTATGATCCAACACCGCCTATTCCGAATATAATAATGGAGCTGTTTTTGAGCAGCTCCATATTTTTTTCACCAAATAACAATTGCGTACGAACAAATTGATTCAAGTTTAATCATCCTTTTTTAATTTTTCAATTAAATTTTTATCAGGTGTTACATAAACCGTTTTGTAATTATTATATATAACCATTCCAGGTTTTGCACCAGGCGGCTTTTTTACAAATTTTTTTTGCGTGTAATCAACTGCAACATTACTAGAATTACAAGCCTTGCTGTGAAATGCACAAAGATTTGCCGCTTCATATAAAGTTTTTTGCGTAATCTCTTTTTTTTCAGTTTTAATTATAACGTGCGAACCGGGAATATTTTTTGTATGCAGCCATAAATCATTTGAATGCGCAAACTTTAATGTAAGAAAATCATTTTGTGTATTGTTTTTTCCAATGTAAATATCAAATCCATCGGATGAAACAAAATGCAAATAAGAAGTTTTTTTTGTTTGTTTAGATTGATTTTTTTTGTGGAGAATTTTTTGTTGATAAAGTTCATTTCTGATTTCGTCTATATCGTTTTCATTTTCGCAAAGATTTAAATTTTGTAAAACAGTTTCAAGGTAATTAAGAGAGGCTTGACTTGACTTTAATTGTTCACTGACAGCAATTTGTATGCGTTTAAGACGATTATATTTTTTAAAATAAGCTTGGGCATTCTCGATTGCAGTTAGATTTTTATCAAGCTTAATTTCTGTTTGAGTGTTATCGTAATAATTTTGTGCAACAAAAATTTCGCTTGCAGGCTTTATTTGGTAAATATTTGCCATTATAAGTTCGCCAAAAAGTTTTTGTTCGTCTTGAGTTTTTGTTTGTTCAAGCGCTTTCATCTGCAATTTGATTTTTTTCTGACAACGCGAAATATTATTTGAAATAATTTTGCGCAGGTCCGATGTTTTTTGATGTATCAAATTTATTTTTGATTTTTGAGCATAAAAAGCTTCAACTGCCTCAGAAGCACTCAAAAATTTTATCTTTTTATATCCATCATATTTTTTTAAATCTATTGCCGACAAAATAATTGGTTTATCATTTTCATCAAAAATTATTTGGCAATCATATTTATTATTAATTATTTTTTGCTGAAGTTCAATAAATACATTGCAAAACTTTTGTTTGTCATTGCCTGCCAAATAACAAATTTCTTGGGCTATTGTCGGACTTATTCCGTTCAATAATTTATATAATGATTGTTTTGGCTCGAGATTTTTTATTAAATCGTAAAACTCTTCTGACGATATTTCTAATGGATTTAATTTATTATTGCATGGCGGCAATTCATATTTTAAATGCATAAGAATCTGGCGTACAGAACTTACTGAATGCGTAACATGCTTTATTGCATTAATTATCGTACCTTTTCCATCAGTCAAAATAATATTGCTGTGTTTGCCCATTATTTCAACTATTAGTTTATAGAAAGATGAATCGCCAAATTCATTTACATTCTCAATTTCAAAATTTATAATGCGCTCAAAATTCGGTTGACTAATATTAATTATACGGGCATTTTGTATGTGTTTACGTAAAGTCATACAAAACATTGGTGCATTTTGTGGATTGTCTTTAGTTTTATTAGTCAAATTTATTCGCGCAGCAGTTGGATTTGCACTAATCAACAATTTCTTTTTGTTTATATTCATAATAATTTCATCATTTTGTGGCTGATAAATCTTGTTTATGTTAAATCCGAGCAATGTTTTTTTTAACTCATCCACTACCATACAAATCATTATTCCATCCATTTTCTTCACCTATATAGATTATAGCACTAAAAAAAATTTTTATATGCCAAGTTGTAACTCATAAGATGAATAAAATTTATTGATATGTAAGATAATAGGTATGACAAATAAAAAAAAGAGGTGCTTATAATGAATAAATTTTCTACTGGATTAATTGTTGGCTCTATGATAGGGGCAGCAGGATTGGTAGCCATATTAAGCGACAAAAAAAGCCGCCACAAATTAGAAAACAGTGGCAGCAAATTATTAAATAAAACAACTGATATGATTAATGATGTTACAAATTCAATTTAATTGTGCTTTTTTTACTGCGGCTACAGCTAAAACTGTTGGGCCAATGTGCGAACCAATAATAACTCCGACAGTAATTGCAGGCAAATTTATTTTCAAATTGTATTTATTTTTGAGTTCGTCAATAATTTCAATAGCTTCATCATGTGAACAAGAATGGAACACGGCATACTCATAATCATCTTTATTATCTTGAGTTGATTGCGCAATCAATTTCGTAATTTCGTCAATAGCTTTTTTTCTCCCACGCACTTTGGAATACGGAAACAGCTCGCCATTTTTCATTGCAATAATTGGTTTAATATTAAGTAAACTTCCGGCAATAGCTGAAACTTTTCCAATACGTCCACCTTTTTGTAAATATGCAAGTGAGTTTACCGTACAAAACAATTTTGAATCATGTTTGGTATTATTGATAAAGTCGGCTACTTCAAAAATTGAGTGACCGGCTTTTTTCATCTTTGCTGCTTCCATTATTATTAATCCTTCACCCATTGATGCTTGCATTGAATCTACTATTATAATATTTGATGATGGATATTCCTTTTTTAAATCTTCAGTTAAATTAATAATGGCTTGAAATGCACTACTAAATTTTGAAGTCATTGATATAAAAAGTATGTCCATATTTTTTTTGAGATACTGACAAAAAAAATCCGAAAATTCCTGTATCGTTGGGAAAGATGTTTTTGGAAATAAGTTATCATTTGTTTCAAGCTGATTATAAAATTCATCTATAGAAATATCAACACGTTCTTTTAAATGATTTTTTCCATCAAGGCATGTATAATATGGAATTGTGTCTACGTCAATCTCTTTTAATATTTCATCTGATATATCACAACAGCTATCAGCTAAAATTTTAAATTCATTCATTAAAAAACCTCCTTATGCATACATAAAAAAGCTGCATAAAAATTATACAGCTAATAAAATATGAAAAAAGAAAAAGCATTTATAACTACGGATTTTAAAAACTCAATTACAAACCAAACGAGGATAGGTGAAAAATCAATAAAACCATTCCCTAGCGGTGTTTTGTTTAATAATTTTCTAGCGGGTTCAAGCATAAATTCAGTTAATTCAAAAATAAGATTGGAAAAAGAATTACTGCTGCCAATCATTAAAAGCCACGACATTATTACACGAACGAATATTAAAAACTCTAACAGACGTAAAAAAAATATTATTGACTGCAATACAACAAGTGCCATTAAAAAATACCCCTTTATTTAAAAGATGATGACACCCACGGCAATATTAAACCATTTGCTTTTAATTCTTCTTTGAGCTCGCCTGTTATATTTACGTTTGCCGGAGCAACAATAAAAATATCATTTGAAACTCTTTGTATATCGCCATTGATTGCATATGCAGCGCCACCCAAAAAATCAGCAATTCTTTGAGCATTTGCACGTTCCACACCTTCAAGATTTATTATACAAGTTTTGTTTTGCTTCAAATAATCACAAGAAGATGCTGCATCGTCAACATCACATGGATAAGTAATAACAACCTGCATTTGGACATTAGTATGGATACTTACAATTTTTGAATTGTCGCGTCTTGGACGAAATGTTGCTATATTCGTTAATTCCTTTCTAGGCTCCTCACTTGCAGTAATTTCTTCAAGTTCTTCCTCTTCATCGAAGTCTTCACCACGTATATAGCTATACATTTTATTTAAAATATTCATTTCATAATCCTCCAAGAATTTTTTAAACTTCTTTTTCACATTATACAACTAAAATAAATAAAAGTCAAGAAAAAGTTAAAAAATCATCATATTTATTTTAAATGTAATCTTTTTTTCTTTTTTTTCGTATATAACTTTTATCCTAACTAATACCCAATAATCGCTATTATCGCCCAGGCAATACAAAAAAATCTTCCCTAAAAAGGGAAGATTTTTTTTTATTAATTTCTTTTCATGAAGCAATTCAGAATGAGACACTTATGCTTACTTGCTTTTTTAAAAAAGCAAGCTGATTTTAACTTTTAACAACCAGTTTAAAAATTTCGCCAGATATAATAGGAATAAGTGAAAGCAAAAGCGAAATTATTAAATAATTTGAAGAGAGCATTGTTGTTGCAAAAACTTTATTTAAAAATGGTAAATATACACTGCAAAACAAAAATATAAGTGAAAATATTACGCAGCGATTTAAAAATTTATTGCTCAAAACTTTTGTCCTGAATAAAAATTTTTTATCAGAACGTGATGAATACGCGCGCAATAATTCACCTGCAACAAGCGTTACAAAACATGCACTCGAGGCAGTTGTGTAATTTGAAATTTTTAAAATAAATACGAACGAGAGCAAACTTGCAAGACTTAATGCGATGCTTTGAACAGTTATAAATTTTTTCATGCGCTTGTTTACGAGTGGTTCATTGGGATTGTTCGGCGCCATCTGCATTATTTTTTCGTCGCCTTCTTCCATTCCCAAAGCAAATGCCGGGAATGCATCCGTTATTAAATTTATTGAAAGCAAATGAATTGGAGCAAGAGGTGATGGAAAATTGAACAAAAGTGCGATAAATATCAATAAAATTTCGCCGATATTGCACGATAAAAGATAGGCAATAACTTTTCTGATGTTTGCGTAAATAATTCGGCCTTGTTCCACAGCTTTCACTATGCTTGCAAAATTATCGTCGGTTAGAATCATATCCGCAGCTTCTTTTGAAACATCAGTGCCCGTTATCCCCATTGCAATTCCTATATCAGCATTTTTTAGCGATGGTGCATCGTTTACTCCATCTCCAGTCATAGCTACAATATTTCCATCAGCCTTTATAGCATTTACTAATTTTACTTTGTGCTGCGGCGAAACTCTGGCAAATACATGTGTTGTTCTAATTTTTTCTTGAAGCTGTGCTTCTGTCATGTTGTCAATTTCTATACCTTCCATAGATTGTGAAGAATCCGAGATTATTCCCAAATCATTTGCGATAGCAACGGCGGTAGTTTTGTGGTCGCCCGTAATCATTTTTACATTGATGCCGGCATCTTTACATATTTTAATTGCATCTTTAGCTTCAATGCGTGGCGGATCAATCATTCCAACTAATCCTGCAAATATTAAATCATTCTCGGCAAAATTTTTTTTATCATCAATAATTTTATAAGAAGCGGCGAGGACACGATATGCATTTTTTGCAAAACCGTCATTAGCTTTTATAATATTTTTTTTATCGTCTTCGGTTAATCCTTTAACTTGTCCGTTAGAGAAAATAAACTTGCTGCATTTTAAAATTTCGTCGGGCGCACCTTTTGTATTTACTATAAATTTTTCGCCATATTTATTTAAAGTTGACATAAGTTTTCGGTCAGAGTCAAAAGCAATTTCGCCATCGCGTGGATATTTTTCATTTAAACTGTCTTTATATAAATTTATTTTTTCGGCAGCTTCCAATAATGAACTTTCAGTTGGATCGCCAATAGATTTTTCTTTTGAGAATTGCGAGTCGTTGCAAAGTACTCCTATTTCAAAAAGTTTTTGAGTATGCAAAAGATCTGTCTCATTTTTGACATCAATTTTATTTTTATCGGCATCAAATATTTTCCCATTGGTATAAAATTTTACAACAGTCATTTTATTTTGAGTAAGCGTGCCAGTTTTGTCGGAGCATATAACTGTGACACTTCCTAAAGTTTCTACCGCACTAAGCTTTTTTATAATTGAATTGATTTTCACCATTTTTTGCATTCCCATGGCTAAAATAACAGTAACGACAACAGTAAGGCCTTCAGGAATTGCAGCAACTGCCAAAGATACAGCAGTCATAAAAATTTGTAGCGGCTCGATATTATGCATTAATCCAATAAAAAAAATCAAGATGCATACAAAAAGGCAGACACATCCTAATAATTTACCAAAGCTATTCAATTTTTCTTGAAGAGGAGTAATTTGTTCGGGTGTTTCGTTTAGCATTGAAGCAATTTTTCCAATTTGTGTATTCATTCCCGTTGCAATTACAATTCCCCTGCCGCGTCCCGCAGATACAATCGAACTCATATATGCACAATTAATTCTGTCACCCAAAACAGTTTGAGAATCCAAAACCACGTCGGCATTTTTTAGGGCTGGAATAGATTCTCCAGTAAGTGCTGATTCATTTATTTTCAGATTAACGCTTTCAATGAGGCGAATATCGGCAGGGATATAATCGCCGGCTTCAATAATAACTATATCGCCAGGAACAAGTAAATCCGTTTGAATCTGCGAAATTTTTTTATTGCGCAAAACTTTTGCATGTGGGCGCGCCATTTCTTTTAATGCTGCAAATGCATTATTAGCCTTATTTTCCTGATAGACTCCGAGACACGCGTTTAAAATTACAATAGCAATAATAATTGAGCCGTCGAAAAATTCTCCTATCAAGCAAGAAACAATTGCAGCAATAATTAAAATAATCACGAGAAAATCCTTGAATTGGTCCAAAAACAAACCAAAAATAGTTTTTGATTTTCCATCCGCTAATTTATTTAAACCAAATGTTTTTAATTTTTCTTCTGCAACTTTTTCATCCAGCCCATTTACAATATCTGCCTGCATTTTATTTGCAACTTCATTTTTATCTTTAGCAAACATTTTTTTCCTCCTTTCATTTTTATTATTCTATCATGCCAAAAAAAATATTTAAATATACTGGTGTTTGGTTATGAAAATTAAAATAGAACTTTTTTGTAAAAAAAGTTTACATAAACATCTCATTTTGAGGTACTTGATGAAAAAACTTTAACAAAAAAATCTCAAGTATTTGCTTGAGATTTTTTATTTTTGTTTCTTTTTATGAAGCAGCTCAAAATGAGATGCTTATGCTTACTTTTTCTTTCAAAAGAAAAAGTAAGTATATTTCTTTCAAGACAAGTTTAAAAAATTAAATTTTGCCTAACTTTCAAAACTATTTTTTAAAATTTCAAATAAAAACTTGGCAGCGTCTGAGCGTTTAACAAAATCATTTTCTATAAAATTTAATTTTGTATTGCCAAAAAAATTATTTGCCATAAAATACATATCCCTAAAAGTCAAAAAATTTTCCGGTTCAAACTTGTTTTCGCCAACACCATTGACCAACTTCAATTTTTTTGCTGTTGCCGTGTAAGCACTGTAATATTTATTTTCGCAATCCGAAAAATTATCCGACAGCGAATCGGGCTGAATACCCAAAATCTTCATTAGCGTTATTAAAAAATCTACACGCTTGATGTTTGAATCAGGCAAAAATCTATTTCCCCCAACCCCATTCAAAATATTTCTTGCAGCCAAATATGCAATTTCTTTTGAATTTACATCGCTAAATACAATTTTGTTGTATACAACGCCAAATGTTCCACCTGTTTTCGTTTTGCAGCTCATAATTTTTTTATCGGTATCATAAAAACTTTTCGCAACAATTTCATTTTTATCTGTAACACGCTTAAACACAACCAAACTATCCGTATCCAAATTTTCCCCAGTGTTATATACAAAACTCATTTCAAATTCATTTTTGTTTGAAACGAAATCTTTTCCATCAACTTTTATATTGAAAGCAAATCCATTGCGCGCAATTTCTATTGAAATATCATGACCTATTAAATCTTTGAAAATATCTTGGCTTACGTTAATATAGCCAAAATTTTTTATGCCAAACTTTAATCCAAAGAAATTGTCTGCAATATACGAAACAATTTCATTTGTTAAATTCAATTTAGCGGATTCTTGTGCCTGCGCCTCAATTTGCACAACTTTATTTTTATCAGTCAATGAATTTAAATTTTGTTTTGTCGGATAAAAATCAATTTCATCTGTAGTTTCAACTTCTTTTATTTTTGCATCATCATTTTCAGCTATCTCTTCTTCATTTGTAACATCTGTATCATAAAATTCGTCATCATTCGAACTCGACGAACTAATAATATTATAAGATTGCTCAAGAATTTGGCTTGCCTCATAGTTTTCTTTTATAGCAATTGCTTTCAAATTATGCTTCCCATTGCCAAGTACAAATGATTTATCAAAAATATTCGAACTTTCGTTTGGCATTGACCCATCTAACGTATAAAAAATTTTTGCATCGTCTTCCGATTCCAAAATTATTCTCTTTGCTGAAAAATATTTGCCACCTAGTAAATTTACTTTTGGCTGATTTAATTTTAGCTGGCTAATTAAAAAATTTATAATTGGCGAATAAATAATATGTTCGTCACTGAAATAGTCATTCTTTATTTTAAACTGTGCCTCAAATTTATAATTGCCAACACAAATATTATCTGGCAAACGAATCTGGCCAAAATAATTATTATTGCCACCGCCAAAAAAATCTTCGCACTGAGCAATTTTTTCGCTATCATTATTTAAAATATAAGCTGCTGCTGAAACAACTTCATCATTTTCCTGCATGGCATCCAATTTCATACAAAAATCAATTTTCTTTTCATCCAGCGAAATATTTAATGCAGCTGGAGTCAAAATAATTTCAGATACAACTGGCAAATCCGAGACAACATAATTAAACTCCAAATCCTTCTCAATCAAAATTTTATTGTCGCGCGACAAATTAATTTTAATATCATAATTTCCAAGTGGTAAATTACAAAGCTTGTCTTTTTCAATAAAAAATGAAATTTCCTCTGCATCATCTTCAATAAATTTGTCCATAGAAAATTTTTCTTCATTGCCGTCAAAAAATTTTATTTGCATTTTGTCATTGGCTTTGAAATTTTTGCCGCTTATACCAACTAAAATATTTTTTTCAAAATTTTTTCTATGCGCATACGACGAAAATCTTACATCAAAAATCTCCGGGTCAGAATCCAAAACCTTTAACTCAAATTTTTTAGGTTCGCTTGTCAAATTAAAATTCATTTCTTTTTTCTGCAGCCATACATAAACATCATAATTACCCAAATCCAAATTCGACGTTTTCATTATTTTATTTTCGATGGTCCCATGCGATAAAATCTCTCCATTCGAAACAATCTTATAAACTACAGAATAATCACCTTGTGCATCAATCACATCAAAATTCAAATTCAAATCCTCGCCCAAATTTATCTCATAACTTTCACAAATGCCATCTATTTTTCCGACGCTATCTCCAACAATAAATGAAAAATCATCACAACTATCCGAATCAAAATAAATAACATTACCTAAATCTAAATCCATGCACGGTCTAACAAACACTGAACCTTTTGAACTATAAGAACCAATTGTATAAGCGCCATTTTTGTATTTAACTATTTTAACTGCCGTAGTATTATTAGCTGTTTTCGTCCACCACGAAACATAATCTTGATTATCTTTGCAAGTTAAAGGCCAATCTTCTAAAACTAGGCCATCTTTTACATAAATCCTTTCATTTTCTACGTATGGCAATGATAAATTTTTTATTTGCGATTTTAAATTTTCGCCAAATGAATTCAAAAAATCATTCTCTAACCAATTTTTTAAATCTGAACTGTCCCAATTAGAATTATTAGCATTACTATACTGTTTGTAATCCACCGCATACTTATTAATCAAAGATAAATTTTTGTTGCCAGAATCAAATTTTAAAACTTTCCACATCAATGACGATGAATTTTCTTCATATGTTCCTTTATCGTCTTTAACATGTTTGAATTTTCCAAACTCAATATCTTTATCTATAAGCTGTGAAAAATTTAAACCATCATTATAATTACAAGATTGAGTCAGGCAAAACTTTTCACTTATAAAAAATAAAAATAGCAATGACGCAAAAAATACAAATACTTTTTTCATATTAAACCCATCCTGTCGAAATATGTCGTTTTATTTATTTTATAAAATAATATTCGTCAATTCAATAATACTTTGATTCTCTACTTTTATAAAATTTTTATGAATAAATTTTATACAATGAATCTTTAAAAAAAATATTGGGCATGATAAAATAAAAATAATGTCTGAAAAAGGAGATTGGATTTTGAAAAACATTATCGAGCTTAGTGCTATAAAAAAAATTTATAAAATGGGAAGTGAAAAAATTGTCGCTCTGAATAATATTAATTTGAACTTTGAGCAAAATAAAATTTATTGCATACTTGGAACATCTGGTTCCGGCAAGTCAACTCTTTTAAATTTGATAGCTGGCCTTGAAAAACCTTCAGCCGGTCAGATTTTATTTAAAAATATGCATATCGAAAATTTTAATGAGGAACAACTTGCAGAATTTCGTAAAAAATATATTGGCTTTGTCTTTCAATCTTATAATTTATTCCCGACAATGACTGCACTAGAAAATGTTTCCTTGCCACTTGTATTCTCGCGTGTCCCTAAAAAAATTCGTATTAAACGCGCCAGAGAAATGCTTAAAAATGTCGGCCTTGAAAATAGAATTAATCATAAACCATCACAAATGAGCGGCGGTCAGCAACAACGCGTTAGTATCGCAAGAGCTTTCGTTAATAATCCTCAAGTTATTTTTGCAGACGAACCAACTGGTAATCTCGATACCAAAACTACATTTGAAATGATGGATTTAATTACAGGAATCGCTCGTAAAAATAATCAAACTTTAATTATTGTCACTCATGATTTAGAAATTTCCGATTACGCCGATACTATTATTCATATTCGTGATGGCGTAGTTGATGAAATAAAAAATAAAGAATAAAAAAAGGAGAATTATAATAAATGAAAAATGTTTTTTGTGTTATGATGTCTGTTTTTTTGATGTTTGCATTGCCTAATTTTAATGCATATGCAGACGATGAACCTATCCCTACTGTAAATAATGCTACACCTAAAGTAAAATTAGAAAGTCCATCGGTTATTACGCTTAATGCCGGTGAGGAAAAAGACATTAGTCTTACAATTAGAAATGTTGGTGCTGCTATGGCCTATAATAATTTAACTCAAGCTAGTGTTGAGTCTAGCGCACCTTTTACAATTTCTTTTGTTAATGACTCAAATGCTGTACCGGTTATATCTGCAACTGGTAAAAAAATTATGAAGCTACACATTAATGTAGATAAAAATGCAAAAGCCGGCAGTTATACTGTTACATTGAATCATTCTTTTACGAATGATGAAAATACAAATTACAGTGACTCCGATACATTTAATGTAAAAATAAAAAATGAAGTTTCTGCACCAATTATAAATATCACTGATTTTACAAATACAAACACAAATATTATGCCAGGTGATAAATTTTCATTATCAGCCGTAATTAAAAATGAAAGCTCACAAAATGCACGCGAATTACAAATTGCAATAGATGGTATAAAAACTGACGAAATTAATCTTGCTAATTCTACAATGGGTACATATTTTCCAGATTTTTCTGCGGGTACCCAAAAATATTTGAGTTTTGATTTCATTGCGTCTTCAAAAATAAAAAATGGTTCATATCCACTCACTTTTAAAGTTTCTTATAAAGATACCGACGACAAAGATTATGAAAAAAGTTTTTTTTATTACGTAAATATCGGTGGGATTGCACAAGCTGATAAACCTCAGATTGAATTAACGGATTTAATCGTTCCAGCTAAAACATTTAATGTTGGTGAAAAAGCAAACGTTTCTATGAAATTAAAAAATGTTGGCTCTGTAGATGCAAGAAATGTAAAAGTTACAGCCATTACTGATTCTGATGGCGGAATCGTTCCAAATACATCAAGTGTAATTTTAACGCGCCTATTAAAAAAATCCGATGTTAGGGATTTAAATTTTTCTTTCTCTCCAACTTCTAAGTCTAAAACACAGAATTATTCAATAAAATTTCAAGTTGAATATGAAAACGGAAATGTTACAGACGATAAAGCCGACACAGATTCATTCGAACAATATATAGGAATCAACGTAAATAATCCAGATGCAGATACGTCTGATACTCCGCAAAGCAAACCTAAAATTATTGTTAACAACTACAGCACAAATCCATTAATAGTTACAGCAGGTTCTGAATTTGATTTAAATATGTCATTTAAGAATACTCATAAAACAAAACGCGTTGAGAACACAAAAGTTTCTTTAACAATAGATGAAGCTACGACAAGTACTAATGAACAAAAAGGAAATGTGTTTACTCCCGTCAATGGAAGTACTACATTTTTTATTGGAGACATTGCTCCAGGCAGCCAGGTCGATAAAAAATTAAGATTGTATACCGTTCCTACTGCTACTCCTAAAAATTATAGTGTAACTGTAGATTTTGAATACGAAGACGAAAAACATAATGAACTCAAATCTTCAGAGAAAATTGGAATAAGTGTAAAGCAAGCGACAAAACTTGATACGAGCGAAATAAATATTCCAACTGAAGCATACGTTGATCAACCAACTGCAATTACTTTTGATTTTTATAATACAGGCAAAGTTAATTTAAACAACTTGTTGATAAAAATAGAAGGGGATGGATTCGACGCAAAACAAAGTTCTATTTATTACGGCAAGTTTAATACAAGTACGAGCGATACGTACGAAGGAAATTTCACACCGATAAAGGCAGGTGAACAACAAGGCAAAATAATTATTTCATATGAAGATGATGCGGGTGAAGTCATGCAGCAAGAAAAAGAATTCACCATAAATGTTCAAGAAGCTATGCCAATGCCAAGTGATTTTTCAGATACACAACCCATTGAAACACCAAAAAAATCTATATGGAAAAGTCCATATTTTTATGGAGCAATTGCCATTGTAGTTATTAGCGGCATAATTATTATCAGAAAGATTCGCAAAAAAAAGAAAGGTATTGATGATTTAGATGAGTAATTTTGATGTAATTGCAATGGCTCTAAAAAATTTGTTTAAAAGAAAATTGCGAACCTTCCTAACAATTTTAGGCGTCATAATCGGAACAGCTTCAATTGTTGTAATGATTTCATTGGGACTGGCATTAAACAAAAATTTTGATAGCCAAATCTCTCAAATTTCCGACATAACTTTAATTCATGTAGTAGGTGTAGACCAAATCAGTTCGCAATCCCAAGGCAGCAAAAATAAAATAAAGATGGATGATAGTGCCGTCTATAATTTTAAGCAAATAGAAAATGTTGAATCAGTTTCGCCAATTATAAATTTGTCTTATGCAATAAAAGCAATCAGTGGAAAATATTCTGCAACATTAAATCTTGTAGGAATAGACGCGCAATTTTTAGAAACCTTAGGTTATGAATTAGAGAGCGGACGTTTTTTGAATGACGATGATAAATTAAATATTGTATGCGGCGGACAAGTTCCTTACTCCTTTGCAAAAAATACAAAGCGCAGATTTTATTTTTATGATCCAAATCAACAAGAAAAAGCTCCCGATATTGATGTTATGAAAGATAGGATTACTATTAGCGTTGATATGGATTATGGAAATATAGATACAACTGGAGAAAAATCCACAACTTCAACTGCCAAAGCTCATCCAGTAAAATTCGTCGGCGTTCTCAAATATGATGATTTTAGCTACAGTCCATCTGATTACAATTGTTATATGACGATTGAACAAGTAAAAAAATTAAAGGCAGAAAAACAAAAATTTGATAAATCATCTGCAAATAATAATTCTGGATTTTATAGCGACAATAATTCTGACGGATATAACGAGATTGATATAAAATGTAAAGATATAAACAGTGTTAAGGATATTGCAGAAAAAGTTAAAGATATGGGATATAATGCATATTATGCTGGAGAATATTTAGAGAGCATGCGCTCAACTGCTGCAAATATGCAGGCACTACTTGGTGCAATCGGTGCAGTTTCATTGTTTGTTGCAGCTATAGGTATTGCAAATACAATGGTAATGTCTGTTTACGAACGCACGCGCGAAATCGGTATTATGAAAGTAATTGGTGCATCTATTTACGATATAAAAAAATTGTTTTTAGTTGAGTCATCTACAATAGGTTTTTTAGGCGGTATTATTGGCGCATTGTTTAGCTTATTAATTTCGTATCTGCTCAACACAACCAACATTTCTTTTTTTAATAATGACAGTTATATTTATATGTCGAGTGCTGCGCAAAAACCACTTGTTTCATTAGTTCCACTTTGGCTTTGCATAGCCGCTGTAGTTTTCTCAGGCTTAGTTGGTTTGTTATCCGGATATTTCCCGGCCCGCAGAGCCACAAAATTAAGTGCACTGACTGCTATTAAATCAGAGTAATTTCATTTCTAAATCCTTTTAAAAAAATCATGCGTATGCATGATTTTTTTTAACTTTTTTATTTTAAAAATATAATTGCCACTGTGTCAATTTTACATTGACGCTTGAAACTGGCTGTGTTAGAATTAGTGCGATAAATTTAAACTTGGGGGATTGTCATGGATATAAAAGATATGTGTGAAAAATCGGAAAAAATACGCGAGCTTTATCACAAATTAGAAATGTCGCTTCATGGTTCAAAATGGTCTGTCGAAGAAGATGCCTTGGCTTTTCTTACGGATGCAGGTTTGGTTGGCAGATTGACAATGGCCCAGCAATTGCGATAATCAAGCGAAAATAAGGATTTGCTACCATTTAAGATTGGCGAATGTGTATGGTGGCTAGCCGTTCTTGCCAAAAAAATGGATTTTAACCTTGAAGAATGTATCGAGCAGTTTTTTGATGAGCGCCTAAATTCTCTTACGTAACAATTTTAGTTTATCGCTCAAAGATATATAATTGCCTATTTGTACGTATTTTGACAAAAAATTTTTCACATCAAATTAATTAACTTGATTATCAACAGATTTTTTGATAACATTAAATCTATGTGTTGATAAATTGAATTTTCCGGAAAGTTATTCACATGCTGTTGATAAAATTGTTAATAACTTATGTATATTTTTCAAAAATTTCATTATAAACTTGTATTATGTTGTATATAAAATTATCAACATATGTATATATTGCATTACAAATAGGCACATATAAATAATTTTTATGCACATATTAACAAATTACTTATTAACATAAAAAATTGGAGGTGGACTTATGCACAATTATAACGATGTAAAATCACTTTGGGCTGATACTTTAAAATTACTTGAAAGTGAATTTACTGAAGTCGTCTTTAATACTTGGATTAAAAAACTTATTCCAATGTCTTTAGAAAATAATTGCCTAATCCTCAAAACCGAACAAAATTTTTTCAAAAATACTATTGAACAGCGTTACCTTGATAAAATAATAAATATCCTCCAATCTGTTTGCAATTCAGATATCATTGCAAAAATTGTAACCGAGGCTGATTTAAGTAATAAACCTAATAAAAAAATTAAATCTTCGTCCAACAATAATCTTAATCCCAAATATATTTTTGAAACATTTGTACGCGGCAAAAGCAATGAACTTGCATATGCAGCAGCTCTAGCAATTGCTGAAGCTCCTGGAAAAACTACATATAACCCATTGTTTTTATACGGAGGAGTTGGACTTGGCAAAACTCATCTTATGCATTCAATTGGTAATTACATACTAAATCAAAATCCAAATACAAAAGTTCTTTATGCCTCAACCGAAACTTTTACAAACGAATTAATAAATTCAATTCGTGAGAGAAAAAATCAAGAATTTCGTAATAAATACCGCGACATAGACGTTTTGTTAATAGACGATATACAATTTCTTTCTGATAAAGAAGGAACCCAAGAAGAGTTTTTCCATACTTTCAACACTTTATACGAAGCAAATAAACAAATTGTAATTTCAAGTGATCAGCCTCCAAAAGAAATTAAAACTTTGGAAGAGAGATTAAGATCCAGATTTGGCTGCGGATTGATAGTTGATATAACCTTGCCAGATTTTGAAACACGTACAGCTATTGTTGAAAAAAAAGCTGAGCTCGACCATATTAAAATTCCTACTGAAGTTACAAAATTTATAGCTAAAAATATTGTTTCTAACATACGAGAATTAGAAGGCGCACTAAATAAAGTTGCTGCATACTCAAAATTAACTAATATGCAAATTACAATTGAACTTGCAGAACAAGCTCTTCGTGATTTAATAATAGATTCACCAAAACCAGACATAACTGTAGAATTTATACAAGAAATCGTAGCAAATTATTATAATATAACTGTAGAAGATATGCGCGGGAAAAAACGAACGCAAACTATTGCATACCCACGTCAAATTGCTATGTATTTATCAAGAAAATTAATAGACATGTCGCTTCCCAAAATTGGCGAAAGATTTGGTGGACGTGACCATTCTACTATTATTCATGGATGCGATAAAATATTCACGGAAATTGAAAATAATCCAAAGCTTCAAAAAACAATAGACGAACTTGAGAAAAAAATTAAAGGTGAATAAATGAAATTTCAAAATCAAATTATCAACAATTTGTGTTAATTTTTTTGTTAAAAGATTGTTGATAAGTTAAAATTAAATTCTTTTTTGTGTATAATGTTAATTAGTTTTCAGTTTGAAACAATTTATCAACAAAGTTATTAATTTATTTTTTTTGCTATTCTTGCAGCTTTCAATATGATTTCTACATATCAACATTCTCTACTACTTAAACTACTAAAAAAACAATTAACATTAGTACAAGCTGTGAACAAATCAAAAAATAAAAGGTGAACAAATTTATGAGTGAAGATATCAACAATTTAATTGATGTTCGTATGGAAAAATTAAAAGAACTAAAAAACAATGGCAAAAATCCATTTGATATAACTAAATTTGAAGTTAACGCACAAAATAAATCCATAATTGAAAAATTTAATGAATACGAAGGAAAAGAAGTTAGTGTTGCCGGAAGATTAATCACCAAAAGAATTATGGGTAAAGCGTCGTTTTGTGATTTGAAAGATTCATCTGATAAAATACAAATTTATGTTAAACGGGATGAAGTTGGTGTTGATTCATACGCTGAGTTTAAAAAATTTGATATAGGAGATTTTGTGGGAGTCAGTGGAATAGTTTTTAAAACACACAAAGGAGAAATATCTATACGTGTTCAAAAAATTATTCTCTTATCAAAAAGTTTTAGGCCACTTCCTGAAAAATTTCATGGTTTAACTGACCAGGAAATTCGTTATCGACAAAGATATTTGGATTTGATTGTAAATGACGATGTAAAAAAGAAATTTATTGTTCGCTCAAATATTATTAGCTGTATAAGAAAATTTTTGGCAGATAAAAAGTTTTTGGAAGTTGAAACACCTATTTTACAAACTATTCCTGGTGGAGCTAATGCTCGCCCTTTCATTACTCACCATAATGCTCTCAATATTGATATGTATATGCGAATTGCATTGGAATTACCACTTAAAAAATTAATTATTGGTGGATTTAATAAAGTTTATGAAATGGGGCGAGTTTTTAGAAACGAAGGGCTTAGTATTAAACATAATCCGGAATTTACTTTGCTTGAATTATATGAAGCTTATGCTGACTATAACGATATGATGAATCTAACTGAAGAATTGCTTAGATTTATAGCCAAAAGTGTTTTTGGTAGTTATGTTATAAAATATTCTGATGTCGAAATTGATTTTGAAAAGCCATTTGAAAGAATAACTATGCTCGATGTAGTAAAAAAATATTGCAATGTAGATTTTGATAAATTGGATTTGGAGCAAGCTAAAAAAATTGCCGACGAGCATAAATTAAAATATGAGGATTATCACACCAAAGGCGATATTTTAAATATATTTTTTGAAGAGTATGCAGAAAAAAAATTGATAATGCCAACGTTTTTGCTTGATCATCCAGTAGAAATTTCACCGCTTACAAAACGCAAGATAAATAATCCAGATTATACTGAACGATTTGAATTATTTATAATGGGACGCGAATATGCAAACGCTTATTCAGAATTAAATGATCCGCAAGATCAAAGACAAAGATTTATGTATCAAGAAAAATTACGTAATGCTGGCGATGATGAAGCAAATATGATTGATGAAGAATTTTTAATTGCTATGGAATATGGAATGCCGCCGACAGGTGGATTGGGAATTGGCATAGACAGACTCGTAATGCTTTTTACGGATTCAGCTTCAATTAGAGATGTTTTGCTTTTTCCGACGATGAAGCCGTTGGATAATTAAAGTCTTATAAAATAAAAGCTTTTCAATAAAAAACAGTATCTTTCTAGATACTGTTTTTTTGTTTGCAGAATCAACAGCAAACTCCATAATCTCTGCAATACATTCACAATGGTACTAAAAAAAGAAAGATTATTAAATAATCTTTCTTTTGTATTGAAAAATCTTAATTAAACAAGAGCCTGAATTCATCACCAGTTATTTTTTCTTTTTCGATTAATAATGCTGCGGCTTTATGAAGAACAGCTATATTTTCTTTTATAATTGTTTTTGCTTGTTCGTATGCATTTTTTATAATGGATTTGATTTCATCGTCAATCTCGCATGCAATTTTTTCACTGTAATTTCTTGTATGACCGATGTCGCGTCCTAAAAATACTTCTTCGTCATTATCTCCAAATTGCATTGGACCAAGTTTTTCGCTCATTCCGTATTTGGTAACCATATTGCGAGCTATATTTGTTGCACGTTCAATATCGTTTGAGGCACCAGTTGTGATATCTTCTATTACTAATGCTTCAGCAGCTCTTCCGCCTAAAAGTGAAACAATTGTTTGCTCCATATTTTTTTTCGTAACGTAGCTATGTTCCTCACTTGGAATATTCATTGTATAACCGCCAGCCATTCCTGTTGGGATTATAGAAATCATATGAACGGGGTCAAGCTCAGATAATTTTTCAAACAAAATGGCATGTCCTGCTTCGTGATATGCAGTAATTTTCTTTTCTTTGTCAGATATTACACGACTTTTCTTTTCCGTACCAATTCCAACCTTAACAAATGCACGACGCATTTCTTCCATTGTAATTTCTTTTTTGTTTGCGCGGGCAGCCAAAAGTGCAGCCTCATTTAATAAATTTTCCAAATCAGCGCCAGTAAATCCTGCAGTTGTTTGCGCAACAACTTTTAAATCCACATCTTCACCGATTATTTTACTTTTTGAATGAACTTTCAAAATTTCTTCGCGTCCTTTAACATCAGGGCGACCAACAACAACTTGTCTGTCGAATCTGCCTGGTCTTAAAAGTGCAGGATCCAAAATATCTGGGCGATTTGTTGCAGCCACAACAATTACGCCTTGATTCAAACCAAAGCCATCCATCTCAACCAATAATTGATTAAGAGTTTGTTCACGTTCATCGTGACCTCCACCAAGACCAGCACCGCGCCTTCTTCCGACAGCATCAATTTCATCAATAAAGATTATACATGGGGAATTTTTTTTAGCTTGTTCAAAGAGATCTCTAACACGTGACGCACCAACTCCGACAAACATTTCGACGAAATCTGAACCAGACATACTAAAAAAAGGTACGCCTGCTTCTCCGGCTACAGCTTTAGCAAGTAAAGTTTTTCCTGTACCGGGTGGACCAACCAACAAAATACCCTTAGGTATTCTTGCACCTATATCCATAAATTTTTTAGGAGATTTGAGAAATTCCACAAGTTCTTGTAGCTCAACTTTTTCTTCATCTAATCCAGCTACGTCGTTAAAAGTAACTTTGTTTTTATCAGATTGAATAGCTTTAGCTTTGCTTGAGCCAAAGGATAAAATTTTTCCTCCACCTGAGCCACCACCCATTTTCTGCATAATAAATAGCAAAACAAATACAGAAAAGAGCATCATTAATAAAGGTGAAACAAGTTGTATTAAAAAACCGGCTTTTGGAGTTGGATCAGTCTGGATAGAAAAACCATATAAAGCCGAATATTTATTAGCCAAATCCATAAAGCTAGACATACTTGGAATTTGCATTATTTCAGATTTTCCGTTAGCGAAAACAACTTTCACAGTTCCACTGTCACTAATATCAGTGTCGCGACTTATTTCTAAGTTTTTAACAAATCCGGCCTCCATGGATTTTAACAAATCACTATATACATAATTTTCAGTAGATTTTTGAGGTGCAAAAAGATTGTATAGCGAAAAAGCAGAAATTATCAATAAAAATATTGCCAAATAAGCCGAAAGAGTTTTAGAATACTTTTTCAATTTAAATCCTCCTTTAGTTTTCCAGATATCCTACATAATTTATATTTCTAAAATGGTTGCAGTAATCAAGGCCATATCCTACAACAAATTTATCAGGTATAGTAAAGCCAACGTAGTTAGTAGCAACGTTAACCTTGCGGCGTTCAGGTTTGTCTAGAAGAATGCAAGTTGAAATACTAAGTGGATTAAATTTTTTTAGATATTGCGTTAAAAATGACAATGAACATCCGGTATCTACTATATCTTCAACAATAATGAAATGTTTATCGGACGAAGAGCCTTGGAAATCATTTTTAACGGTAATATTGCCACTGCTTTGATAATCATTGCCGTAACTTGAAATTTCAATAAATTCCATATCAAAAATAAGATCCAATTCTTTTGCTAAGTCTACAGCAAAAAAAATACTTCCCTTAAGAACGGGAATTAAAGTAACAGGTTTATTTTTAAAATCAGTTGAAATTTGTTTTGCCAATTCATGAATTCTTGAATCAAGTTTTTGTTTGTCAATTAAAACTTTTAGCTCAGATGTGATATCTTTTAGCATTTTTAATCCTCCCAGGTAGAAACAAAATATTTTTGTCCACAGTCATTATTAGAAATTATATTTTCGTCAATAATCCAAACAATAACATTATTGACGGCTAAAAGTGCGAAAGAATTAAAAATTTGAGGGGGCAATTTTTTTTCAGCAAATATTTTTTTTAATTTTTTATGCCCCAGATTTTTAAAATATATTTTATCGCCCGCAATATAATTTCTTACTGTTATTTTATCAATATTATCACAATAAAACATTTTTGTACAGAGTGTTTTGTTTTTAATATCGAGTTTTTTATCAGAAACGCACAATTTTTTTTTAATTTGTTTAATAAATACAGGTTTATTAATTTGTATTTCGTATTTAAAATTATTTTGGTGATGAAAGTTTTTATTGGTGTCTCTATAAAAAATTATATCATCGAAACATTTTTGAGCAATAAGATTGTGTGGCAGATAAATTTTTTTCCCGTTTTGCTTATTTTTTAATTCTAATACAGAATTTATATGCCAAGAAGAAATATCGCATGGCTCAATCTTTTTTATTATTATGTGTATAATTTTGCTCTGTAATACTTTTGAAAGTGAATCTATTTTTTCTATTGGAATTTTATTTTTATCCTCGAACTTATTTATAATTTTTTGCGCTAATTCATTTAAGTATTCACTTTCTTCACAAATTATTTTTGACGAACGCACAAGTGTTTCTAATAAATTTGGATTAATTTCTAAAAGAGTTGGCATTATTAAATTCCTAATTTTGTTTCGCGTAAACTCACAATTTAAATTTGAAGAATCTATGCGAAATTCAAGTGAATTTTTTGCGCAATAGCTTTCAATTTCATCACGAGTAATATTTATCAGCGGACGAATGATTTTTCCATTGACAGGTTTTATTCCACACAATGCACCACATCCACGAATTATATTCATTAAAATTGTTTCGGCATTATCATTTTTATTGTGAGCTATAGAAATTTTATTTGCGTTATATTTTTTTTGTAGCTCATAAAAAAAATTATATCTGCAGATACGGCCAGCTTCTTCAAGTGTAATTTTATTTTTCAATGCGAAATCTTTTACAGAAATTTTTCTGCTTTCAAAAATAATATTTTTGCTTTGGCACAAATTTTTCACAAAGATTTCGTCCATGTCGGATTCATTGCTGCGTAAATTATGATTTAAATGTGCTACAATAATTTCTAAATTAAATTTGGATTTAATGCGCAAAAATAAATCCAGCATACATACAGAATCAATGCCGCCGGATATTGCTAAAATTATTTTATCTGATTGCGCAATCATGTTATATTTTTTTAAGGTATCAAGAAAATTATCGAGTAAAATTTTTTTTCGCCGTCCTCTAATAAATTTTTGTTTGACAAAATAGATTATACGCCTTAAAATTCTAATGTGTAAAATAATTTTTTGGGAGATTGATTATGCAAGCTAAAAAAGTTAAATTTTTATTTAAGCGAATTTATAAGCAAAGTATTTTATTTGATGTAAGCGAAAAAATTTTGGAGTTCGCTAGAAAAATTATATACTCAAGTTTTTTCTATAAAATATTTTTTCATGATATTGGAGGCAATAATTTTTTCTTGAAATCATTTTGCTATAGCATCCTGAATTTTTTAATGAAAATAATTTTGTTTCCAAAAAGATTTATATATTTCATTTTCGATAACAGTTTCACAAAACAATTTTTAGACAAAATATTTGAGCCGTATGTTCCCAAAGTTTTATTATCTTCATTGCTATTTAAATTTTTGTCTGATTTTTTCGGTATAAAATTAAAACGCTCAGACAATAAATCTAATCTTATTTTTATTTCATCTTTATTGATTATTTTTATTGCACTGTCTTTTTTTATTGGAATCAAAAAATCATTTTTATCAGTAGCAGGTTTTTTCTTTGTACTTTTGGTATTACACAATACAAAAATTGGTTTGTTTGCGCTCGCGTTTTTAATCCCTATTATAAAAACAAAATTTATTTTGGCAATTGTTTTACTCACGATATTTTCTTTTGTACTTAAATTGTTACTTGCGAACGATTTTTCAATTTCATTTAATTTAATTGACCTGTTTATAATTTTTTTTGGCACTTTGATTTTCTATAGCGTATTTATTTCTTATATTCCTATGGATAGTTTTAAAGTGGCTGCGGTTTATTTATTATTTATTGCTTTTTATTTTGTTGCAAAAAATACTATCAACAATAAAGATGATTTGTTTACAATTGTTTCTCTTATGATTTTGTCATCTGCTACTGTAGCTTTAATTGGTATTTTGCAAAAATATTTTGGTTTGGCTATCGATACACAAATGTGGATTGATGAACAAATGTTTGAAAATAATACAATACGTGTGTATTCGACTTTGGATAATCCAAATGTTTTGGGCGAGTATTTGTTATTTATGATTCCAATAACTTTTGGCAGTATATATTATTTTAAAAATAAATTGTGCAAATTTGTTTCGTTTGCTATTTTGTGTTTGCTTTGTGTGTGCATGCTATTAACTTTATCAAGAGGAGCTTGGCTTGGTTTAATTGCCGCAATGGTTATTTTTGTTGTCTTGCGTGATAAAAAATTTTTGTGGCTCGGACTTGTTTTATTTTTATTTTTACCGATGCTGATTCCGCAATCTTTTATCGAAAGATTTATGAGTATAGGAAATATGGCTGATACTTCAACTTCTTATCGAGTTGGAATATGGATTGGTTCATTGAGAATGATAAAAGATTTTTGGCCAATAGGAATTGGATTGGGCACGCAGGTTTTTATATTGATTTTTCAAAAATATGCACTATCTGCATCGTATGCTCTACACTCACATAATTTCTATTTACAAATCTTAATTGATTTAGGAATAGCAGGCGCGTTAACTATGCTATTGATTATCTATTTGTTCTATAAAAATTTATTTTTAAATAACAAGTTTTTGCGTGATGATTTTGTTAAAACATTTAAAATTTCTTTGTGTGCAGGATTTAGTGGATATTTAATACAAGGTCTTGCTGATAACATTTGGTATAATTATAGAATTGTACTTTTGTTTTGGTTTATGATAGCAATTTCTACAGCTTGCTTTAATTTATCAAAACTTGGTGTGTGGGAAAAATTTAAATATTTCCAGCACACAACTAAATTTAATTAACAATGGCTAACATTTCGAAGGCTTATTCCATATTATAAATTAGTTTTAAATATGGAGGGTTGGGAAATGTTAGCCATTATTTTAATTGCAATTTCATTGAGTATTGACGCACTTGGCATTGGAATTACGTATGGAATGCGAAAAATTTTAGTGTCATTCATGCCGAAAATTATTATTTCACTAATGTCGGCATTGATAACTTTTTTATCACTTATGTTGGGTTCACAGATACAAAAAATTTTACCACCTGCATTTGCTAATTTAATCGGTGTTTCAATTTTGTTATGCATGGGGACATATCTTATATTGCAAAGCAAAAAGCCGATTGATGAAAACATTGATACAATAGAAAAAAAATCATCCGTGTATGAAATAATAATTAAATCGTTAAATCTGACAATAAAAATTATACACGAGCCACAAATTGCAGATATAAACGGTTCAAAGAAAATTGAATTGCCAGAAGCATTTTGCATTGGTCTTGCATTATCAATTGATTCAATAGGTTCAGGAATAGGTTTGTCAATTCTCGGATTTAATAATTTGTTTTTGCCACTAGCTACGGCAATATGCCAATATATTTTTTTCACATTCGGAATTTTTTGTGGCAGCAAAATTTCCAAAATAAAACTTGATAATAACAAATTTGTTTTCATATCAGGATTAATAATAATTTTTATAGCACTGATAAGAATTTTTTGAAAAACTTTAATCAAGAAGAAGGTATGCAATATGATTTTTAATCGAAATAAAATAATTGAATACGCGCGCAAAAATTTTTGTTCAGAACCAGAATATCTTTGGGCAAAATCACCAAATTATTTTATTTTAAAGCACAAAGAAAATAAAAAATGGTATGCAATAGTCATGGATATACCGGCAAGTAAATTGGGATTAGACGATACAAAAATCATTGATGTGTTGAATGTGAAATTAGATGTTGAATATGAACCAGAAATTTTAAATTTGCTTCTTGGAACAAAAGGATTTTTTCCTGCATACCACATGAACAAATCAAAATGGATTTCGATTATACTCGATGACTCAGTTAAAAAAAGCGAGATAATTAATTTAATCAACACAAGCTACGAAATTACGAAATAAAAAACAAACTTACTTTTCTTAAAAAAAGAAAAGTAGTCATAAAAATTTCCTTTAGAACCGATTTATATAAAGAAAGCAAATAAAAAAATCAGGCATTGCCTGATTTTTGTTTAAGTTTAATATTGCTTTTTGATTTTATTTTTATAAAATATCACCGAACAAATCTTTCATTGAATATAAACCATTTGACTTATTTATGATAAATTCTGCTGCTTTTAATGCTCCTATTGCAAAAATTTCGCGCGAGTATGCTGTATGTTTTATCTCAATATTTTCGTTAGAACCGGCAAAAATTATTGAATGCTCACCAACAATTGTTCCGCCTCTTATGCAGGATATTCCTAATTCATTTTTTTGGCGCTGATGATTTCTGTCAAATGAATATTCAAGCTTATTTTCTAACGATTTATTTATTGTGTCTGCTAAAAGCAATGCTGTTCCACTTGGTGAATCAATTTTTTTATTGTGGTGTTTTTCCAAAATTTCAATATCAAAATTCATATCGAACAACACTTTTGAAATGCGCTCTAAAATCAAATTTACAATATTTATTCCGATAGACATATTAGCAGATTGCATAATCGGGATGATTTTTGCGCTATATTCAATCTTTTTTTGAGTTGTGTTATCAATTCCTGTAGTACATATCACGGCAGGAATTTTTTTTTGTGTGCAATAATCAATTATTTTTGGAACGGCAGTTGCAATTGAAAAATCAATCAATACGTCTGCATCGCCATTAAATTTAAAAATATCGTCATAAACTGGAAACTGTTTTGTATTATCTATTTCTTGTGAAATTCCACACACAATTTTATTTTTCAAGCTCGCAATTTGACTTAGAACTTGTCCCATTTTCCCATTGCATCCATTTATTATTAATTGCATTTCAAATCACTCCTGATTTTTATGATTACGAAGACTTTTAAAAAATTCGCTCATAATTTTTGAACACTCATCTTTCATTATACCTGAAATGATTTGAGTTTGATGATTAAACTTTTTCTCATTCAATATATTTAAAACAGAGCCGGCGCAGCCAGCTTTTTTATTTTCGCAGCCAAAAACAATTTTAGGAATGCGCGATTGTAAAATTGCACCCGCACACATTGCACACGGCTCAACCGTTACATATAAAATACAATTTTCAAGGCGCCAGCTTTTTAATTTTTGGCATGCTTGATTTATTGCCAAAATTTCTGCATGATACAAGACATTATTTTGAATATTGCGCATGTTAAAAGCCTGAGCAATTATTTTTTCATCACGGACAATTACACAACCTATAGGAACTTCGCCAATATCAAAAGCTTTTTTTGCATTAACTAAAGCTTGTTGCATAAAAATCATAATTACACCAACTCAAATTGAATTTTGCTCGCAATTATGCTAGCATTTTAATTATTATATAAAAAAACAAATAAAAAGTTTGGGTGAAAAAGATGCTGACAGGTACAAAAGTTTCAGATGGTGTTGCAATTGCAAAAGCTTACGTAGTCAAACACGAAAAAATTCGCTTTGATAAATATTCAAAACTAGATGAAATACAGGAAAGACAACGACTTTTAGACGCAATCGATAAATTTGAGAAAAACATGCTTGATTTAATAAGCAAAAATAAATTTGAAGAGAGCGAGATTTTAGAAATTCATATACAAATTGCACGTGAAATGATACCTGAAATTGAGCACGAACTTTCCAGGCGGAATATAACTGCGGAATACGCTCTCAATAAAACTTTTAATTCATACATAGATGTTTTTGAAAGACTAAATGATGAAACAATGAGTCAACGAATTTTTGATTTCATGGATATAAAAAAACAGCTTTTAAAATTACTCAAAAACATTAATCAAAAAAAAATAAGCGACATAGAAAATGATTGTATAATCGTAAAAAAAGAATTTACACCATCAGATTTATTCAATATTGACAAAAACAAAATAAAAGGTCTTATATCACAAACTGGTAATTTTAATTCGCATGCTGCAATAATTGCAAGAGCAATGGAAATACCGGCTATTTTCAGCGTTAATAGTGCTACAAAAGAAATTGCAAGTGGTGATGAATTAATATTAAATGCAAATGAAAATAAAATTTTTGTAAATCCACCCAGCGAAATTTTAAATCAAACACAAAAATTATTATTGAATATTAAAAATGAAAAGAGCTTGCTTGAGGAATTTAAAGATAAAATTACGGTGACTTGCGATAATCAAAAAGTTTGTCTTTGCGCGAATATAAATAATTTAAATGAAATTGATACGGCACTCGAAAAAGGAATAGATGCTGTGGGATTATTTCGCAGTGAATTTTTATTTATTGAACGAAGCAATTTGCCAAGCGAGCAGGAACAATTTGAGATATACAAAGCGGCTGCGCAAAAATTAAAAGGCAAATACATAACAATCCGCACTCTTGATATTGGTGGGGATAAGCGTATCTCAAGCTTAAACATAAAGCGTGAAGATAATTCATTTTTGGGACACAGAGCTATAAGATTTTGTCTTGATAATGAAAATATTTTCCGCACGCAAATAAGAGCTATCTTGCGAGCAAGTGCCTTTGGAAAAATAAAATTGATGATACCAATGATATCGGTCTTCGAAGAATTGATTGAATCCAAAAAAATAATTTCAGCTGTAAAAACTGAATTGGAAGAAGAAAAAATTTCGTTCGATAAGCAAATTCAAATTGGTATAATGATTGAAACGCCATCAGCTGTATTAATTGCAAATGATTTGGCTAAAGAATGTGATTTTTTCAGTCTTGGCACAAATGATTTAATACAATACACAATGTCGGCAGCTCGTGATAATCCCAAAGTTTCTTACTTGTATTCGCCATTTCAGCCGGCAGTAATAAAAAACATAATAGATACAATAAATGCAGCAAGAAATAACAACATAGATATAAGTATTTGTGGAGAGGCAGCAACTCATCCATTATTGATTCCTTTGTTTTTATCTGCTCAACTGAAAACTTTGAGTATGCTCCCATCGCAAATTTTGCCTGTGAAAAAATTAATTAGCCAAATCGATTTATCTAAGTTAGATAATATCATTGCGAATGTTTTGAAAATGAAAAGCAAGTCCGAAATAAAAGATTATTTGCAGGCTTTAAGCGAAAATATTTTGGATATAAAATAATTTTTTTTCACTTCTTAAAAAAAATAAGCAAAAGAATTTAAAAAAAATCTCAAGTTATGAAAAGAACCCCATTTGTTTTTCAGTATAATATACTGTCTAACAAATAGGGTGCTGTTCAGATTATTATCCTTGAGATTTTTTGTTTGACATGTTTTTGATAAATTAAAAAATTATTTATGTGACGAAATAAATTCAATATATTTTCCAGTTCCAATTGCTACACATGATACAGCATCTTCTGCTATTATTGTTTCAATACCGGTGCGATTTGCAATTAATTTATCTAGGCCGTACAACAAACTTCCGCCACCGGTCATAACAATACCGCGATCAGAAATGTCAGAAGAAAGTTCGGGCGGTGTTTTTTCCAAAACATAGCGTACTGCCTCAACAATATTGGTAACAGCTTCGTTCAATGCAAAAAGCATTTCGTCGGATGTTACTTTAACTGTTTTAGGCAAGCCAGTAACAAGGTTTCGACCGCGTACGTCCATTGATACAACTTCAGGTCTCTCAAAAGCTGTACCTATATTTATTTTCAAACTTTCGGCAGTTCTTTCGCCAATTAATAAATTGTGTTGTTTTCTCATATAACGAATAATAGCTTCATCAAAATTATCTCCAGCAACTTTGATAGATGTACTAACAACTGCGCCACCCAAAGAAATTACAGCAACATCTGTAGTTCCACCGCCAATATCAACAATCATACTTCCGCACGCACGAGAAATATCGATATTAGCGCCAATTGCAGCCGCAATAGGTTCTTCAATAACATAAACTTGTCTCGCACCAGCTTGACGAGTTGCATCTTCAACAGCGCGTCTTTCAACTTCAGTTACTTTGCTTGGAACACATACAGAAATTCTAGGTTTGAAAAATAGAGATTTGCCAACCGCTTTTTTAATAAAATATTTAAGCATTTTTTCAGTCACGTCGTAATCAGAAATAACGCCTTCACGTAGTGGCCGTACTGCAATAATATTACCAGGGGTTCGGCCGAGCATAGATTTTGCTTCATCCCCAACAGCCATAATTGTTTTTGTATTATTGTCGATGGCAACAACAGATGGCTCTTGTAAAATTATCCCCTGTCCTTTCATATAAACTAAAACACTTGCTGTTCCTAAATCAATTCCTATATCGGTACTAAACATAATAATCTCCTTAAAAATAATTTTTATAAAATAATAACATATTTGCGCACTTAAATCAAAATTTCAATGGCAAATTAAAAATAGCTAAGCTTTTTCAAAAATAAAATGGAAATCATTAACTTTATTAGTTATAATTACATGAGTGAATAAAAAAATTAAAAAGGGTTTTTGATATGAAAATAATTTTTGCTAGCAGTAATGAACATAAATTGCAAGAAGTTAAAGAAATTTTTAAAGGTTATGAAATTATCGGTGAAAGTTCTGATGTACAAGAAGACGGTAAAACTTTTCAGGAAAATGCTTTGAAAAAAGCCTTGGCTGTTATGAAAAAAAATAATTGTATCACAATAGCTGATGATTCTGGTTTGGAAATAAAATTTTTAAATGGGGCACCTGGTTTATATTCGGCAAGATTTTTGGAAAATAAATCTTATCATGAAAAATGTGAGAAGATATTAGAAATGATGAAAGATGCGAGCGACAGAACTGCAAGATTTTCTACGGCTATTGCTTTGTGCATTCCAAATTCTAAAAATATAGTTGAACTTGCGCATCTTAATGGCGTTATTGCTGATAAAATTTATGGTGAAAATGGATTTGGGTATGACCCAATCTTTTATGTTCCACAATACAAAATGACATTGGCGCAAATGAGCAGTCAATTAAAAAATAAAATTAGTCATCGCAGAAAAGCTCTTGACATTATTAAATTACACATTGATAATTTAAAAGGGTGTGATTGTTATTCCTAATGAAATAAAAATTATCGGAGTTACTGGAAACAGTGGTAGTGGCAAATCAACTGTTTCTAATCTTTTAAAGTCACTTGGTGCTTATTTAATAATGGCAGATGAAATTGCACACAAAATTATTATGTCAGATGCTTATGTTGAAATTGTAAAAACTTTTGGAACTGACATATTAAAAGAAGATAGCTTAGAGATTGACAGAAAAAAACTGGGTAATATTGTTTTTAATGACGAAAAAAAACTTGTTATACTTAATTCAATTACTCATTCTTATATTATTAAGAGCATTATAAATGAAATAAAGCTTTTATACTTCAAAAAAGACGAGTATAAATTTATAGTTATTGATGCAGCACTCTTGATTGAAACAAAATTAAATGAGATGTCAGATCAAGTATGGCTTGTACACGCAGACGAAAAACTAAAAATAAAAAGATTAATTGAACGTGATAAGCTTTCTGAAAATCAAATAATTGCACGTTTAAAAAATCAAATGCCGTTTGAAGAGGCAAAAAAATTTGCTGACGTTATTATAATTAATAATGGAACATATGAGCAGTTGGAAGAGCAAGTTAAAAAAAATATTGGATAGGGATTAGAAAATGTTTTATGCAATAAATTTCAGGCGCCATAAAAAAAATTTGTCATTTATAATTTTTCTTGTTGTTTTTTTGGCAACATGTTTTTTTGCTGTAAATTTTATGTTTCCGCTTGAGCATTTCGATTTGATAAAAAAGTATGCACAAAAATATGAACTTGATCCAGCACTTATTTGCTCAATTATACATACTGAAAGCAAATTTAAAGTTAATGCAGTTTCTAACAAAGATGCTAGAGGCCTTATGCAAATTAGACAACAAACAGCTGATTGGGCAGCGCAAGAAATAAATATTTTGGATTATAAATACGAAAAAATATTTGAGCCGGATATTAATATACAAATTGGTTGTTGGTATATAAATAAATTGCAGAAACAGTTTGGAAATTTAGATTGTGCAATATGTGCCTATAATGCAGGCAGTGGAAATATTACAAAATGGCTTGCTAATAATAATTATTCTCATGATGGCAAAACATTATTTTATATACCGTTTAAGGAAACACAAAATTATTTAAGGCGAGTCAAACGCAATCAAAAAGTATATAAATTTTTGATTAGCACAATGAATTTTATAAATTTATAAAAGGTGAATGAAATAATGAGAAAGGAATTTTTTTTTGCGCTTATAATTTTCATTTTGACAGGCTGTACAAATAATAATAATCCAGTTCAAAATAATGATCTAGAGCAAAAAGTAGAAACAGATGTATCAATTGATACTTTAAATTTATCGATGAATGTACCGAAAACTTTTAATCCATTAAAAAATGAAGATGTAACGGTAGACGAAATTCTAAGATTAGTTTTCGAGCCAATAGTAAAAATTAAATCTGACAATTGTGTTGAAAACAATTTAGCTCAAGAAATTACATTTGATGAAGATTGCACGGCCAATATAAAATTAAATAATAATATTTTGTGGGCTAATGGAGATAATTTGACGGCCGACGATATTATATTTTCTATTGAGCAAATAAAAACATCGTCTGAAAATTCAATTTATAAATATGTTTCAGACGATGTTGTTTCATGCAAAAAAAATTCTGCATATGATTTAGACATTAAATTTAAAAATGGTGCATACATTTCAATTTTTCTGTTAGATTTTCCAATAATTCCAAAAAAATATTTTGCAAATGAAACAGAAAATGCATCAGTACTTATGGGAAGTGGCGCATATAAATTTTCTGCATACTCGCAAATGAAAAATTTAGTATTAGAAAAAAACGATAAATATTTTGCACAGCCGGCAGAATTTAAAAACATAAACGTAACAATTGTTCCTGATAACGAAACAAATATTGATGCATTCAATCAGAAAATAAGCAATATAATACAAACTGACTTAGAAGAAATCGGAAAATTTCAGAAGTACACAAATAAAATTTTATATCCCACAGATGAATTAGAATTTATTTTTCTCAATCCTACAAATAATTTATTTAATATTAAGCCACTTCACGACTCACTGATAAATATTTTGCCTATTGAAGAAATTAGAAATCAAATATACTCTGATAATTTAAGTCAATCAATTTTTGATATAGTAATTGACCAAACCAATCTTGAGCATGCAAAACAAATAATTGATGAATACAAACCAGATTACAAATTGAAAATACTTGTAGATTCTCAAAATAGCCAGCGTGTAAAAGCAGCTTCACTAATAAAAAAAACATTATCTGATTACGGTATTGACTCAATAATTGAGAAAAAAAATTTTGATGAATACAAGAGTGCATTTCAAAACAAAAACTTTGATATTTTTATTGGCGGATTTGTTCCGGGAAAAAAATTCGATTACGAAAACATTTTTGGAGAAGAAAATATTTTGGGATATAAAAATCAGGATATGACCGAAAAATGGATGCATGTTAAATTAGCCAAAAACAAAGTTGAGTTTGATAAAGCCATAGAAAATCTGCAATCTTCACTAAATGATTCACAAATAATAATTTTAGGACGGAAAAATACGATATTTTTGGCTAATAAAAATATTCAGTTTGAAAATTTTATTTCAAACTTTTTTGCAAGATAATTCAAAAAAGCAAGTCAGAAAAACACTCAAACTTGAGTGCTTTTTTAATATAATTTTGAGCAAAGAATAATTTTAATCATTGCTTGTGTAATATGACTTATTTTGGTGATTTGACATATCTTTGTGTAAAATCTTTTTGTATATATTTTGCATAATTAGGTTTTGTTTGAATATTTTGTTTCTAGATATATCATTTTTTATGTTACCTATTTTACTTTCTAATCTTGCAAGTTTTTCACTTAAATCTCTCAGAATGACTATTGTTGGAATATAATCTTGACTTCTCAATTTATATTGCAGAAAATTTTCTTTGTTCAGCAATTTTTTCTTGCGTATCTCCTCTTTATCGTCCATTGCTTCCGTTTCTCTTAAATAAATTTCATATGCCTTTAGCATTCTTTCTGCTTTCAAAATCTCTTCTTGTTTATATATTTGCCACATTTGTCATCCCTCCTTTACGGTGTTTTTTATTATACTACTATCTTAAAAAAAATGCAATACACAATTAGTATTGTATTTAAAAAACTTATTATGCACACAAAAAACATTTTTAACCAAATTAGTTGAATATAAATGGAAAATGTTTTAATAATTGAGCTAATATATAGCGCTGACATGTGTATTGAATATGTTATTGAACAAAATAAAAAATGAACTTACTTGGAGTTTAAAATTTTTAACCCTGAAAAAAATATTTTTACGATGCAAAACTGATGCAAAAAAATATAAAATCAAGACTGACAAAATAAATTATTTCTATATACAAAAAAAGCTTTACGAAAAAATTCGCAAAGCTTTTTAAATTACTCATTAATTTTATAAATTAATTGTTTGGTGGCAAAGCATCTTTCCTGGAAAGATTAATTCGCCCTTGTTCGTCTATGTCTATGACTTTAACCAAGATTACATCGCCAACTTTTACAATGTCTTCAACATTTTTAACTCTTTCTCGCGACAATTTTGAAATATGAACCAAGCCCTCTTTTTCAGGCGCAATTTCTACAAATGCACCAAAGCTTGTTGTTTTTGTAACTTTACCAGAGAAAATTTGACCAGGCTCAGGATTTTTTATTATGGCGGATATTATATTCAATGCATTTTGTACCTTTTGATAATCATTTGAAGCAATAAATATTCGTCCGTCGTCCTCTGTATCAATTTTATCAACACCAGATTCTTCAATAATACGGCGGATTGTTTTACCACGCGGACCGATAATATCAGCCATATTTTCTGTATCAATTTTAATCTTTGCAATTTTAGTTGCATAATCTGAAATATTTTCGCGAGGAACAGATATGCATTTTAGCATAACTTCATCAATTATATAATTTCTGGCTTCATGAGTTTTTTGCAGTGCCATTTTTATAATCTTTGGAGTAAGTCCGTTTATTTTTATATCCATTTGGATTGCAGTTATACCTTTTTTTGTTCCCGCAACTTTAAAATCCATATCTCCAAAAAAATCCTCTAGTCCTTGTATGTCCGTAAGCAAAATAAAATCATTTTCGTCCTTGCCCGTTACGAGTCCAACTGAAATTCCTGCAACAGGTGATTTAATTGGAACACCTGCTGCCATTAATGATAAAGTACTTGCGCAAACACTTGCTTGAGAAGTTGAACCATTTGAACTCAAAACTTCAGATACTAATCTTATTGCGTAAGGGAATTCATCTTCTGATGGAATTACTGGCAAAAGAGCTCGCTCTGCTAATGCGCCATGTCCAATTTCACGTCTTCCTGGTCCGCGAGATGGACGTGTTTCTCCAACCGAAAAACTTGGGAAATTGTAATGATGCATGTAACGTTTGTTTTCTTCGAGAATATCTAAGCCATCAAGGATTTGTGCATCCGACATTGAGCCCAAAGTTGTTATAGTTAAAACTTGAGTTTGACCGCGACTAAATAAAGCTGAGCCATGAGTGCGTGGTAATATATCGACTTGGGCCGAAAGTTTGCGTATTTCATTTAATGCTCGGCCATCCGGTCTTTTATGATGAACCAAAATCATTTCACGAACAGTTTCCTTTTGAAATTTATAGAGTGCATCCACCAAAAGCTTATCATAATTTTCCGTTTCGTATTCCACATTTTCTTTTATCAGTTCGAACAAATCATTCAAACGTTGACTGCGCTCTTGCTTAGATTCCGTAAGCATTAAATCAGACATTTTGTCTTTACCAACAAAATTTTTTACTGTCTCATAAAAATCTTGTGGAACATCTGTGCACTCATATTCTGTTTTTTCTATAGCACATTCTTTCACAATCTGTTCAATAAATTCAACAAGCTTTATGTTTTCATTATGCGCAAACATTATTGCGTTATACATATCCTCGTCACAAACTTCATTAGCTCCTGCCTCTATCATCATAACTTTATTTTTGGTCGAAGCAACAGTTAATGACAAATCACTTATTTCTCTTTCATTTGCCGTTGGGTTAACAATAAATTTTCCGTCAATTAATCCAATATTCACACCGGCTATAGTTTCTTGAAAAGGTATGTCTGAAATTGAAAGTGCAATTGAAGCGCCAAGCATAGCAGCAATTTCAGGCGAACAATCTTGATCTACAGACAAAACTGTTGCTACTATGGATACATCGTTTCTGTAATCTTTAGGGAAAAGTGGACGAATGGGACGATCAATCAATCTTGATGTAAGTACAGCTTTTTCTGTAGGTCTGCCTTCTCTTTTGATAAATCCACCAGGAATTTTTCCGACTGAGTACAATCTTTCTTCATAATCTACATTAAGTGGGAAAAAATCTATGCCATCACGAGGCTTTTGGGATGAAGTTGCCGTAACTAAAACAACTGTATCGCCATAGCGAACTATAGCAGAACCATTAGCTTGCTGTGCAACTCGTCCTATTTCAACAATTAAATCACGATTCCCCAATTTCGTACTAAATGTTTTGTACATAATTTCGCCTCTATTTTCTCAAACCTAATCTTGAAATTAAATCACGATATTCTTCAATATCTTTCTTTTTGATGTAATTTAATAAACCTTTGCGGCGTCCTACCATTTTTAATAAACCACGTCTTGAATGGAAATCCTTTGGGTGCATTTTAAAATGGTCTGCCAATTGATTTATTCTTTCTGTCAATAAAGCAACCTGTACAGTTGGAGAGCCAGTATCTAACTCACTCTTTCCATAATTTTTAATAACTTCTTGTTTATTAATCATAATAAATCCTCCTAAAAATAATAAATTAGATGCGCCATAATCCATAAAAATGGTTGGAGAAACCAAATTCACAGAATCGGTACAAAAACTAGTTTAGCACATATGTCTCTCATTTTCAAATATTTAATATACAAAATAACAAAATAAAAAATTATTCTTTATAAATAATATTAGTTAAAGTTAATCCTTGAGGCGGAGCAGTTTTACTTGCAAAGCTTCTTTTTTTTGCAGCAATAATTTTTTCTATATCGCTTAGAGTAATTTTTTTTTCTGCTGCTTGTATTACAGTTGCAATAATTATTCTGACCATATTGTATAAAAAACCATTAGCGCTAATCTCAAATATTATAAATTTATTTTTAAAATCAGCATGAAAATCATAAATTGTTCTTATTGTAGATTTTTGAGATGAGCCTGATGCACAAAAACTTGCAAAATCTTTTGTGCCTATAAAAAATTTTACGGCATCACAAATAATTTGTAAATCGAGCGTATTTTTTATGTGCCAGCAATAATTTCTGTATTGCGGAATTAAAAAGTCTGAATTTAAAATTGTGTAGCGATATGTTTTGGAAAATACGTCATAGCGTGCATGAAAATTATCGTCCACAATTTTTGCATTTGTAATGACAATATCATCTGGGAGCATTTTATTTATGACGAGCGGAATTTTTTCAATTGGAATTTTAAAAGTAGAATTGTCCAGATTAAACATAGCTTTTTGTGCAAGCGCATGAACTTTTGCATCGGTACGACTCGCTCCAATAATTTTTATTTGCCTAGAAAATAGCATTGATAATTTTTCTTCGACAATTTGTTGCACAGATATTGCATTTTTTTGACGCTGCCAACCAAAATAATTTGTTCCATCGTAAGAAATATTTAATAAAATTTTCATTTTATACTCCTGTAAGCTTAATTTATGGGCACTTGAAATTGCAATTTTGAAAAATAATTACGTAACATTTTACAAAGATGTTGCATAATTATTAAATATGTGTTAATATAATAAATGCAGGGAAAAATATTGCAAGGAGTGTAATTTATGTATAAGAAAATATTTTCAATTGCTGGCTTACTTTTCATTATGATTTTGTTTAGCGGAACTGCTAATGCTTTAGAAGTTACCAGCAAGAATGTTTCTGTTATCAATAATGGAATTTTAAATGTATACGAAACTAGTGCCCAAACTGTTAAAGAATTTCTCAATCAAGAAAATATAAATGTTTCATCTAAAGATTATATTAATTGTAAATTAGAAGATTCTATTGTCAACAAAATGAGTATAGAAATTGAACATCCGTTCATATTAGAAGTTTTAGTTGATGGTGAAAAAAACGTTTTTAATGTTAAATATAACGACACAGTTTCAGATTTAATAAATCTATTGAATAAAGAATATGGGAAAAATTTTGTTTGTGAAAAAGATTCATCTTTCAAATTGAGGAATTGTTCGAATCTAAAATTTTTATCCAAGCGAATCGAAGTTGTAGAAAAAAATGAAGTTATTCCATTTCAAGTTAAGGTTGTAAATTCAGACACATTGCAAAAAGGTAAAGAAAAAATTGTGCAAGATGGAGTAAATGGTGAAAAAACAGTTGTTCAGGAAATAACTTTTGTTTCCGATAAAGAAGTTTCGCGCAATACAAAATCTGAAAAAATAACTAAAAAACCTGTTGAAAAAATAATCATGCGCGGTACAGCTGATTATAAAAATGTTTTGATTATGAATGCAAGTGCGTATACTGCAGGGGTTGAAAGCACTGGCAAGAGACCAGGCGATAAAGGTTATGGAATTACTGCAAGTGGCACAAAAGCTGCTAAAGGTACAGTTGCAGTCGACCCGAAAGTAATTCCTTTGGGTAGCAAATTATATATTGAAGGATATGGATACGCAACGGCCTTAGATACTGGCGGAGCAATTAAAGGTAACAAAATTGATTTGTTTTATGATAGTTTGTATGAGGCAAAACAATTTGGGCGCAGGACTTTAACGGTTTATGTTTTAAGTTAAGAAATGATTTAAATAAAAAAACGTCGAATTTAATTCGGCGTTTTTTGTGCGCTTTGTTATATTTTTTTTAAACAATACTTGTTTGCTGAGATAAAAATTTTTTTTAGCAATGTGATTTTTTAAATGTATCACTTTATTTTTGTTTGCAATGATTTTTTTTGAAGCATTTAACTTGTTTTAATTGTAGTTTTCAATTTTTATATTATTGATTTTTATGTCGCTTACTGGTTTATCAGCGTAATCTGTTTGAGTTGCAGCAATTTTGTCTACAATATCCATGCCTTCAAAAACTTGACCGAATACGGAATAGTTGCCGTCTAAATATGGACAACCGCCGTTTTGATTGTAGTAATCTTGGATTTTTTGAGGTTTGTCGCTTAAAGTTTCTCCTGGATCAATTTTTTTGTTCTGGACAATAAAAAATTGACTGCCATTTGTGTCTGGGCCGGCATTTGCCATTGATAATGCGCCACGTATATGAAAAAGTTGGTCGCAAGTTTCGTTTTCGAAGTTTTTACCCCAAATGCTTTCGCCGCCAAATCCATTTCCTAATGGATCGCCACCTTGAATCATGAAATCATTTATAACGCGATGAAAAATTGTGCCGTCATAATAACCTTCTTTAGCATGCGTAATAAAATTTTCGACTGCTTTTGGTGCATACTCTGGGAAAAATCTTATTTTTATATCACCCATTGTTGTTGAAACAATTGCTATTTGCTCATTTGGTTCAAGCTCTGAAAGCTGGGGGAGATTTTCACTACTGGCAGTCTTTTTGCATGCAACTAACATTGGTAATAAAACAAATAGTGCAGCAAACTGAAAAAGATTTTTGTACATAATCATTCATCCTTTCAAAAAAATTTTCAAGAAAAATTATAACGCCCATAAAAAATATTTTCAACGTGATATAATTTATTCATTAGAAAAGTTTAGGGAGTGATGAAATTGGATTATATGGCAAAATATAATTCATGGGTTGAAAATAATTACTTCGATGAGAAAACTATTGAGGAATTAAAAAATATTGCTGGCGATGAAAAAGAAATTAAAGAAAGATTTTATAAAGACTTGGAATTTGGAACGGGTGGATTACGTGGAATAATTGGTGCAGGTACAAATCGCATTAATAAATACACAATAAGAAAAGCTACACAAGGTTTAGCTGATTTTATAAACAAAAATGTTAGTGCGAGCGAAAGAAAAGTTGCTATTGCGTATGACTCACGTCTGTTTTCAAAGGAATTTGCTAACGAAACTGCTTTGGTTTTAAATGCGAATGGTATTAAATCTTATTTATTCTGCGAATTGACCCCAACTCCTGTTTTATCTTTCGCAGTGAGATTTTTAGAATGTTGCGCGGGTGTTGTCGTTACTGCCAGCCACAATCCTAAAGAATATAATGGCTACAAGGTTTATTGGAAAGACGGCGCACAAGTTACTTCGCCTATTGATTCACAAATTGTCGAGTGTGTAAATGATATTAAATCGTTTGAGCAGATTAAATTAATTGACAAAGATGAGGCAATACAAAATGGTTTGTTTAACATTATTGGTGAAGAAGTTTATGACGCATACATCGAAGCAATAAAAACTCAGAGAATAAATTTGGATACTGCGCATGATTTGAAAATTGTTTACACTCCGCTAAATGGCTCAGGGAATAAATTAGTCAGAAGAATTTTGAAACAAACGGGTTTTGAAAATTTGTATGTTGTGAGAGAGCAAGAACTACCAGATTCAAATTTTACAACTATCGGTGTACCCAATCCTGAATATCCTCAGGCATTTAATTTGGCATTGGAATTGGCAAAAAAAAATGATGCCGATATTATTTTGGCAACCGACCCTGATTCAGATAGAATTGGTGTTGTTGTGAAAGACAAATCTGATTACAAATACTTGACGGGAAACATGACAGGTGTTTTACTTTGCGAATATATTCTTTCGCAGAAAAAACGTTTGGGAAATTTGCCTCAAAATCCTGTAGTCATATCAACGCTTGTTTCGACGAAGCTCACTAAATTAATAGCGGCGCATTACAACACAGAATATATTGAAGTTTTGACTGGTTTTAAATTTATTTGCCGCGAGATTAGGAATTTTGAAGGTAAGAAAAATTTTGTATTTGCGTTCGAGGAAAGTTATGGATATCTAGCGGGGACGCATTCTCGAGATAAGGATGCAGTTGTTAGTGCGATGCTTATTTGTGAGATGGCTGACTTTTATAAATCGCAGGGTCTAACTTTAATCGATGCACTCGACAATATTTATAAAAAGTATGGCTATCAAAAAGAAATTTTGAATTCCATAGAGCTCAAAGGTATTGACGGACTCGAGCGAATAAAAAGTATTATGACGGATTTGAGAAAAAAAACGCCACTTGATATTTGTAATGTAAAAATAAAAAGTGTGAGTGATTATAAATTAGGCGTGAAAACAAGTTTTGATGGTTCGAAATCTGAACTTTATCTTCCTAAATCTGATGTTATTTTTTTTGAACTTGAAGATAATTCTTGGATTTGCATTCGTCCATCCGGTACCGAACCTAAAATAAAAATATATATTGGTGCGTGTGCAAGTAATTTAAGTCAAGTGGACGGCAAATTACAAATGCTTTTGGATGGATTTAAAAAATTAGTGTGTGAGGATTAATATGAAATTTATAATTGTAACGGGAATGTCGGGGGCAGGAAAATCTTCTGCCCTTAAATTTTTAGAAGATATGGGATTCTTTTGCATAGACAATTTGCCGCCATTTTTAATTTCTAAATTAGCTCAAATCTATTTTCAATCGGACTCACAAATGAAACAAGTTGCTATTGGTATTGATATACGTGGAGGCGAACTTTTTAAGGATTTATTTTCAAATTTGCAACAGCTAGAAAAAGATGATTATAAAATATTATTTTTAGATGCATCGGATGATTCACTTGTTAAAAGATTTAAAGAAACAAGACGAGCTCATCCACTTGCACAAAATGATAGAATAATTACGGGAATACAAAAAGAGCGTACTGTTTTGCAAGAGGTTAAGGATAAAGCAAATTATATAATTGATACAAGTTATATGCGTACGAACGAACTCAAAGAAAAAATAAATGATATATTTATTGGCGAGAAAAAATTTGATAGTTTAATTATTAACGTAATGTCGTTTGGATTTAAGTATGGAATACCGCACGATTCAGATTTGGTTTTTGATGTAAGATTTTTACCCAACCCTTTTTATATTCCGCAGTTAAAAGAAAAAACTGGCAATGATTTTGCCGTTAGTGATTATGTTTTGAAATACGACGTGAGTAAAAAATTTTTGGAGAAAGTTTTAGATCTAATAACTTTTTTGATACCCAATTATATTCACGAAGGAAAAAATCAATTAGTAATAAGCATAGGATGTACGGGCGGAAAACATCGTTCAGTTACACTGGCAAATGAAATATATAAAAAATTATTGGCGATGAGTTATAGTGTTTTGATTAACCATCGCGATATTAATATAAGGTGATAAATTGTCTTTTACTCAAAAATTAAGAAATGAATTGTGTATGAACGAGAATGTAAATTTAAAATTTGCAATGGGGGAATTTTTTGCGCTCAAAAAATATCTTGCTCAAAAAGACAAAGTTTCTGTTTTAATTAAAAAACGTTTGGACTTTTATTCATATTTGAAACAAAAAAAATTATCATTATTGGATATAAAAAAAAGTGTCAAATCAAAACGTGGTTTTTTGTCAGGCACTTTTATTTGTTGTGGAATTATGAATGACCCGGCTAAAAATTATAATCTCGAATTTGTAAATGATAGATTATATGATGCTCAAGATTTAGAAAAAATATTGAGTTCGCTTGGCATAAATTCTAAAATGACTCAGCGAAAAAATTATTTTGTAAATTATATTAGGGAAGCGGACATGATTTCTAAGTTTTTGAGTTTGGTTGGAGCGAGTGTATCGCTTATGGAATTTGAGAATGAGCGTATTTTGAAAGAGCTTCGTAATAATATTAATCGCAGTGTGAATTTTGAAGCAGCAAATTTAAACAAAACAATTGTAGCGTCGGTCGACAAATCAAACGATATAGAATATATAATAAATTGTGCCGGGATAAATTATTTACCAGAAAATTTACGGCAAGCAGCGCTTTATAGAATAAAATACAAACAGGCAAGTTTAAAGGAATTAGCTGAAAAATTTGTCCCGCCTATCAGTAAATCAAATATGTACCACAAGCTCAAAAAAATAAGTCAAATAGCAAATGAGCTTAGATGCAAAAAGGGTGATAAAAAATGAATTGGGGACGCGCAAAAAATTTATGCCTGATATTTCTTGTATTGCTCAATATTTTTTTGTTTGTAATGATAAATGTATCGGCTCTTCGATATAAATTAGATAATGACAGTCGAAAAACAATTTTAAATTTGCTAGAACAAAATAATATTAAATGCAATAAAATAATTGAAAGTTTCAGACCCAAACAAAAATTAGTATTATCAAAATTTGATTTTGACAAAAACAAAATAGCAAAAATATTTTTTGGCAAAAATTTTACATTTGACAACAATATTATAGAAACGCCCGGCAAAGTACTGGAATTTACGGATAATGGATTTGAGCTTGATATATCCGAAAAATATTATGAGAAGCTCGATTTACTTGTAAAAAAAATTAAAGAGCCGCAAGCAAATTTTATATTGGATACAAAAATAAATAATGACTCAACGCAAACGTTTATATATCGCCAAAAATATCACTCATTCATAATAGAAGATAATTTTATAAAGTTTGAGCTTAAGAAAGGGTACATAAAAAAAATTACTTATGAGTATAAGCAGGCAGAAAATTTCTTTGGGCCAAGCTATGAAATCGTTTCGCCGGATATAATTTTGTTTAAATTTATAAAAAGCGATGAAGTTGTCAAAGAAAATGAAGTTGTAATTGATAAATTTGATTTTATTTACAGAACAACCAGCGAAAATTTTGGCTTATCATTTTCTGTGCCATGTTACAGATTAATTTATAACAATGATTCTGAAATTGTATTTGATGCTTATTTAGGTGAAATAAGCAATGATTAAGTAGTAACTTTTTTGAAAGAAAGTTACTTACTTTTTTACTTTTCTTTAGAAAAAGAAAAGTAAGTAAAAGAAACCCCAAAAAAAATCTCAAGCGTTTGCTTGAGATTTTTTTATAGAGTGATTTTTTTAATGAAACAATTCCAAAGGAAATGCTTATGTAAACTTTTTTTAAAAAAGTTCAGTTTTGATTTTAGAAAACTAATTCAAAATTGCTTCTTTTAATTTTGTTATTGCGTCGTTTATGCAAATTTTTTCAAGTTGAGCACCAGAGGCCGTAAAATGCCCACCACCACCTAATTTTTCCATAATTAATTGAACATTGATTTGACCAAGACTTCTTGCACTTATTATAATTTTGCTGTCGCTTTCACACAAAACAAATGAAGCTGATATGCCGTTTATGTTTAAGAGCTCGTCAGCAGTTTGAGCTGCAATAAGTGTTGTATCCAAGTCACTATTTTCACAAACAGTAATTGCTATGTTGCCGTTAAAAATTTGCATATTGTTTATGGCAGAGATTTTTGCTTTATAAGTGTCAATATTATCTCTAAAAAACATTCTTACACGTACACTATCGGCGCCTTTGCGTCTTAAATATGCTGCAACGTCATAAGTTCTTGCACCGGTTTTAAAAGTAAAATTTTTAGTGTCGATTGTAATTCCAGCCAAAAGGGCATCGGCATCAATTGGCGTAATTTTTGCATCATTTTTAATTTGCAGCATTTGTGTAACTAATTCTGCAGTTGATGAAGCATATGGGTCGTAATAATTCATAACGGTATTGCTGATAAATTCAACATTTTTACGATGATGATCAAAAACTACAACATGTGATGAATTTTCAATAAGTTCGGGAAAGTCCAAAAGAGAAGGACGATGTGTATCTACGATAACAATTAGCGATGAATCATCAACAAATTTTTCGGCTTCATCATTTTTAATAAATACATTTGTTTTGTACTCGGGTTCATCAATAATTTTTTCATACATATCTTTAATGCTTTCACTAATGTTGTTCAAAATGATTCTGCATTTTTTATCTTCAGAGATTGCAAATTTATAAATTCCCATGGCAGAACCTAAGCAATCCGGGTCAGAATTTTTATGTCCCATAACAATAACGTTTGAAGCTTCGGCTATTAATTCTTTAAAAACATAAGTTTTAACACGAGCACGAACTGTGCTATTAGAATTAATTTCAGTTTGTTTGTTGCCAAAAAAATAAAATTTGTCGGCATCTTTAATTAAAACTTGGTCTCCGCCGCGTCCAAGTGCTAAATCCAAGGCAGCCCGAGCATATTCCATAGATTGATTTAAAGTTTTACCGCCACTTCCAATTCCAATACTTAAAGTAACTGGAAATTCATTACCCATATCAATTGCTCGAATTTGATCAAGAATATAAAATTTTTTTTCTTTAAAGTAGGCAAGTTTGTCTTGAGAAAATATAAAAATATACTTGTCGTGCTCAAATTTTTTTATTATTCCGCCAAAATCTAATGCAAGTGAATTTAATTTACGATCGATAACTGCAACAAGCAGTGGTTTTTTTATATCCTCAACGGTTTGCATTGCTTCATCATAATTATCTATCATAATTAAACCGACGACAGTGTTTTGATTTATTTGACTGTTATCATCAAGTTTAATGAGATATAAAATTTTGTAAGTGCGATCAATTTTTGTGCTGCCAAAGTATGCAAAAAAATAATTATCATCGATAATTATTTTTTGTTTTGGAGAATTTATATCGAAACCGTGAATGTATTCAGTAATTTCGTGGCCAAGAGAAAATTGTTTTATATCCAGTGCATTTTCACAGGCAAAAATTATTTTTTTGTCTTGCAAAATCAAATAAGGAAATGGCATTTTGTCAGTAAGATATTTATTATGTTCGAGATCAGATATATGTTGAATAAGCACAAAAATTAATACCAGCAATGCAATATAAAAATTATTCCATGCTAGTATTATAAAAACTATTGAATAGAGCAAAGTAGATTTTTTAATGGCGGACTTACTTAAAAATTTATTTAGTGAATTAAGCATGAGTTCCTCCAGAACGTGTAATATGTTTCAAAAGATTTACTGATTGTGTATATAAAATATTTTGCTCAACTATATTTAATTTTAATTTACTTGCAGCTTTTGAATCTATCATTGTGTTAGTAATGCCGAGTTTATCTGCGAGAATATAGGTAAAAATAATAATATCGGCTAAAGTTTGGGCACGTTCATTGTTATTTATAGGGACGAGCATATCTGAAAATAATTCGGATACTGAAGAAAGGAGTTCACTTTTCAATTTTTCTACAAGTTTAATATTTTGAGTTACATCAAAATCATCAGGCAAAATTTTTCACCTCATTTGTATTATACATTAAATCTAAATAAAATGACGTCCCCATCTTTTACAACATAATCCTTACCTTCGATACGAACTAAGCCGTTAGATTTTGCATTTGCATAAGATTTACTTTTAATTAAATCTTCATAAGTTACAACTTCAGCTTTAATGAATCCACGTTCAAAATCTGAATGAATTTTACCGGCAGCCTGAGGAGCTTTAGTACCTTTTTTTATTGTCCAAGCACGAGTTTCTTTTTCACCTGCCGTTAAAAAACTTATAAGACCTAATAATTCATAACTTGCATTAATTAATTTATCTAAACCGGTTTGAGATATACCAAGTTCATCTAGGAATAATTTTTTTTCGTCGGCAGATAATTCACTTATATCTTCTTCAATTTTTGCACAGATTGTAAAGACTGAGGAATTTTCAGACTGTGCGAATTTTTTAACCTGCTCAACGTATTCATTATCTTTTGAAATTAAATCGCTTTCAGAAACATTTGCAGCATACAAAACAGGTTTGAATGTAAGCAAATTGAAAGTTTTTACAATATCTTTTTCATCGTCTGTAAAATCAATAGTGCGAGCACAAAGTTCGTCGTCGAATGCATTCTTTAATTTTTCTAAAACGTCCACTTCTTTTTGCAAAGATTTATCATTTTTAACAAGTTTTTGAGCTTTAGCAAGGCGTTTTTCTACAATATCCATATCAGATAAAATTAATTCCAGATTAATTGTTTGTATGTCTCTTATTGGGTTAACACTTCCATCAACGTGAACAATGTTTTCGTTTTCAAAACATCTTACAACGTGAACAATTGCATCAACTTCACGTATATGCGATAAAAATTTATTTCCAAGACCTTCACCATTATTTGCACCCTTTACCAATCCGGCAATGTCTACAAATTCAATGACGGCGGGAACAATTTGCTTGCAATTATATAAATCAGCCAGATTTTGCAGGCGAAAATCCGATACATTTACAAATCCTATATTAGGTTCGATAGTACAAAATGGATAATTAGCGGCTTCAATCTGAGCATTAGTCATAGAATTAAAGAGAGTACTTTTACCTACATTGGGCAGGCCTACGATTCCCAGTTTCATTTCAAAACTTCCTTTCAGTACATTTAATTTATAAATTATAATTCAACAAGGTATTAGATTTCAACAAAACTGTGTTAGATAAAATTTTTTATTGTCGTTTAATCCAAAGAAATTTTGCCAAGCTTGCCGCTACGAAATTCATCCAATAAAATTATTGCACTGCGTTCAAAATCTAATTCTCCTGATTTTTTTATAAAGCCTCTGTTTTGTGCAATTTCTTTTAATTCATCAACTGGACTATCTTTTTTGATATTGTATCTGCTCTTTAAAATTTCTTTGTCTATATTATCTAGTTTTTCTATTAATTTTAGTGCAATCTCGTATGTATTTAAATTTGTATCTTTTATCGCTCCAGTAAATGCTAAATTCAAAGCCGTTTGTTCATAATAAAATTTAGGCCATAAAATTCCCGGTGTATCCAAAAGTTCAATGTCTTTGCGAATTTTAATCCATTGTTTGGATAAAGTCACACCGGGTCTGTCAGATGCTTTAGCAATTTTTTTACCAACAAATTTATTAATAAAAGTTGACTTGCCTACATTAGGTATTCCTACTACCATAATTCTTATTGGTGAAAAAATACGTCCGCGTTTTTGCAGTTTCTCTTTTTTTTGTATAGTAAATTTATTTATTATTTCATTAAGTTTATTAAATCCAGTACCGGTTATAGAATTTAGTGCAACGCAATTATAATCTTTATAATGATTTATAAATTGCTTGGTTGATTTTTCATCTGCCAAATCAGATTTATTAAGCACCAAAATTTTAAATTTATTAGGCGCAAGATTTTTCATATCAGGATTTTTACTGCTAAAAGGAATTCGCGCATCTACTATCTCTATAATAATATCGATGAGAAATAGGTTTTCACTCAAAGATTTTTTTGCCTTAGCCATATGTCCCGGATACCATTGTATATTCATAGTTGTTTCTCCTTTTGAAGTATATATAACAAAAATCAGCGTCAAAATGACGCTGATTTTTACTCAGATACGTTATTAGAAGTTTTTTTAGAAATAGCTTCTTTAACTTTGGCAGCTTTACCAACGCGATTACGAAGATAAAAGAGTTTAGCACGACGTACAACACCTTTGCGCACAGTTTCGATTTTAACAATTTTAGGTGAGTGAAGCGGCCAAGTTTTTTCAACGCCTATACCAGATGAGAGTTTACGAACGGTAAAAGTTTCATTCAATCCGCCATTTTGAAATCTAATTACAATTCCTTCAAAAACTTGGATTCTTTCTTTCGTACCTTCAATTATTTTTGCGTGAACCCTAACTGTATCTCCAACGTTAAAATTTTTAATATCGGATTTTATTTGTTCGCTTTCAACTTGTTTGATTATGTTTTGCATTTTAATCCTCCTATTTTTTTCTCACAAAAACAAATTATATCACGCAGGCAATGTTTTTTGCAACAAAACTTTTTTGAAAATAATAATGATGTGTAAATTTTATGAGGGCGAATAAAATTTATTTTGTTGGTAATCTTGAATTTATGTTTTGCATAATGCTATACTGTGAGAAAAATTAAGGAGGATTTTTAAATTGAAAAAATTAAATGTAGCTGTTATTTATGGTGGGAAATCACCCGAACATATGATTTCAAGAGCTTCTGCCAATACTATTATTGCTAATTTGTCAACAGAAAAATATAATATTATCCCTATTTATATAGACAAAGAAGGTTATTGGCTTATGTATGATACTTACAAAAGTGACTTAAATGATTGGAAATGGGAAAACATTGGGGCAACTGTTACATTAAGCACGAATCAATCTCAAAAAGGTTTATTGCGGCTTGTTCGCGACAAAGCTAAATTAATTTCTATTGATATTATTTTCCCTGTCTTTCATGGAAAAGATGGTGAAGACGGAAATATTCAAGGTTTATTTGAAATGGCAAATATACCGTATGTAGGATGCGGTGTAGCTGCTTGTGCAATTTCTGCCGATAAAGAATTTATGCGAATACTTGCAAAATCAATTTCTTTGCCACAAACTAAGTATGTCGTTTTTAATGATTATGAATATAAAATGGATACTGAAAAAATTTTGGCAGGTATTAAAAAATTAGCTTACCCATGTTTTATAAAACCTTGTAACGGTGGTTCATCTATCGGAATGCGTAAAGCCAAAAATAAAAAAGAAGTTATTGAGGCTATAGAATTGGCAATGCATTACGACAGAAAAATTATTGTTGAAAAAGCTGTTGTTGGCAGAGAATTTGAATGTGCTGTGCTTGGTGACGCATTTGATGGTGAAATAAATGTTTCGGGCGTTGGAGAGTTAAAACATAATTCGGATTTTTACACATACGATGCAAAGTATATGGATAAAACATCGCAGACAATAATTCCAGCTGATTTGCCAAAAGATATTACACAGCAGATTCGTGAGTATTCTTACAAAATATTTAAAGCTATAGATGGAAGTGGACTTTCGCGTGTAGACTTTTTTGTTGAGGACGAGACAAACAAAGTTATTTTTAACGAGATAAATACAATGCCAGGCTTTACTTCGATAAGTATGTATCCAAAATTATGGGAGGCAGAAGGAATAAGTGTACCAGTTTTGTTGGATAGATTAATAGAGTTAGGAATCAAAAGAGGTATGAGTCAGGAGCAGAAAATATGGTCGATAGAGCAATAGGGATATTTGATTCAGGAATTGGCGGCCTAACTGTTTTAAAAGAAATAATAAAAATAATGCCATGTGAAAATATAATTTATTATGGAGATACGGCGCATACTCCATACGGTAATAAATCGCCAGAGACAATATTAAATTATAGCAGGCGAATTATAAAATTTTTGATTTTGAAAAATGTAAAGCTTATAGTTATAGCTTGCAATACTGTTAGTGCAAATTGTTTTAAAAAATTGCAACAAGAATTTGAAATTCCAATTATTGAAGTCTTGTCGGCAGGTGTAAATTCAGCGCTGGCTACAACTAAAAATAAAATGATTGGCATAATAGGAACCGAGTCTACGATAGAAAGTCATGCATATAAAAAATACATGTTGGATATTGACAAATCAGTTAAAGTAATTGAAAAGGCATGTCCATTATTTGTACCATTAGCTGAGGAAGGATGGGTCGAAAATAAAATTGCGTATGACACAGCCAAAATTTATCTTGACGAATTTAAAGAAACAAAAATAGATACATTGGTTCTTGGATGTACGCATTATCCTTTGTTTATCAATTGCATAAAAAAAATATTACCGGATGTAAATATAGTAAATCCGGCCGAAAATACAGCAATGAATGTCAGAAATTATTTAGCGGCAAAAAAAATACTTCGGAATAATGGTAACTCCGAAGTAATTTTTTTCACTAGTGATAATCCTAAAAAATTTATGCAAGTATGCAATAAAGTACTTAATAAGAATAATTATGATGCGCAAAATTTTGTTCAACAAGTTTTGGATTAAATACGAAGCGTGGCGCCAAATTTATTTTCTAATTGCTCAATAATTTTTTTCATAACAGAATTAATTTCATCTTCCGTGAGAGTTTTCGAATTCGAGCGGAAGATTAATTTATATGCAAGAGATTTTTTGCCATCTTCAATTTGTTTTCCTTCGTATACATCAAATAATTTTACATCTTCCAAAATATCCGTGCTGCATTTATAAATTGTATCACTTAAATTTTTCGCACTGATGTCTTTATCTGCGATAACGCAAATATCACGATACACAGCTGGAAATTTAGCCAGCGGTTTAAATTTTTTAATAAAGATTGTGTTTTCGTATACATGTTTCAAATTGATTGTAGCAATGCAAACTTTTGATTTTATATCGTAATTTTTTGTAACTTTCGGATGTACCTCGCCCAAAAATCCGATTTCATTTTCGCCAATAAATATTTTTGTCTGGCGGTATGGGTGTAAAAATTTTTCTTGACCAATTTTGAAATCATAATTATTTATTTTTAGCTTAGAGAAAAGTTTCTCAATAACTCCCTTAATGTTAAAGAAATCAATTTTTTCGTATGCACCAATCGTCAAGATTTGATGTTCGCTTGGCAAATCGTTATTGTTTTTTTCATAAACCTTTCCGAGTTCAAACAAGATTGCTTCGTCATTTTTCTTGTTAAAATTCAAAGAAAGTGCCTGCATCATAGAATTGATGGTATTTGTACGCATAATAGAAAATTCTTCACCGAGTGGATTAGAAATTTTAACGGCGTCCTGGTTTTCCATTAGACATTTTTCAAAAACTTTAGGACTCTCAAATGAAAAGCTTTTAATTTCGTATCCACCTTGCGCAATCATAATTTCTTTTATTTTATCATTTATGATTTGCGATTTATTTTTTTTGCCAATAATATTTGTGGCAGGCAATGTAGAATTTATTTTGTCATAACCATAAAAACGCAAGACTTCTTCTGCGATATCGGCATCATTTTCTATATCATTCCTGAACGTGGGAATTTCGATTAAATTATTTTGTGTTTTAAGCTCAATTTTATTTAATATTTGAACCATTTCTTGCTCAGAAATATTTGTTCCAAGCAATTGATTTATTTTTTCCGGATTTAATTTTATTTGCCGCGGCATTTTTTTCACGGGATATATATCTAAAGTCTGCGATGAGGGTTTTCCGCAATTTAATTTTTTTATTAAATAAATCACGCGCGCCATTGCAAATTCAGCTAAATTTGGGTCAATACATTTTTCATAACGCATTGAAGAATCTGTGCGCAGTTTTAATTTTTTAGATGTGCAGCGTATATTATAAGCATCAAAGTTTGCTGATTCAATTAATATTTTTTTTGTATTGCTATTTATTTTTGAAGATTGTCCACCCATTACTCCCGCTATTGCCAAAATTTTTTCAGGGTCACAAATTACAAGCATTTCATTGTCTAAATTTCTGATTGTATCATCGAGAGTAGTTATGCTTTCATTTTTTGAAGTGCGTACAATAATTTTGTTTTGCGAAATGTTTTCTGCATCGAAAGCATGAAGCGGTTGACCTGTTTCGAGCATAACATAATTTGTAATGTCAACAATGTTGTTAATAGGATTTATTCCGCATGAAATAAGTCTGTGACGCATCCACTGTGGTGATGGCTCAATTTTTATATCTTCAATTTCTTGCGCCATATATCGTTTGCATAAGTTATTATCTTTAATTTCTATATCGAAATTGTTTGTTCCAATAGAAAGATTTTCACAGACTGGATACTTTAATTGTTTATTAAAAGTTGCTGCAGCTTCTCTGGCAATTCCCAAAATTGAGAGACAATCCGGACGGTTCGATGTTATTTCAAAATCGATTACGTCTTCTGTTAATTCAAGAATTGGCCGAACGTCTTGTCCAATTTCAACATTATCATTGAAAATATAAATACCACTGTCAGGAGATTCTGGGTATTGAGATTTGTTAAAGCCGAGTTCTTCTATCGAACAAAACATTCCTTCAGATAATTCGCCACGTAATTTTGATTTTTTAATTTTTGTGCCGTCGGCCAGAGTAGAATTATGAACAGCTACAGGAACAATTGCTCCAACAAAAATATTTTTTGCAGCAGTTACAATTTGTAATATTTTTTCGCCTATATCAACTTTAGTTACAACAAGTTTATCGGCGTTAGGATGATTTTTAATTTCCAAAATTTTTCCTGTTATGATTGAATCTATTTTATCGCCAATTTTTTTTACAGTTTCAACTTTTGTTCCGCTCATTGTCATTTTTTCCACAAATTCATTAATATCGCAATCCAAATCAACAAATTCTTTAAGCCATGAAAATGCTACGTACATAATTTTTCACCTCTGTTTTTATAAATTTAAAATTGATTTATGAATCTCAAATCGTTTTCATAAAACAATCTGATATCTTCAATTCCAAAGCGTTGCATAGCAATTCTTTCAAGTCCCATACCAAAAGCAAATCCAGAATACTCATCGGGATCTATACCGGCGTTTTTTAGAACTTTCGGATGAACCATTCCGCAGCCAAGGAGTTCAATAAATCCAGTGTGTTTGCAAGTTTTGCAGCCACTACCACTGCACACAAAACATGTTACATCCATTTCTGCACTTGGTTCCGTAAAAGGGAAATAATGTGGGCGAAAGCGCGTTTGTATATTTTCACCGATTAACTCGTGCGCAAAAACATTTAATGTTCCTTTTAAATCGCTCATTGTAATATTTTTGTTTACGACAAGTCCTTCGATTTGATGAAACATTGGAAGATGTGTAGCATCAATTTCGTCTGTACGATAAACTCTGCCTGGAGAAATTATTTTTATTGGCGGTTTGTTTTTTTCCATTACTCTGATTTGCATTGGGGAAGTTGCCGTTACTAAAACTTGCTCGCTGTTTATATAAAAAGTGTCTTGTTCGTCACGTGCAGGATGAGTTTGGGAAATATTTAGTGCGTCGAAATTGTAATAAGTTGTTTCAATATCGTGAGCTGGAACAACTTCATATCCCATTGACGTAAAAATTTTTTCTATATCGTTTAAGACAATTGATAATGGATGAAGATTGCCGATATCATTTGAAATGCCGGGCAAAGTTATATCAATAGCTTCGGATTTAAATTTAAGATTTTGTTCAGCATCATAAATTTTTTCCTTTGTATCATTCAATTTATCTTCAATCATTTTTTGTAGCGAGTTGATTTTTTCTCCAAATTGCGGACGCTCCTGAGCAGGAATATCTTTAAGAGATTTCATAAGTGAAGTCAATTCACTTTTTTTGCCCAGCAATTTTATTTTTATTTGCGAAAGCTCATCCATATTTTTAACATTTTCTATTAAAGAAAGTGCAATATTTTTTAAATCATCAAGTTCTTTCAAAATAGTACCTCCCATATTTATTTTCATTATAAAAAATTATAAACCCGATTTAAATCAAGAAATGTTGTTAAAGCGTGAAGCAAATGATTTAATTTGTAATCTTTCTAGTTCGCAAAATGATTCATTGTTAAATATATTATCAGTTTTGAATTCATCTTGATTAATTTTTATATTAATGTTTGTATTTATAGCGACAAGCCTTTTGCAAAAGAGAGCTTGTTTGCTGTAGTCACATAAATTTTGTTCAAATCGAGTTAATTTTTTTTTGCCATCGAGAATTTCCAAAGCATTCTCAATTGATTTATATTCACTAATTAATTTTATCGCATTTTTTTCACCAATTCCGGGAACTCCAGAAATATTATCTGATTTATCACCCATTATGGCTTTTACGTCTATAAATTCTTTTGGCGTAACACCAATTTGATTTAAAACTTCGTTGCTATCAAATTTTTCTATGTACGTATGTTTTTTTTGAGTTTTCGGGATAAAAACTTTTATGTTGTCGCTTGCCATTTGCAATAAATCTTTATCACCAGAAAATATTATAACTTCAAAGCCATAGTTTTCAAATTTTTTAGCAAGTGTGCCCAAAATATCGTCGGCTTCATAGCCTTCTTTCTCTAAATATTTTATATTCATTTTATCGAGCAGAATTCTTAAAGTAGAAAATTGTGGGCGAAGTTCAATCGGCATTTTTCTTCTATTAGCTTTATAATCTGGAAAAAGTTTGTGGCGAAAAGTTGGGATAGGCATATCGAAAGCAACTGCCATATGCGAAGGTTGTTGTTCGTCATAAATTTTAAGGACCATATTTAAAAATCCATAGACAGCATTTGTATACTCACCGTTTTTATTTGATAAAATAGGTATGCCATAAAAGGCACGATTAATGATACTGTTGCCATCAACCAAAATAATTTTGTTTTGCATAAATATCCTCCGTCATTTTTTTTAATCATAAATGAAAAAATATTTTTTTTCAACTAATAAAATTATTATGATTGACATAAAGCTTGCATAAATTTTATAATAAATATGGTAAATATTTTTGAAGGGAGATTAAATTTTTATGAGTGCAAAAGGATTTGGAGGACTTCCATCGGGAATGAATATGGGGAACATTATGAAGCATGCAAAAAAAATGCAGGAAGACATGCTTAAAGTTCAGGAGGAACTTGCGCAAAAAAAATTTGAAGTAACATCTGGCGGTGGAGCTGTAAAAATAATTATTAATGGGAAAAAACAGATTCAGTCTTTAGAAATTGCCAAAGAACTTATCGATCCAGAAGATGCAGAAACTCTTCAGGATACAATTATAAGTGCTGTAAATGAAGCTGTTAGGCAAGCAGATGAAGCTGCTGCTGCGTCAATGGGTAAATTAGCTGGAAGCTTAAATGGCATGTTTTAATATTGGTGATTAATTATGAATTATTACACAGATTCTGTTAATAAATTAATTGAAAAATTATCTAAACTTCCGGGGATTGGTGGCAAGTCTGCTCAAAGGCTTGCCTTTTATATTATTAATTCACCTGTTGAAAATGTTATGGCTTTATCGGAAGCTATGCTTGATGTGAAAAAGAAAATAAAATATTGTAGTGTGTGCTCAAATTTTTCCGATACTGATGTTTGTAATTTATGTAGCTCGTCTAACCGCGATAAAAAAATAATTATGGTTGTCGAAAGTCCACAAGATATGGCAGCGTATGAACGCACTAATGAATTTAAAGGTCTTTATCATATTCTTCATGGATTGATTTCGCCAATGAATAATGTTGGGCCGAATGATTTAAAAATTAAGCAGCTTCTCGATCGTATACAAAATGGCCAGACTCAAGAAGTTATTCTTGCTACTAATTCAACTGTTGAGGGTGAAGCAACAGCAATGTATATTAGTAAATTAATTAAGCCACTTGGCGTGAAAACAACTCGTATTGCATATGGAATTCCAATTGGAGCTGATTTGCAATATGCAGACGAAGTTACATTATCAAAAGCTTTAGAAGGTCGACGCGAATTTTAAGATTACTTTTCTTTTATAATGGAAAATCTTCTTACTTTATTGAAAATAAGCAAAGAACTTTAAAATAAAAATCATGCTTTTGCATGATTTTTTATTTAAGTTTTTCATGAAGCGGCTCCAAAGGAGACGCTTATGGTTAAGCTTTTTTGCAAAAAAGCTTAGATTTTAGTATTATGAATTTTTTACTTGTTTACTCATTCAAGAATTTTTCTATGATAAATTTTGGGCGATGCTTGGTTTCTATGTAAATTTTTCCGATATATTCGCCAATTAAGCCAATACTTATAAGTTGTAGGCCGCCGAGCATCCATACTGAAATTACAATGCTTGTCCAGCCAGCAACAGTATTTTTGTTTATGAATTGGAATAAAAAATACGCAACCATCAATATGCTTACAAAGAAAATAAAAAATCCGACAGATGTTATTAATTTTATAGGTTTTACAGAAAGTGAAGTAATTCCTTCCCATGCGAAAGATAACATTTTTTTAAGTGGATACTTACTTTCTCCAGCAAATCTTTCATGACGCTCATAAGTTACAATGCCAGATTTAAAACCAACCATAGGAACTAAGCCACGTAAAAACAAATTTACTTCATTGAAATTTGCAAATGACTCCAGGGATTTTTTGCTCATCAATCTAAAATCGGCATGATTAAAAATTATGTCTGCACCGAGAAATTTTATTAGCTTATAAAAACTTTCGGCAGTAAATTTTTTAAAGAATGTATCAGTTTTTCGTGCGCTCCTGACTCCATAAACAATTTCGTTGCCTTCATAATATTTATCAATCATTTTGTCAATTGCATCCGTATCATCTTGAAGATCTGCATCAATTGAAATTGTTATATCGCACAAATTTTTTGCGCTCATTAATCCTGCAAGCAGTGCATTTTGATGACCGCGATTGCGTGATAGTTTTATTCCTGAAAAAATTTTGTCTTTGGAATGCAACTCATTAATAATTTGCCATGTGTTATCTTTTGAGCCGTCGTCAACAAATAAAATTTTACTGTTTGGTGAAATTTTTTTTTGTTCAATGAGAGACAAAACTTTTTTTTGTAAAACATCGGCTGTTTTGTTTAAAACTTCTTGTTCATTATAGCAGGGTATTATTAAATATAAATTAGCTTGCAAAAATATCACTCCTTGTTTTTGATATCGAATCGTTTTTCATTTTAAATAATTGTGATGCAATATGCAAATATATTTTTGGATTGCAAGCTGATTTTTTTATGCTCTAATTTTTTTAAACAAAACAGTGTCTAAATTTTTGCTTGTATTTTTTAAATTTTATGCCATTTTGCTTATCTCTCTTTTTAATCGTATTATTATTCTCTTTTCTAAGCGCGAGATATATGATTGAGAAATCCCGAGCATATCCGCAACTTCTTTTTGTGTGTGCTCTTGCCCATTGCTATTTAACAAACCATAGCGAAGTTGTACAATTTGTTTCTCGCGTTTGTTTAATTTATCTATGGCATTGAAAAGCATATTTTTATCTGCTTCCTCTTCTATCTGAGACGAAATAATATCATTATCTGTACCTAAAATGTCTGATAAAAGCAATTCATTGCCTTCCAAATCCATATTTAATGGTTCATCAATGGAAACTTCATTTTTTGTTTTGGTGTTTCGCCGCAAATACATCAGGATTTCATTTTCTATACAGCGTGATGCATACGTAGCTAGTTTAATATTTTTATCTGCACAAAATGTATTCGTTGCCTTTATCAAACCTATTGTCCCAATTGAAATTAGATCTTCAAGATTTATTTTTGTATTTTCAAATTTTCTGGCGATATAAACAACAAGACGTAAATTATGTTCGATTAATTTTGATTTTGCATATGAATTATTGTTTTGGCTAAGCTCTAAGATTAATTTTTTTTCTTCTTCTTCTGAAAGTGGTGAAGGCAAATCATCATTGCCGCAAATATAAAAAATAGCGGGGATACAATCATCAAAAAATTTTTTAAGCCACGTAAAAATTTTTTTGAACATAATAAAAGCCTCCTATTAACCAATTAATTTTTTGAAAGAATGTCTCAAAAATTTTTATAAAAAAACTAATTAATCAAATCTGGATTAATTAATCCGTGATAGTTGCTTGAAAGAGTAAAATTACAAATGCCAATAATTGCGTTGCTAATGAATTTATTTTTATCAGATGAAATTTTTATGTAGTCTGGTTTAAAGCAAATTAAAATTGCGCTCTCGTTTGAGACAGATTTGAAAGGTACAAAACTAAATTTAATATTGGACATACAAAGCTTTTCAAAATCTTTTTCATAAATTGCTAATCTGATTTGCTTTGTGAAAATATTTTTTATTGCGTCAAATTCCGCAATTATTATTGGCAAGTCATTTGATTTATCGTACAGAGAATTTCCTGTATCGACCAAAGCGTTAAAAGTAATTTGATTATCGGACAAAAATATGCTTACGTCATAAAAAACTTGTTTTGATATCAAATTTTTTTTTATGCGCGAGACAAACAATTTTATAAAAACAAAAGCAATGCAAGTTGAAGCGAGCAATATTTTGAAAGAAAAGTTTTCGAATTTAAAGCCGAGAGTATTTCCAATAATAGAAGAAAAATCTATGTAATAGAACAAGGCCATTGTCATACCACCTATAGCAAAAGCTATAATATGTACGAACAATATTAATTTTATGAGTGAAAGAAAATTTTGTGGCCTAAAGACAATAATTATTCCTGTTATCAAAATTAAAATTGCGCTCCAAATGTTATAATAATTATTGAAAATGAAAAACAACAGGCAATGCAAAATAGTCATAATAAATACGCCAAGAAGCATTCGTCCAAAATAAAAATTTCTTCTTAAAAGTTTACCCGCTATCCAAAATATAAATAGGTCCATAATAAAATTGATGGCAAAAAAAACGTCCGCATATATTTCAATTTGCATTTGGAAAATCCTCCGCAGACAAACTTTAAAAAATATTTTATCCGATATAAAAAAAAATTCTTGTCACAAAAATACATATATCAAATATTTTCTCCGACATTTTCTATCAAAATGACTTACTTTTCTTTAGAAAAAGAAAATCTTTCTACTTTCTTGAAAGAAAGTAGCAAAGAACTTTTAAATAAAAAATCTGGCTATACCTAATTTTTAATAGAAGAAATTCTGAAAAAATATTAACGAGGTTATTTTATGAATACTAAATTGAATTTAGATTTTTATCTAAAGGATGCACTTGTTGTTGCGCCGGAATTATTGGGCAAGATATTATGCCGAAAAATTTCGGATGGAAAAATTTTGCGTGCCAGAATTACTCAAACAGAAATTTATCGTGGGCAAGAAGATACTGCTTGTCATGCACGTTTTGGCAAGACTAATCGCTCAAAAATTATGTATGAACAAGGAGGTATAGCGTACGTTTATATGATTTATGGATTACATTTTTTATTAAATGTAGTTACTGGCAAAAAAAATTTCCCGCAAGCTGTTTTAATTAGAGCTGCGGAAAATTTTAATGGGCCTGCTAAATTAACCAAGGCTTTGCAGATAGATAAAAATTTAAATGGTGAGAGTTTTACCAAAAATAAAATTTGGATTGAAAGTGATAATTATATTGTAGATTACGAAACGGCTCCGCGTGTCGGCATTGATTATGCTGATGAGTTTTATAAAAATATCCAATGGCGTTTTATTCTCAAAAATAATCATTTAAATAAAAAAAGCTAAACGAATTTACAAACGCATATTTTTTTAAAAAACAACAAATATTTTACATTTAGCTATAATTTATATATAATAGACTTATAAATTTTAATTGGAGGTTGAGTTTGTGAAAGCTATTATTTTAGCCGCGGGTTATGCAACGCGATTATATCCTTTAACACTGAATAGACCAAAGGCTTTGTTGCCGATTAACAACAAGCCGATTATAAATTATATTGTTGAGCAAATAAATACTTTGCCAAATATAGATTATGTTTATGTAGTTACGAATGATAAATTCGTAAAGAATTTTTCTGATTGGGCAATTTCACTTGAGTCAAAAATTCCAGTGAAAATAATAAATGATGCTACAACAAATGAAGATAATAGAAAGGGAGCGATTGGTGATATTCAATTTGTTATTGAGCGCGAGAAAATTGACGATGATTTGATTATTATAGCCGGTGATAATTTCTTTACTTTTAGTTTGAAAGATTATTATGATTTTGCAATTAAGATTGGAAAAGATTGTGCATGCGCTAAAGAATTTGATGATAATTCAATGCTTAATCAATTTGCTATAGCCTTGATTGATGAAAGCGGAAAATTAATTGACTTAGAGGAAAAGCCACAAAATCCTAAATCTAATTTGGTTGTGTATGCAAATTATATTTATAAAAAGAATACTTTGCCTCTAATAAAAAAATATTTGCAAGAAGGAAATGTGCCCGACGCACCAGGATTTTTTTTGCAATGGTTATATAAAAAACAAGATGTTTATGTTTATAAAATAAACGGCGAATGTTTTGATATCGGTACACCTAAATCATATGAGGAAGTTCAAAAGAAATTTTCGCGTGATGAAAATAATCAATGATTTGAGTTCAAAATGAAACGACCCGTTTTGTTAGACAAAATATGAATGTCTAATAAAATGGGTCGTTTTTTGTTATAAATATAAATTTTAATTTAACTGGCTGTGCAAAAACGATTTCTGTTATTTGAGTTTAGCTATATTTATGCTAAAATTGTTTTGTTTTCGCCAACCAATCAGACGATGATTGGAGGTGTATCTCATTAAAAAACATTTTATCATTCATATTATCTGTAGCAGTTGGTATAGTATCACACTATGTATGCCTTGATAGATAATAGGTTGACAATAAGCACATTAAAAAACCTGTAGTGGTTACCCCTGCAGGTTTTTTTGTGTTTACGTTAAATACTATCATTTGTCTTTCTAATCTCATTTTGTAAAACAAAGATTAGCAAAAGTCATACACATTAAAAAAGTTTTTAAACATTTCTTGATAAAAAATTATACAAAATAAAAAATTTATTCTTACTTACTTTTTCTTTGAAAAGAAAAAGTAAACAATAAAGAAATCAAAATAAAAAATCATGCTATGCATGATTTTTTTTTATAAAGTTCTTTCATGAAGCGGATTCAAAAAAATACGCAAAGTTTTTTAAAAAAAATTTACCAAAGATTACAATGCATATAAAAATGAATTTTGG
>CAMTJU010000001.1 GCA_947073045.1 uncultured Clostridia bacterium | reverse complement strand
AAAGTTGGCATTATCTGCACAAACAATATTGACGAATGCTCCATAAAAAAGGTATTTGACAGAGCATGAGCCGCAAATGCAACTGCTTGGACAATGCTGTGATAGAAAACTTTTTTGGCTTGCTGAAAAGAGTGAGCTATTCTACTTGCAAAAGTTTGATTCCATGGAACACTTTAAACAGGAATTAATGGAATATCTTGACTACTACGATAAACGGCGTATCAAGGCAATACTTAAAGGCTTGCCTTCTGCTATTCACAGACTGCAAGCCCTTTCAGTTGCTTAATAGATTTTTTTATAACTTTGTCTAACTTTTTGGGGTCAGCTCATTTGCTTGAGACTTTTTTGTGTTGCATAAAAATATTTGTTATACAAAATACTGCAAACTACAAATTTTTTTGTTGGCATGGATTTATTGTACATGCTTTTTCATTAGTTTGAGGGCATTTTTTTCAAGCCGTGAAATTTGTGCTTGACTTATCCCGATTTCATCTGCAATTTCCATTTGCGTTTTGCCTTCAAAAAATCGTAAATGCAGGATTATTTTTTCGCGTTCCCCAAGCTTTTTCAAACCTTCTGCAAGTGATAAATTCTCCAGCCATTTTTCATCCGTATTTTTATTATCTCCTAACTGATCCATTAAAAAAACTGTGTCGCCAACACTATGATATACTGGTTCAAATAATGAAAGTGGATCTTGTATTGCCTCCATTGCCTGCGAAATATCTTCTTTTGAAAATTCATTTGCTTTTGCTATTTCATCTATTGTCGGCTCTCTAAAGTTTTTTTTCATAAAACTTTCTTTTGTTTGTAATACCTTATATGCTATATCGCGCAATGAGCGGCTTACTCTTATTGCATTGTTATCGCGCAAGTATCTTTTTATTTCACCCATTATCATTGGTACTGCATACGTTGAAAATTGAACACCTTGCTTAATATCAAAATTATCAATGGATTTTATTAGACCGATACATCCAACCTGAAATATATCGTCTACCATTTCTTTTCTGCTATTGAAACGTTGTAGGATACTTAAAACTAAGCGCAGATTAGAAAAAATAAATATTTGGCGTGCATTTTCATCGCCCTCACTAATTTTTTTTAATAATTTTTCTTTTTCATCAGGTTTGAGATTAGGTAATTCGGCAGTGTTTATGCCGCACAATTCAACTTTGTTGTTAATCAAGATGATTCCTCCAAAAAATATTATTTACATAAAGAATCATCTCCAGAGTGCAATTTATTTATTCATAAATAAAAAATGTTAATAAAATTGTAATAGAATTTTTAATTAAATTTATTAATTAAAAAAATAACCCCTTTCATTAGGCATTTATTTTTTGTCTAATAAAAGGGGTTTGTTAAAAAAGGTACTAATTAAATAAGACGCTTATGCTTTTTACAAATTATAAATAACAATTTAAACTGCTACATCCATTTTTATTTTTGGATGATATTTATAATCAATTAAGTTTATATCATCTATTTTAAAGTCGTAAAAATCTTTCACATCCGGATTTATAAACAATTTGGGCGCGGGATAATCTTCTCTTGTTAATTGTAATCTTATAGCATCTACTTGATTTTCATAAATGTGAGCATTGTTTATAACATGCGTCAATAAACCGACTTTTAAATTGGTAACCTGCGCAATTAAATGAACGAGAACAGCATATTGCACAGTATTAAACGGAACACCTAATCCCCAATCGCCGCTGCGTTGTACAAGCATGCAATTTAATTTTCCATCGGTAACATCCCACATTGACATCAAACAACAAGGATAAAGTGCGCCCGTATCAAGATAAGGAATTTGCCAAAGATTAATAATCATGCGGCGATTTTGCGGATCATTTTTTAAAGTATCGAGTAATTTATTCATCTGGTCAAATTTTTTCACTATCCAGCCATAAGATGTTCCAATTGTATTATCAGGCATGACCCATTCGTCCCAAATATGTACATTTTGCTCGTGCAAAATATTAATATCGTTTGATTGCATTTGAAAAATCCAAAGCAATTCTTTTATTGCAGTTTTAAATGCCACATATTTTGTAGTTAGGATAGGTAACTCTTTTTGCAAATCAAACTGCATAATTTGGTGTGGCAATTTATATGTTTTTATATTACAGCGATTATTGTCATAATAACCTTTATCCAAAATATTTTTAGCTATTTGTAGATAAATTTTATCATACGCACTCATCTTCATTACTCCTTTGAATACTTAGATATATTTAACAAGATTCCCATAAGCATCATAACAATTGCGACGGACGTTCCACCGTAACTTATAAAAGGTAGTGGTACTCCTGTATTTGGAATTGAATTTGTAACAACAGCAATATTTATAATAACCTGGCTTGCAATCATAACAACAATTCCTGTAGCAACAAGTGTGCCGAACAAATCCGTAGCATTAATAGCAACTTTAATGCCGCGCCAAATCAAAATTGCGAATAGCAGCAAGATTATTGTTGCGCCAAAAAAACCTAATTCCTCACATATAATTGAAAAAATGATATCATTGTGAGCTTCTGGAATAAATCCAAGTTTTTGGCGACTCTGACCTAATCCTAATCCAAACATTCCACCCGATGCTACAGCATAAAGCGATTGAATAATTTGATAGCCTGTATTTGTGGGGTCGCTAAAAGGATCGAGCCATGCTGCAAATCTTGCACCACGAAAACCTTTTGAAAAAAAGGCTATGTAACTGACCAATGCCCCAGAGCCACATAAACCAAGTGTAACAAAAACTGCGGTATACGGGCTGGCAATAAAAATTATACCACAGCCAATAAGTGTGACAATAATAGCTGTACTTAAATTTGCGACTGCTATTAAAACTACAGTAATGCCGAGAAAAAATCCGCAAAAAATATGTCCACTCATTGTCTTTAAAATATTTTTGTTGTTTGCGATTATGTATGAGATAAATAAAATAATTGCGACCTTTGCTAATTCTGAAGGTTGGAACGAACCAACAAGCGGCAAATTAATCCAACGCTTTGCCCCTTTTTTCACAACTCCAAACAGAAATACAAAAATCAATAATCCATTTGCAAGAAGATAAAGAGGCAATGAAAACTTTTGCAAATTTCTGTAATTAAAATTTGCCATAAAGAACATAACAAAAAAACCTAATATGACAGCAAACGTTTGTTTTTTTAAAAACAAAAACATATCGTAACCATATTCACTACGGGTTGAGGCAACGTAACTGCTTGCACTAAAAATCATGATTATGCCGAACATGACCAATAAAATTACGGTAAATAATATTGTATAATCAAAATTTCCGACATAGATTTTATCATTTTTAGCTTTTGTAGGCTTTAAACTACAAGTGGACATACTTACACCTCTTAAGCCAATGAATTAACGATTGATTTAAATAAATCGCCACGTTTTTCAAAATTGCTAAACATATCCCAACTTGCACAAGCTGGAGATAATAATACACTATCATTCGATTTTGCAATTTCAAATGATTTTTTAACGGCATCTTCAAAAGTTTGACACATTACATAATCAAAGAATCCAAGTTCTTCACACTGTTTAGCAATTTTTTCTTTAACTTGCCCAATTAAAATTAACCTGCATACATTTTTGAATGCCTTGATCCAATCGTAAAAGTCAACATTTTTGTCGTAGCCACCACCAATTAAAATAATGGGAGTTTCAATTGCTTGTAGTGCTTTTACTGCAGAATCGACATTTGTTGCTTTAGAATCATTATAAAATTTAATGCCGTTAATTTCGCGCACGAATTCTAATCTGTGCGATACGGCTTTGAAATCCTTGATGGTATTATAAATTATATTCAATGGTACGTCAACACATACCGAAATTGCAACTGCAGCTAGTACATTTGAAATATTATGTTTGCCTAATAAATTTATCTGCTTTGCATCCATTAAAGTTTCATTTATATTTTTAAAATGGATTTTTATTTTGCCTTCGTCTAAAAATACTCCCTCGTCTAATTTATTTTCAACACTAAAAAAAATAACATGCGCTTCAGTTTTTGAAGCAAGTTGCCTACACAATTTATCATCAAAATTTAAAACGGTATAATCATTTTCAGTTTGATTTTGAAAAACTTTAGCTTTTGCCATGCAATAGTTTTCAAAAGTTTTGTGGCGGTTGAGATGATCTGGAGTGATGTTTAAAATTGCACTTACCTTTGGGCAAAATAAATCTATTGTTTCTAATTGAAAGCTACTTATTTCTGCAACAACATAATCATCTTTAGGAACATTATAAATATTTTCTGTAAGTGGTATACCGATATTGCCGGCAACAAGCGAATTTTTATAGTAATTTTTTATAATTTCGCCAGTCAAAGCTGTTGTTGTCGTTTTGCCATTTGTGCCGGTGATTGCAATTATTGGTGCTTTGCTAACTCGATACGCCAATTCTATTTCTGACCAAACAGGTATATTTAATTCATGAGCCAGTTTTACAAATGGCAAATCAGTTGAAATTCCTGGACTTATTACTATTAAGTCTTGCTTGTTTATAATGTCATCGGGATTTTTGCCGACATAAACGTTTACATCTTGCAGAGCTGCTAAATCAAGTTTATCTTCGCTGCGAATATCTGAAACAGTTACAGATGCTCCTAACTTTTTTAAAAGAGCAGCAGAAGCTATACCGCTTACGCCAAGCCCACAAACTAATACTTTTTTGTTTTTTAAATCCATTTCAAATTCCTCCACGTGTATTAAAATAAAATCATTTTGTTTGCAGAAGAAATATTAAAAATTTCTTCTTTATTTTTACAAAAAAAAACATAAATGCTCCATTGAAGAAGCTTTTATGAAAAATTTTATTTAAAAATAATACATCCATATATTAAAATTTAAAAGCAACTAATCCGATTAAACACATAATTGCTGTAACAAGATAAAACATAGCAACAACTTTTGTTTCGCTCCAGCCACATAATTCAAAATGATGATGAATGGGAGCCATTTTGAAAAATCTTTTTCCGTGCGTAATCTTGAAATAGGCAACTTGGATTATTACAGACAAAGCTTCTGCAATATAAATAATGCCGACAATAATTAAAAACAGTGGTGCTTTTAAAACAATAGCAATTGAGGCAATAAATCCGCCCAAAGCAAATGCGCCTGCATCTCCCATAAAAACTTTTGCCGGATATGAATTAAACAGTAAAAAGCTAAATAAACTTCCAACAACACTACCTGCAATTAAACACAATGGATTATTAAATTTTAAAGCGATATACATAAAAAATATTGAGACCAACACCGTAACTCCAGCTGCTAATCCATCCAAGCCATCAGTTAAATTTACAGCATTTACAGTACCAATAAAGACAAAAAAAATAAAAGGTATAAAAAAAATACCAAGCTCCAAAAATTTTTTAGATACAAATGGGATATAAATTTGTGAATAATTTTGTTCTGGCAAGAATTTATTTATAAACAGCAAAAAAAAAGCAACCATAATAATTTGCAAAATAATTTTTTGATATGCATGAAGTCCTAGCGAACGTTTTTTAATTATTTTTATAAAATCATCGGTAAATCCTATCAAACCAAATCCAATTGTACTTAGCAAAACTAAAATACCTTCGTGGTTATTGCGCAAAAAAAATAATGACGTTATCGTCATACTTATTAAAAATATTATTCCACCCATTGTAGGAGTATTTGCCTTTTTTAAATGAGTTTTAGGGCCATCATTTCTAACTTGCTGCCCAAATTTTAATATTCGCAAATATTTTATCATGAAAGGGCAAATCAATATATTTATTACAAAAGAAATTACTACTGAATAAACAAGCATCATTGGTTGCATAAAATCACCTCATTAGTTTATCTATAATATCTTCAAAGTGCATAGCTCGTGAAGCTTTTAGTAAAACACATGAATCATTCCAAAGAATATTTTTTATGTCATTAAAAAATTCATCTTTGGTTTTGTAATATTTTTTATTAATATTGCTGTTTAAACCATCGAAAATATTTTTTGCCAACTTGCCGATACAAATCACTAAATCAATTTTTTTGTCTGATAAATATTTCCCTATTTCAAAATGAAATTTTGGCGCCATATCGCCCAATTCAAACATATCTCCTAATATGCATGCTTTATTTTTTGAATCGATATTACTTAATACGTCAATTGACGATTTCATTGAGTCAGGACTCGCATTATAAACATCATTTATTATTGTGAGATTGTTTTTGGAATGCAAAAATTCCATCCGCATATGCGAGGCTTTAAAATTTTCCAGACCATATTTTATTTTTTCATCAGGCATATTAAAATATTTACCAATTGCAATTGCAGCCAGTGCGTTTTTAATCATGAATTTACCGTGGCAATTCAAATTTATTCTATCTTGCAAAATATTTACAGAAAATGATTCGTCTTTGATGTCATATGCAAAAATATTGTTTAATACATCAAAGCCGTAATAAATTACATTTTGCAATTTAATTTTTTTTAGATACTCATCATCTCCATTAAGTACTGCAAGAAAATTTTCGTATGCATAATCAAAAATTTCACACTTTGCTTTTAAAATTCCTTCTTGCGAATGAAAATTTTCTATGTGTGAAACACCGATGTTTGTAATAACGCAAACATTAGGTCTTGCAACTTTACTCAATGAATTTATTTCACCAAAATGATTCGTTCCCATCTCTAAAACAAGAATTTGGGTATCGTCTTCTATTTCAAAGATTGTCAGCGGCAATCCAATTTGATTATTAAAATTTCCTTGTGTTTTGACTACATTATACGATTGGGAAAGGACATTTGCAATCATATCTTTTGTAGTAGTCTTGCCGCAACTTCCTGTAATGGCCACAACTTTTATATCAAATAAACTTCTGTAGAATTCAGCCAAATCCAATAATGCTTGATTTGTTGAATTGACTTTAATAAAATTTTGGTCTTGCCCCAAAATTTTTTCTGATAGAACACACACGGCACAATTTGAAAATGCTTGATCAATAAAATCGTGTGCGTCATATTTTTTTCCTACTATCGGAATAAATAATGAATCATGTATTTTTTTTCGTGAGTCTGTATTTATATTCGATATATAGCATTGAAGAATTTTTTCATTGCCATAAAATTTTCCACCTACTGCTTTTACTATATCTTTTACTAAAATTTTTTTCATAAGCTCTATCTCCCATCTAAAATTTTGAGTGCGGTTTCAACATCGTCGAAATGTATTGTGCGGTCTGCAAAAATCTGATAATTTTCATGGCCCTTGCCTGCTATCAATACAATATCATTTTTATTTGCAATTTCTATAGCTCTTTTTATTGCTTCATATCTGTCTTCTATTTTTTCATATTTACAATCAACAATGCCTTTTTCTATTTCATTTATTATTTGCATGGGAGATTCTGTGCGCGGATTATCAGAAGTTATTATGCAATAGTCTGAAAATTGGCTTGCTATTTTACCCATTACAGAACGTTTGGATTTATCGCGATCTCCGCCACATCCAAATACAGTTATTAAATTGCCTTTTTTAAATTGGCGGATAGATTTTAGAACATTTTCGAGACTGTCTGGAGAATGCGCGTAATCTACAATTACATTATAATTTTGGGATTGAACGCGCTGCATTCTACCCGGAACATTTTTCATTTTTGAAAGTGCAGTTTTGATAATTTCAATCGGTATATTCATAATGGAGGCACTTGAAATTGCGCAAAGCGAATTGTAAACAGTAAACATTCCTGGAATTGGAACAAAAAATTTTTCTGTGTGTCCGTTTAAAATTATGTCAAAGCTTACGCAATCTTCATTGCAAATTATATTTTGGGCGCGAAAATCACAAACTGAATTTACACCGTATGTTACAAATTTACAACTTGAATTTTTCAAAATATAATCTGATGCTGCATCGTCAGAATTTATAACGCCTACCTGGCACATATTAAATAATAAAGATTTTGCGTGCAGATAATCATCCATGTTCTTGTGAAAATCCAAATGATCTTGAGATAAATTTGTAAATGCACCAATTTTAAATTTGATTGAATCAACTTTATGTAAAGCCAGTGAATGAGACGATACTTCCATTACTACATCATCAACATTTTTTTCATTCATGTAAGCTAAAATCTTTTGTAATTCAATTGCATCGGGTGTAGTTGGTGCAGCATAATAAATATTTATGTGCTCACCGTTTATTTTGGAATCTATCGTTCCAATTATACCAACGTTGTGATTGTATTGACGCAAAATTGCTTCAATAAAATATGTTGTAGAAGTTTTGCCGTTCGTGCCGGTAATTCCTATCATATTCATATTATTGGATGGATTTTTAAAGAAGTTGGCGCTACAAAAAGCAAGTGCTTTTCTTACGTTCTCAACCTTTATTACGGTCAAGGACCTTGGGAAAATATTTAAATCATTTCTGTCAATGACAACGCATTTTGCACCTTGCTCACAAACTTCATTTATGAAATTATGTCCGTCAACATGCAAGCCGCGTATACAAAAAAACATTGAACCGTCAACAACTTGACGTGAATCAATGGTCATGTTTTTTATTTGGCAATAAGAGCCTTGCAAAATTTTGTATTCAACACCTTTTAAAATATCGAGCAAATTCAATTCAAACACTCCTTGGACAAAATATTCTTCAAAAAACTTTTGCGATGCAAATCACAAATTCCGTAATTTTTTATAGCTTGGATGTGATATTTCGTACCGTATCCCTTATTTTTATCAAAATTGTATACTGGATATTTTTTATTTAAATCAATCATAAACTTGTCGCGCGCAACTTTTGCAATAATACTTGCTGCAGCAATTGAAATACTTAACGTATCGCCTTTTATGATAGATAATTGAGGGATATTGATATTTGGGATTTTCATTGCGTCTGCCAATATGTAATCTGGTTTAACGCGCAAATTTTCAACTGCTTTTTTCATTGCCAAACACGTTGCATTATAGATATTTATTTCATCAATTACTTTTTCATCAGCAATGCCTATTGCAAAATCGATTGCGGTATTTTTAATTTGCGTATCTAATAATTCACGAGTTTTTGCCGACAACTTTTTTGAATCGTTTATGCGCGCAATAAATAAATCCTTTGGTAAAATTACTGCGCATGCATAAACGGGACCAGCAAGTGGACCGCGACCAACTTCATCTACTCCAGCAATAAATTTTGCACCTTGTGAATAAAATTGATTTTCATAATGATTTAATTTTGCAACTCTCAATATTTCTTTTTGATATTTTTCATCATTCATTTATTTTACTCCAATTCAACCTGTTTATCAATTCTTTCGACAGTACTAATTAAAGTTTCGACTTTCAAAGAATCGGTAGTGTTTGTAAATTTATATTGCTTATCGTAAATATCAGTGTCTAAATCAAACTCGCGTATAATTCTTGCTGTAACTATTTTATCTGCTAAATCTTTTGCTTGTTCGATGGACCGCTTTTTTTCAATTGGCACAAATTCTTTGTAATTATTGATAAAAATTTTTATTGGTAGTGGATAATCATTTGTTATGTTTAATTGTTTTACCTGAGTAATTTTATCATAATTTGCATACTTAATTCCTGAAAAAAATTTTAATTTTTTATTAAAGCATTCGATTTCATAAATTTTTTTTGTTTTTCCCGTATATTTTTTTTGTGTGTACTTGTACGGTATTTCAAAATTTATTTGGTAATAAGTTTTTGCATCAACCTGTGCTTTAGCATGTACATATTCTGTTGTTGGCTCACTGCTTTCTAAATTATTGTTCTCAATTGTAACTTCCCCAGAAACTAATATATCTCCTTTTTTCACAACATCTTTTTGTTTAACCATTGGTGTTCCAGAGCTGGTAGTTACGTTCAAAATTAATCCATCTTTTGAAGCAACTATATTGCATGGAGTATTGCGATCAATAATCTTTTGCTTTGGTATTGTTTCTTTTAATTGGATAATTGCGCGCGTTCCAGTTATTTTTATATTTATCCATGATATGTCTGAAAAATTATTTAATAGTTGTTTTTCGAGAAGCTTCGAATTAATCGTAGGTTTAAATGTGCCAATTTTAAGATTTTGTTTCTCACAAAATCTTAATAAATCTTCAGAATTAATGCGTTCATTGCCATCAATTTTTATTAGCCAAATGAAAGAAGATAATAAATAAAGAGAAATGACAAAAAAAATTAAACCGCCGGCAAATATTTTTCTTTTCTTGTATCTATAGATTTTAAAAGGAAGGCCACACTTATTTAAAATTTTAATTTTACAGCCAGTTTTTTTAGCGTATTTTTTAAGCAGTTTGAATCCTTTTATCGAGACTTTTATAATTGCGCCATTATTACTTCTTTTTATATCCCATAAATAAATTCCATTATAGGTAGCCAAATTTACGAATCTCTCAACTGAAAAACCACTTACCTCAATTTTAATATAGCCTTTAAAAAAATTATAGATACGAAGTAACATTTTTTATGCCTCCACATTTAAAACGTTTATAAGTTTTATAAAATATATTCCAATTTAGAAATAGAGCCATTAACGCAAATATTTTCAGCTGTAATTTGTTTAAGTGAAAGCTTTTTACCCTCAATCTTTATAATACCGCAAGAAGTATTTATTCTTATACGTTCCAAATTATATTCAATAATGCCTTTATAATTTTCAATATTAATTTCTTCATTGCCTATAACAGTAATAAGAGGGAGATTGAATACAATTTCTTTAGGCAATTCAAGCATACTTGTTATAGTTTTTTTAATTTTATTTTTAGAAATCTTTCGCATAAATCAATTCCCCCTGCTTAATAATATTATTAAACAAGGGGAATTATGATTTGTAAAAAGCTTAATAAAGCTTGCATAAAAAAATCAGAACTTTGCCTGATTTTTTATTTTTTATTTTTTATTTTTGGCGGCGCTTTCTGATTATAACTATTCCTATTATAAATATTATGCATGGAAATAAAAGCGTGCTAGCTGTCGATATTAAAATTATTTGTTTTTGCGTAAAGTTAATGTGATTTGTTTCGTGAGTTTTTGGTGGTATATATAAATTATCGCTTTGACCATTTAAATAATTTATTGAACTGATTATAAAATCACAGTTTGTTCCGCCAACATAAGAATTTATATTTGAATCTAATATGCTTGTTGAACCAATGGCAATTATTTTAGAATTTTCTTTCTCTGCCAATACAGCAATATTTAATGGGCCGTCAATATCATTTGCTTCTTTTGTTATTGACTGCGATTCCAAATTTGTTTTGCCGTAAGAATTATCAGATGATTCGAGTAATGCTTTAATGTTTTCATCATCATTTATAAAAATATTTTGGCAAAATGGTACAAGTAATTTGTAATGTTTTTCTTCAAACTCATGAGAAATTTCATTTTCTGTGTAATTAGGTATTAAATATAAATTATTGTTGCCAGTGAAATTCGAACTATTGTTTTCAATAATAATTGATTTGCCAAATTCAAAGTTATATTTTTTCATTAGACTTGTCATATTTATAAATTCATCTTTAACATAATCAATGCAAAATATTGCGCTGCCATCTTGTAAAAATTTATCTATTGCTTGCATTTCTTCTTGCGTCCAATCTCTTTGAGGTGTGGTAATAAAAATTATTTTGCAATCGTCTGGTATTTTTGTTTGGCCTATGAGATCTAAATCTTTTATTTCATAATTTGCAAGCTCAATTTGTTTTTTATAATCTTCATTTAAATTTTGTTCGCCGTGACCTATTAATTTATAAATTACAGGAGTTTGATTGCTTGTTACATATCTTATTGCATTAGTGAGTTCAGGTTCAACGTCTATACTTTTAACTTTTGTTTGAAATGTGGAATAGTCATAATCATAACTTACTAAATCATTAAAGTCTATAACTTTATATTTATTTTCACCACTTACAATAATACTATTTGGCGAAATTTGATCTGTAGTCTCAAATTTTTTTACAAAGTCTGGATATTTTTCAGTATCTTTGTATTCAACATTTATGTTTTTTGTTTTGTATTGCTCAATTAATTTTGTTGTTATTAGATTTGTATTTTCTTTTGACGCTAAAACATAAATATTTATTTTTTGATTGACATTGTCTATAATTTTTTTTGTTTGCTCGGACACAGTATATAATTTTTCTTTTGTCAGATCGTATTTTAAATCAAACTTATTTACGAACAAATTTAGGCAAATTAAAAAAGCTATCACAATTAAAATTGTAATACTTGATTTTAATCCATACTTTATTTGTTTTTTCAAAATAATTTCCTCCTTTACCATCTGCGTTTTTCAATTGTATTTACAGTCAGAAATAAAAATAAAATTATAAATGAGACATAATAAACTATATCGGATAAATTCAAAATGCCATTGCCAAAATTATTAAAGTGCGAAAGCAAAGAGAACCAACTTAAAATTTTATATATAGCAGAATCAAATATATTTAAGTCAAAAAAATAAGCAACTATCAAACTCAATAAACCGATTACAAAACATATTAATGGTACAAAAAAATTTTTTGTTCGATTGTAAATTAGGTAACTTAATAAAATTATAAGACATAAAATAAATATTGCAGATGAAATTTTGCCAGTTGGAAGGTTTAAAGCAAAACTATCCAATACATAAAATAAAAAAATAATAGCAAATGTTGAAATTGAAACAGCAATTTGGTTTTCAGATAATGCAGAAATAAATATTCCAACGGATATAAAACAAGCTCCCAGTAAAAAATAACCCAAGTATGTTCCAAAAATTTGAGCAACTGGCAAACTTGCATAAAAACTTAACACAATAGGAAATATAGTAGTTAGTATAAGTGCGAACAAAAATAAAATCACAGCTGCAAAATATTTGCCCAAAGTTATTTTTGTAATGGAAACAGGAGCAGTAAATAATAACTGATCTGTTTTATTTTTTGCTTCTTCGGAATACAACTTCATTGTCAAAAGAGGAATTATTATTAAAAACATAATGGTTGTATTTGAAATTACATATTGATAATCAGGCAGAGCTTGAAAAATATTAATGAATGAGAAATATAAAGCACTGATAAAAATAAAAAATGTGAGGAAGACATACCCACTTAAGCAATTAAAATATGAGAGCAATTCTTTTTTTAATACAGCCAACATTTTTATTCAACCTCCTTATTTTCCGATTCATTATTTTTCTGATTATCAGAATTATTTTGTTCTTCATCAGTTTTTTCAATTTCGCAATCAATTTGATTTTCATCCGTAACTTGTAAAAATACTTCTTCGAGTGACATATCAAATGGTTTCATCATGATAAGGATTAATTTGTTTTCAACAGCAAAATTAAAAAATTGTTCACGCAAATCAAATTCAATGTTTTTATTTTCAATAACTATGTCTATGCAATTTGGTTCAACATTTTTTTTAACATCAATACATTTAAATTTAGGATTTTTTTCTATATTGGGCAGAATGTTTTTTTCATTGCCTCGAATCCTGACAATAATTTTTTTGCCATGCATAAGATTTTTTGAAAGTTGAGACGGAGTATTGTCTGCAACAATTTTTCCTTTGTTTATAATAATAACTCTGTCGGCTATCGCATTTATTTCAGATAAAATATGCGAACTTAATAAAATTGTATGGTCTGATTTTAAAGAAACTATTAAATTTCGCATTTCAATAATTTGTTTTGGATCGAGGCCAGAAGTTGGCTCATCTAAAATTAAAACTTCGGGATTACCTATTAATGCTTGAGCTAATCCAACTCTTTGTCTGTATCCTTTAGATAAATTTCTTATTAATTTTTCAGTTACGTCTGAAATTTTTAATCGCTCTATAATTTCTTTAATTTGATTTTTATTAGCGTGTGCATTTTTTAATTCATTTACAAAATTCAAATACTCAATAACTTTCATATCAGGATAAAGTGGTGGATTATCTGGAAGGTAGCCAATAATTTTTTTAGCTTTTATAGGTGAATCAATAATATTTATATTATTAATCAATACATCGCCAAAGCTTGGTGCAATATAACCGGTAATAATATTCATAGTAGTAGTTTTACCGGCACCGTTTGGGCCTAAAAATCCCACAATTTCATTTTTATTTACAGTGAAGTTAAGATTTTCAATAGCAATATTTTTACCGTAACGCTTTGTTAAATTTTTTACGTCTATCAAATTTCATCATCTCCATAAATAATTTTTACTGCAGCCAAATTATAACATACTTATTTAATTTATTTAAATGAAATTGATTTTGGAAAGCTTTTAAATTATAATCTTGATAAGAAATATTTATTGCAGGAGTAATAAATTATGACCAAAAAAAAATCTCACCATAAAAATAAGAAACGTTTGCTAACTTTTTTAGTGATATTTTTAGTATCGTGTACAATAATTGCAATTATTGCAAGAATGTCTTATAAAAAAATAGTTAGCGTTGTGCAAGTTGACTCTATATACAAAAATATCTTTATTAATGAAATTGATGTAGGAGGCTTGGACAAAGAAAGTGCACTCAAAAAAATTGATCAGCTACTTCAAAAACCAATAAGTGAAAATATAATTGTTTTTACTGATAAAGATAATGAATACAAATTTTCATTTAAAGATTTTAACGCTGCTTATGATATTAAAGATGCGGTTCAAAAAGCTTATGATTATGCAAGATATGGACCACTTTTAAAAAGATACGAGCAAATTGTTAAATTAAAGGACAATCCAGTTAAAATTACTGCAGCTTATGGATTTAATGAAGAGTTTGTAAAATCAAAATTGGGCGAGCTTGAAAGTAAGGTTTATGTTAAACCAGTTAATGCATCGATTAGCCGTGTAAATAATAAATTTGTTGTAACAGCTGGGGAAAATGGTCGCAAGTTAGATTTGGACGCAACGTATCCAGCATTAAAAAAATTGTTAGATGAAAAAAGTGCTGGTACTGTCGAATTAATTTTTGAAAGCATCAAACCTTTGTACAATGAAGATGCATTCGATAATGTAAAAGATGTTCTCGGTTCATTTACTACAAAATTTAATGCAAATAATCCGGACCGAAATACAAATATAATTAATGCTGCACAAAAAATAAATAATTGTGTAGTGTATCCATCTGAAATATTTTCTACAAATGATGCATTAAAACCTTTCACATTTAAAAATGGTTATAAAAATGCTCCAGTTATAGTTGGTGGGGAAATTGTTGATGATTTAGGCGGCGGGATTTGCCAGGTTTCAACTGCTTTATATAATGCTGTTTTGTTTTCTGAATTAACCGTGACGCAAAGACAAAATCATTCTTTAAAAGTTGGATATGTAGATTATGGATATGATGCGACACTAGCGGGTGATTATATAGATTTTAAATTTAAAAACTCAACCAAATCTCCAATATTGATAGAAAGCATAATAAATTCGAACAGTTTGACAATAAAAATATACGGAGCAGAAAGTCGCTCATCTTCACGCAAAATAAAATTTGAAAATGCCTTGGTTGAAACAATTCAGCCACCAGCCGAAACAATTATTTATACAGATGAATTAAAAGAAGGCGAAAAACAAATAGTTAAGCAGTCGAAAAAGGGTTACAGATATAAATTATATAAGATTGTTTATGAAAACGGTAAGCAAGTAGACAAAATTCTTGTTAATTCAAGTTACTATAAATCAGTGCGTGGTATAACGAAAGTTGGAACAAAAAAAGAGTAATAAATTGTTAAAGCGAAAATAATTTTGATTACACAACAAAAAAATCTCAAGCAAATGCTTGAGATTTTTTATTGTTATTGAGATAGTTGAAAAAATCAATCGGGAATCTTATCTTTTATAAAAGTCATGCTTAATATTACGAAAATAAATGCCTGCAATACACCTGCAAATACGTCAAAATATATATGAAATATACCAGGCAATCCCAATTTTAAAATTAATGGAAAGAGTGAATATATCATTCCTGTTATTACAAGGCCGCCAAAAATATTTCCGAATAAACGAAAGCTTAACGAAATAGGCGTAGCAATTTCTCCTATAATGTTTATTGGCAAAAGCAAAGGAAATGGTTCAATGTATGATTTAAAATATTTTTTGCCGCCAGTTACTATTCCCATTAGGTGAATTAAAAAAAATGTTATAAGTGCAAATGTCAAAGTTGTAGCCAAATCTGCAGTAGGAGGCCGTAATCCGACTAATCCCGATAAATTTGAACACAAAAGAAAAGCAAATACACTAAAGAACCATCCGGCAAAATACGAATATTCTTCACCCATATTGCTTTTGGTCATGTTGTCGATGGATTCAACAATCAATTCGATAAAATTTTGAAAGCCACGAGGTATTGAATCAAATTTTTTCAATAAAATATTAACTGTCACGGCAAATATAGACAAAAATAGAATTATTATCCAAGTGTTAACTAAAGTTTCTGTAATCCAAATGTCTATACCAAAAATTTTTACAATGGTATAAACTTTATTATTAAAATCCATTTTAATTACTCCTTTTTTTTAAAACCGGTAATGTAAGCAGAAATTTGTAATGAAAGTAATCCGATAATGAATCCAATTGTACTGATATATTTGTTTGTCAAGACAACAAATAAAACCAGTGCGCTAATTAAATATCTAAACATGTATTGAGCAAAAACATAATTTTTTGCATTTTGAGAGTCCATATCCAATGAATTATTTATTGACCTTTCCAAATGCAACAATTTTATTATAGCAAAAATTATTCCTAATATTAACCCTATTATGTATGCGAAATGATTTTGCATAAAAAAAGCACCCAAAAGTGCAATAAAAAATATATACAAAATATTTTTGAGCATATCGAAACCAGTTTTTGATAATTTAAACAACTTTTGCACCTCATTTAAAATATTTTTTCGTCATAATAAATAAATTTCTAAATGCAGCTGCTATCCCTAGCAAAATAAATATAATAAGAAATATTGGTTTTGTATTAAATAGATTATCTAAAAATTTTCCCGCCATTAGTCCTAAAAAAATTGTAATAAATAAATTTATGCCTATCTGCGTAATTAGGCTAATTCCTTTTAAAAAATCATTCACTAATTTTTCACCCGCATTCTCTATTTTTTTTATGCTAAAATATTTTTGGTGGTTAATTATGATATATACAAGCTTATCTGAATTCGACACTAAAAAAATTGCTGAAAAGATTGCTAAAAATGCAAAGCCCGGCAATATTTTTTGTATGGACGGTGAACTTGGCAGTGGCAAAACTTTTTTTGTCAGTGCTTTTGCAAATGCCATTGGAATTAAAGATAGTGTATCTAGCCCAACTTTTAGTATTGTAAATGAATACAACGGACCGATTAAATTATATCATTTTGATGTATACAGAATTTCTTCACTAGATGAAATGGATTATACAAATTATGAAGATTATTTTTACGGCGACGGTATTTGCATTATAGAATGGGCTAAATTTATTAAAGATATTATTCCGGACTTTGCCGTTTGGATTAACATCTCTAAAAATTTAGCCCATGGTGAAAGTTATCGATTAATTGAAATTAATTAGCTTCGGGATTATCGCTTTTTTTTGTACTCTTTTTACTTTCACTTTGATTATTGTTTTTGTTTTCAAGATTTATATTTACATCCTTTATTTTACTTATTGCATCTCTCATTCTTGTATCTGCTAGCTTATTTTCTAAATTATAGTATTCGCCAACACATATGTTTCCTTTTTGGAATGCTTCGGCTATTGCAAGCGGAACTTGTGCTTCTGATTCAACTACTTTTGCTCGCATTTCCTCTACGTACGCTTTCATTTCTTGTTCTTTTGCAATGGCTAATGCACGGCGCTCTTCTGCCTTTGCCTGCGCTATTTGTTTATCTGCTTCAGCTTGCTGAATTTGCAAGTGAGCCCCAATGTTTCTTCCTATGTCTATATCTGCTATATCAATTGAAAGTATTTCAAATGCTGTACCTGAATCAAGTCCTTTTGCAAGAACTGTCTGCGAAATTTTGTCTGGGTTTTCCAATACATCTTTATGACTTTGCGAAGAACCAAGCGTGGTTACAATTCCTTCGCCTACACGTGCTATTATTGTTTCTTCACCGGCTCCTCCGACTAACCTTGCAATATTTGCGCGAACTGTAACTCTTGCAATAACTTTAACTTCAATACCGTCGATAGCAACAGCAGAAATACAAGGTGTTTCAATAATTTTAGGAGTAACGCTCATTCTTACAGCTTCAAAAACATCGCGACCTGCCAAATCTATTGCGGCAGCTCTTTCAAATGACAAATCTAAATTTGCGCGATGTGCAGCAATTAATGCATCGACTACATTATCGACTTTTCCGCCTGATAAATAATGTGATTCAAGTTGTGACATTGACAAATCCAAACCAGCCTTTGTACCTTTTATTGTAGCTTTTATAATTATATTGACGTTAGTTCTCCTAAGACGCATTCCAATCAATGAAGCAAGGCTAATGTTAACACCAGCGGCTGCAGCTGAAATCCAAAGACCTATAGGAATAATATTAATCAAGAAAGACAACAAAGCAAAAACAATTATAATAAAAAACATAATGAAAAACATACCGAAAATATTCATAAACATACCTCCAATAAAAACTAAATTTTATCAACAAAAATTTTTTTATTATAAACCTGAGTTACTTTTACATTCACATTAGGTTTAATTAAACCTGATTGCGAATATACTTCAACGGTATCATTGTCAAATTTGACAAATCCCGATGGTTTAAGCATAGTAGTTGTAATACCAACTTTGTTTAAAAATGAATCGGGGTTTATTTTTTTATCATCGTTGAGATTTTCGCTTAAAATCAGTCTATTAATGATTTTATGCTTTTTGATAACGTGAATCAATATAATGGAAGCTATGATAAGCAAAATTAATTGGGCTGCGACTACAAAAAATCCATATGGTACATAAATAAAAATTATAAAAAATGATGCAGTGATAGAAATGAAACTAAACGCGCCAAAAATTCCAAATCCCGGTACAAATATTTCTACAGCAAAAAATAAAATTCCAAGTAGTAATAAAAATAATGCCCAAAAAATCATTTTGTTTTCTCCTTTCAAATTTTTTGTTGCTTGAAATTATTATACGACTTAAAAGATTATTTAGCAACATGATTTTATAAATATTTTTGCATATGTGATATTATTAAAAAAAGAGAATTGTTTTGGTGGGATGGACAATGAATAAAAATAATCTAGTTGTTATAATTTTGATTTGCATTGCTGTATTTTGCAGTCTTTTTATATTTAGCATAATAAATAGCAAAACAATTGACCGTGTGAAAATTGAAACTTATTTTCCTAATTTGGTTGAAAATTTAATCGAGCAGGAGTATCGAAGCATTTCAGATAGTGACAATAAAAAGATTTTGTCCGACGCAATAAATATTTTGTATGAAGGCCCAAAAAGTAAAAATTTATCTGCATTTCCTATTACAAATTTAAAAGTTATAGATATTGAATTAAATGATGATAGGTCTGCGCAAATAAATTTTTCAAATGAGTACAATAATTTGAATGCGCAGGACGAACTTTTTTTTCGCAGTTCTCTCGTTTGGACTTTGACAAGTTTAGATTTTGTCGATAATGTAATTATATTTGTAGATTCTCAGCCATTAAAAAAAAGTGATGGTTCATCTATGGGAGGGTTAAATCGTACAAACGTTGTTATTAATCCGCAAATTTCTGATGAAAAAACTGATTTGTATCTTGTTAAATTGTATTTTCGCGATAAAAATAAATTATCGTGTGAGGAACGCATGATAAATATAAATCCGAATCAACCTCTTGAAAGATACGTATTGGAACAAATAATATCGGGACCAATAAATTCGGATTTGTCTGCAACTGTTCCACCTGAAACTAAAATCCATGATATAAAAACTGATGAAGGCATTTGTTACGTAAGTTTAAGTGGTGAATTTGCAAACAAGAATAATGATAGTGAAAGCCAAAAGTTTGCATTATACTCAATTGTAAATTCATTGACCGAGCTTGAAAATATAAATAAAGTTCAATTTCTTATTGAGTCTGAGAAAACAAATCAGCCTGCATGGATTTTTGATTTAAATAAACCGATTGAGCGCAATGAAAAAATTATAAAGCGTGAAGAAAAATGAAGCGTCCATTATTCATTTGCGTACTGTTTTTTATTTTAGGGATTGTTTTATCGCAATTAACTAATTTTATTTTTGCAGTAGGAATTATTTTTTCAGCATTGATTTTTATTTATTATAAATATGGAATAAAATCAATGCTGTTGTTTTTTGTGATATTTTTTTGTGGAGTTGGTCGCACTCAATTTTCTAAAACTTTATTGCCTGACGAATTTATAAATAAAAATATAATTGTTACGGGGATAGTGAAGAATGTAGGGCCGATAAGAAATTATCATCGTGCGATAGTCAAGACTCTAAATTTTGAAACGGGCGATGGAAATTCAATCGAGAAAAGTTTTAATATACAAGTTTATTTTTCAGACGATAAAGAACAACTTGCAAATATGGGCGAAAAAATTACTATGTCTGGCAAATTATTGTTGCCAAGTAAAAAAAGAAATCCAGGTGGCTTTGACGAAGAAAATTATTTTCGTACGCATTTACTTTTTTATAAAATGTTTCCTAATAAAATTGAAAATGGGCAAATAGAAAATCATTTGCTTTACCATCTTGAGCAATTTAGAAATAATTTGGGTGATGTTTACGATACGATCTTTCAGAGCAAAGAAGCTTCTATTATTAAATCAATGATTATTGGTGATAAATCGGATTTAGATGATTACACAAGTGAGTTATACAAAACGGCTGGCATTTATCACATTCTTGCAATTTCAGGATTGCATATTTCTATCGTAGCTTTGGCCTTTAATTTTTTATTGAGATTTTTATGCAGTCAAAAGACGTCTGGTTTTATTTCAATTTTGTTGTTGATTTTATATTGCATAATGACAGGTTCGAGTGTTTCGACAGTACGTGCGGTAATTATGGCGTCTATTATAATTATTGGAGATATAATTTATCGTGAGCGCGATTTAATTACTTCATTATCATTTGCAGCTTTAATCCTTCTTATGTATAACCCATTTTATATTTTTGATGTTGGCTTTGAATATTCGTTTGGGGCAGTGTTTGGAATTGCAACTTGCAATTTTGCAATTCAAAGAGGATTTTCGCTGGCGGCATTAAAAATTCCAGAGCTTAATCTTTTTCTTAAAAATAGATTTGTTGAAAAATATTTTTCGGCATCAATTGCTGCATCTTTATTTACTTTTGTTGTTACACTCTATTATTTTTATTATTTTACACCGTACAGCATTTTTGTAAATTTGTTTGTTTTGCCAAACATATCGCTCGTTGTCATATTGGGATTTGCTGTAGGAATTATTGGATTGTTTTGCATTGAGGCATCAAGTTTTTTATCTGCGCCCATTTTTTTATTGCTTAGGTTTTATGAGAAAGTCAGCCAAATTTTTATTGCGCTACCATTTTCAAAAATATTAGTTGGGTACGTAAATTTTGCCTTTATAATTTTTTATTTAGTTTGGATTTTTTTGCTCATATTTATGCTAAGTAGCTTCAATGAAAAATTTACTAGCGCTAAAAAATATTTTGCTTGCTATTCAATTTTTTTTGCATTTTGTATTGTTATTGCAATATTTTTTCCAAAGGCATCAGAAATTGTTATGCTCGATGTAGGGCAGGGAGATTGTTTTGTTGTAAACAGCGGGCAAACTTTTATAATTGACGGCGGCGGCAAAAGAACTCAGGATATTGGAAACAATACCGGCGTAAATATTCTTGTTCCGTATTTGGATTACAAAGCAAAAAATTATGTTGATGCAGTTTTTGTTTCTCACAGCGATGCCGACCATATTATTGGTATAATTGAATTATTAAGCAAAAAAAATGTTGGGCAAATTTTTTTGTCTGAAAAAATTTCTGACGATGATTTATCACAAAAATTAATTTTGGAAGCAGAAAAATTTTCTGTACCAATTTATTATTTGAAATCGGGCGATGATTTGAAATTTAATAAGGCGGATTTTTATTGTTTGTATCCTTTTGAAAATACCAAGGCTGAAAATAACAACGATACTTCTTTGGTTCTAAAATTAAATCTGGAAGGAAAAGATATTTTGTTTACGGGTGATATCGAAAAAAATGCTGAACAGGAAATTTTATTGTCCAATGAAAATATTAGCGCAGATATTTTAAAATTAGCGCATCACGGTTCAAAAACTTCTTCCACATTAGAATTTTTAAAGAAAGTAAATCCGAGTTTGGCAATTGTAAGCAGCGGTGTAAATAATTCTTACGGACATCCAAGCAAAGAAATTGTGCAACGTTTGCAAGATTTAAATATTCCGTTAATAAATACAGCTCAAAGCGGAGCTGTGGCTATAAAATTTTTGGGCAGTGACAAAATTAAGATTATTGCTCAAATAAATTAGGAGAGTTTGCTCATGCGCAGTGAAAAAGTTATGTATGATATCATTTTAAATTTGGCTAATGAAAACAAAAATATTCGAGCGGTTTATATTAACGGGTCGCGCACAAATAAAAATGCTCCTAGGGATATTTTTCAAGATTACGATATTGTGTACGTTGTCGATTGTATAAAGCCTTTTATTGAAAATAAAAACTGGATTAATAAATTTGGTGATATAATTTTTATGCAGTTGCCGGATGAATTTGCAGATGAGCAAACTGATATAGAAAATTTTTATGGAATTTTGATGCAATTTTCCGATGGCAATCGTATAGACTTGCATTTATCGAGCGTAGATTATGCAAAGAAAAATATTTTGCGCGATAAATTGTGCAAAATTTTATTGGATAAAGATAATATTTTACCAAAATTGCCTGAGCCTACAGATTTTGATTATTGGGTAAAAAAACCATCACGGCCAGAATATTTATGCGTGTGTAATGAATTTTGGTGGTGTCTTGGCAATGTTGCAAAGGGGCTCTGGCGAAAAGAAATTCCATACGTACAAGATATGATTAATTTCAACGTGCGCAAGCAATTAGAAAAAATGTTATCCTGGAAAATTGGGATTAAAACAAATTTTTCTGTGAGTGTTGGCAAATCGGGTAAGTATATGTATAAATGGCTCAACAAAAATGAATGGCAAACTTATCTCGAAACTTATGATACATGTACGATAGAAAAATGTTGGATTGCTGTAGAAAAAATGTGCGCATTGTTTGATCGTAATTCTATTTACGTAGGAGAAAAATTGAGATATGAATATAATTTGCAGGAAAGCAAAAATTGCCGTAAGTTTTTAAAATGTGTAAGGGAGTTGCCTAAAGATGCAAATGAAATTTGTGATATCAAATTATAGTTTTTATTTAAAGGTGATAATATTGTGAAAATGAACAAAATAGAACTTGAGTTTTTTTGATGATCCGTTTTGGATTGGAGTGTTTGAACGAGTTTCAGAAGGAAAATTATCTGCAAGTAAAATAATTTTCGGCGCAATGCCAAAAGATTATGAGGTATACGAATGGATTTTGTGTAATTATTATGAAATGAAATTTAGTTTAAGCGTGGAAAATAACAAAAAAGATATTAAAATGAATCCAAAGCGAATGCAACGAAGTGTTAAGAGACAGCTTGTTACGTCAGGAATTGGAACAAAATCGCAGCAAACTTTAAAATTGCAGCAAGAGCAAACAAAAATGCAACGCAGACAAATTAGTCGCAAACAAAAAGAAATGGAGAAAAAATATAAATTTGAAATGAAGCAGCAAAAACGAAAAGAAAAACACAAAGGTAAATAATAATTTGATTAAGAGTAAATTTAAGTTTGTGCAGAGAGAATAATAAAGTTTTTACAGAACCTTGGAGGATGAAAAATGATAAATATTTTAAAAGAGATAGAGCAAGGTAATCCAAAAAATTTTTATTTGTTTTACGGAGAAGAAGATTATTTGAAAAACCATTATGTCAATGAACTCAAGAAAAAATTCATACCTGAAGAATTTTCAGATATGAATTTTAATATTTTTGAAGAGAATGCTGACGCTATTATCAATTGTGTAATGTCATTGCCATTTATGAATGAATATCGTTTGGTGATTATAAAAGAAAGTGGATTTTTTTATAGCGGCAAGAAAAATGAAACTGAATTGATTTTAAAATATATTGATGACTTTCCCAAATCATCTATAATTATTTTTTGCGAGAGCAAGATTGATAAACGAAATAAATTATATAAAAAAATTTGTGATGTAGGATTGGCTTCGGAAATAAAAAAGCCAATCGATAAAGAATTAGTCAAATGGATAATAAAAATTTGTAAGGTGAACAAAAAAATAATTTCACCCGAAAATGCTTTGCTTATATTAAAAATAACGATGGGGAATATGGAATTTTTGAAAAATGAATTGGGTAAATTAATTAATTATTGCTCTGAAGAAATTAACAGCGAGCAAATAAATTTGTTATGTACAAAATCTGTGGATGCTAAAATTTTTGATTTGGTAGCTAATATGGGCAATAAAAATTTAAAATTGGCGCTCGAAAGCTATAACAATTTGATTTTTCTCAAAGAGCAGCCATTAATGATTTTGGCGATGATATCGCGTCAATTTGTTCTTATCCTACAATCAAAAATTTTTTCAAATTCCGGTCTTGATTCTAGTTCCATTGCTCAAAAATTAGGAACGAGAAGTTTTGTAATATCTGATTGCCTGCGCCAGAGTAAAAATTTTTCATCTGATAAATTAATTTGTGCAATAAAAGATTGTTTGGATGTGGATTATAAAGTAAAAACAGGTCAGCTTTCTGATAAATTGGCAGTAGAAACTTTAATTATGAAATATTCGGCATAAAAAAAGAGTGCAAGCTTTGCCCCTAAAACTTAGCTTGCACTCTTTTTATATTTTTAACTACTTGTTGCTGTTTTTATTCTTTTTATCAGAAGAAGATGCTTCTTCATTATATTTATCATTTTTATTATCGTTCATAATTAGAACCTCCCTTCGCTTTTGTGCGAATTTAGTATAGAGGATTTTCTCTACGATAAATATTATTGCACGCGATTTTTTTTTTATACATCATTAAATTTTTTTTCATCCAATTCATTTTCGAGTTTTGCAACTATTACCGTACAAATGCAATCTCCCATTACGTTTACAACTGTTCGGCCTGCATCTAAAATTCTGTCTATGCCAAGAACTAATCCAATTCCTTCAACCGGAATATTTACAAGTTCAAGAACCATTGCGAGCATAAGCATTCCTACTCCAGGGACGCCAGCTGTTCCGACAGATGCTAATGTCGACATTAAAACGACTTTAATTAAATCAGCTGTACTTAGATCTATGTTGTAGATATGCGCTAAAAAAATTACAGTTATACCGTGCATAATTGCGGTGCCATTCATATTTATTGTTGAGCCTAAGGACAAAGTAAATGAAGAAATATCGCGCGATACTCCCATTTTATCTGCAGCTTCAATTGAAACAGGTAATGCGGCATTTGAGGAAGAAGTTGAAAAAGCAACGGTAGCTACAGGCCAAAATTTCTTCCAAAATTTTTTTATATCTAGCTTTGTCCAGAATTTAAACATTATCGTATAAATAAACATTGCGTGGAAAAAAAGTATTAAGTACACAACAAACAGAAATTTAGAAATTGAGGCAATGATTTCAAAACCAAAGTTTGAAAAGGTATAAGTGATGAGTGCAAAAACTCCGATTGGTGCAAATTCCATAATAACTGCTACAAGTTTAAGATTAATTTCGTTCATAGACTCCAATAATTTTTTTACAGGCACAGCTTTATCTGCAACAAGTGTAATTCCTATTCCGATTAAAACGGCAAAAAAAATAATTTGGAGCATGTTACCTTGTGCCAGTGATTCAATTGGATTTGTAGGGACAATGTCTAAAATAATTTTCGAGATGCTAAATTTTTGTTCGTGGCTGATAGGAACTTGCGATGCATTTGGCAAATGAAAGCTTGAGCCGGGATTAATAAATTTTGTAAAAAAAATAGCAATGCTAACGGCAACGGCAGTTGTTCCAAAATAGAACGCAATAATTTTTGAGCCGACGCGGCCTAATTTTTTCAAATTACCTATAGACGCAACACCCAAAGTAATGCTTACAAAAACGAGTGGTACAACCATTGCTTTAATTATGTTAGTAAATGCTTGCCCGATTAAATTTATTATTCCATCAAGAAATATGTGATCGAGGAAATAGTTTTGCGGAGCAATATTAAAAATTATGCCGCATATGCAACCCAAGATAAGTGCGACAAAAATTTTTTTGGCCAGTGATATTTTTTTCATACGCCACCATCCATTTTTAAAATTGTTAAATTGATTTGAGATAACTTATTTCACTTTCAGTTAAGAATCTGTATTTGCCAGATTCAATATTTAATTTTAGATCGCCGATGGCAATTCTTTTTAGGTCAATTACTTTGTGATTTATGATTTGACACATTTTACGAATCTGTCTGTTGCGTCCTTCACTAATTTTTATTTTAACAATGGAAAACGATTTATCTTGCCTAATAATTTTTATATAAGCAGGTTTTGTTTTTTTATTGTTTATAAAAAGGCCTGTGCGGAATTTTTCCAGCTCTTCTTTTTTTGGCACACCACAAATTTTTGCTATGTATGTTTTATATATATTGTGTTTTGGGTGTGTTAATTTATATGCCAAATCGCCGTCATTTGTTAATAATAAAAGACCTGATGTATTATAATCAAGTCTTCCGATGGGAAATACTCTCTCTTTTGTTTTTAATAATTGAATTACATTTGGTCGGTTGAATTCGTCTTTGAGTGTTGTAATAAATCCAACAGGTTTATTTAGCATGATATATAAATGTTTTTTAAGCGACAATTTTTTTTCGCAGTAAGTAATAACATCTTTATCGGGATTAATAATTGTGCCGAGCTGTTTTATAGTTTCTCCGTTTACTTTTACCAATCCATTTTTTATAAGCTGCTCAGATTTTCTACGTGAGGCAATTCCTGCGCAAGATAAAAATTTTTGTAATCTCATAGATTTTCTCCGATAAATTTTTAATTAATTATAGCATAATATTTTTGTGACTTGACGAATTTTCCTGTTTGCAATAATATATCTATATAAAAAATAAATTTGGGAGATTGACGATGAATAAAAAAAATAGGGACAATGCAATTATGTTTTATTTTGTGACATTTGGGCTTGGGATTTTTTTATGCATTACAACATTTTTCATTGTGTTTAATTCTTTTTCGAAAGGTATAAAAAATTCTGCATCGCCTCAAGTTTCAATTGAAAACATTTCTTCAAACAAATTTAATGCTGTAATTAAAAATATTGACGCAAGAGAGTTAGAAATTTTTAATATCAATAGTGAGACTAACAGCAAAATAAATATTGATGAGAAAGTACAAATTCTTGACAAAAATGATTCGAGGCTAGATTTTGGCAAATTAAAAGTTGGAAGTATTGTTGAAGTTAATTCGCAAAACGGTAAAATTGTTTCTGTCGGTATAAACAAAGATTCATGGAAAATGAAAAACATCAGTAATTTTAGAATTGATAATTCATCGAAGACTATCTTTTTTGGTAGCAGCATTTATAATTATTCCAATGAAACTATTGCAAAATATAAGGACGAGGAATATGATATAAAAAAATTAAATTCACTTGGAGTAATTTCTGTTAGCGGTCTAAATAAAAATATTTGGTTTATTGATGTAATAAAATCTTATGCAACTTTATCATTCACAGGTTTAGATAAAATTAAAGGTGGAATTTTAAAATTAGATAATGAATCAATATTGACTAATGATTTAAAGACAAAAAAAGTTATGGAAGGAGCCCATTCTATTTCGATTAGTGGCGATAATATCGAAACATATTCAAAAGATATATTGGTAAATGCTAATGAAACATTAAATATTGATTTATCTGGTGTACAATTTAAATGCGGGATATTGAATTTAAAAATCAATCAGACAGGCACAACCATATATATAGACAACAAGAAAGTATCGTTGTCAGAGCCAATAATGTTAAATTATGGGCAATATAATTTAAAAATCACAAAAGATGGATACGAGACTTACGAGCAAGAATTTTTAATGGATACTGATACAAAAGAAATTGATGTGAATATGGTAAAAAAAATAGACATGGGTAAAATTAGGATTACCACAATACCTGATAATTCCCAAATTTATATTGATGACGCTTATATTGGTCTATCGCCTGTAGAAACTTCAATAGAATATGGAAAACACAATGTTTATGCGAAAAAAGATGGATATAATTATTCGAGTTTGTCAGTTGAAATTAATAGTCCGAGTGTTAATTATGAAATCAGTCTCGAAGAACAATAATGTTTTCTAAAATAATCAAGCTAAATTTATATAAAAAAATCTCAAGTGTTTACTTGAGATTTTTTTGAATAAAGCAAGTATAAAATATCGAAGATTATTTTATAGCGTTTGTTAAATCATATAATTTATGTCCATCGTGATTTTGCGGACTATCTCCAGAAATCTGGTCTACATAAACGAGTTTTGCGTTTTCCTCAACCCAATTATTTATATCACTAGTTGAGCGTGAATTTCCGACAAGGTAATATTTTATTTCATTATTACTTATCATGGATTTTAATTTTTCCAATGTAAGCGTATTATCTGTGCCTTCAAAGCCGTTTATCGAGATAACATTTAAATCTGTGTTCAAAATTAAATTTGATGCTTCATTGCAATTTGAAACGGCAAGAAAATATTTTTCATTACTTCTATTTTCTAATAAAAATTGTGTTAAGGTGCTGTCAGAATTTTTTTTGTGATGCATATTTGAATCAAATCCATTTTTGTTTATTTCTATAGCTGGTGTTGATGAATTGATATTTGTAAATAGTGGAGAAAATGAATATATAGCCGGCGCAGTTATTAATGAAATAAAAATGATAATGGGAACATATTTTTGCGTAATTAGATTTGCTAGAATAAACAAAATGAATTCTATCAGCATTGTTAATGCGAGAAAAATAAGTTTGTCTTGAACAACAAAATATAATTGAATAAAAAATGTAGCGCAAAATAAAATAAACATTAATGATTTTGAAAACTTAAACGATATATTTTGGAATATATAGCAAAGAGCGGCGAACAAACATGCTATGCTTGGCGCCATCATTGCTAAATAATATCTGTGAAAAAATCCTGCTATATCGAAAAATATTATCATTGGCAAAAGGCATGCGCTCCACAAAATTATTATTTTAATTTGTTCCGGGTTTAGAAATTTCAATTTCTTATAAAAAAATAACGCTGCTATACAAAATAAGGCAGGCAATAGCATCCACGAAGCCTGTTCATACATTGATGCTCCAGTAAGATCAAACAGTCGAAATATTCCTGCATTACCTATTTCATCAAATCCGCCGCCTCTTGATTTATTGTTTTGAAATGGCGGTTGATGATTTTGGTTTGTTGAATTTGGCATATAAAAATTTGGGGGTTTCATTTTATCATCATGCATATTTTTCATTCGTTTTCCGGTTAATCTTTCAAATCCATTATGTCCGAACATCAAACTTATTACAGAATTATCACTACCGCTGCCACCTATAAATGGTCTTGAATCTTCTGGCGTCATTTCAACAATTATTGTCCAGCTAAAAGATACAACAAGTAAAATTATGCCTGATATTACGCAATTAAAAAATGTTTTCCAAGAAATTTTGTTTGAAATTATAAAATATAAGAACAATGTCGGTGCAATCATATAAGCTTGAAACATTTTTATATTAAAGGCAAGTCCAAGCATTATCATTGCCAAAATAAAATATGAAAATTTTTTTTGCTTGCACGATTTTATTGTAAAGTAAATAGAAAGCATCATAAAAAGCATTAATGTCATATCCAAATTATTAGTTCTGCTTACGGCAATAACAATTGGAGTAAAACAAAAAACAATTTGAGCTATTAATCCATAAATTTCACCAAAGCTCTCTGACATAATTTTATAAATAAGAAAACATACAGCCGCACTTGAAATTATTGAAGGCAACAAGAGAGCAAAAGTATTAAAGCCAAAAATTTTTGCACTGATTGCTTGAATCCATAAACCCAAAGCAGGTTTATCTACAGTTAAGAAACAAGTTGGGTCAAATGATACAAAGAAAAAGTTTTTAAAATTCATGAGCATACTTTTTACAGCGGCACTATAATATTCATTCGAAAAATTTTCTTTTGAGATAAAGAGTAAATTCATAAACAAATTCATAAAAATTATTAACCATGAGTAAACAGAAAATCTGTTTGCTTTTTTTATTTTGGTCATTTGTAGATCAACTCCTTAATTTTTATTTTAACATATCTCTAATATAAAAAAATTGTCGTACATTATACAAGCTTTCTACAAAATTCTTTAATAAAAATTTTTATTATGTAAACACAATGATTATACATGGAGGAATTAATATGCAGATAAATGCTAGTGGCAAAAATTTAATTGTAAAAATTGACGGCGATATCGATCATCATGTATCAATGCAAATAAAAGAAAAAATTGAGCGCGAGTTTAAACTTTTAAATTGCGCTAATATTATTTTTGATTTTTCTAATGTGAAATTTATGGATAGCTCTGGAATTGGAATGATTATTGGAAGATACAAGATGCTGGAAAAATTGGGCGGCAAAATTTATATTACTAATGTCAATGAAAAACTTAATTCTATTATAGAAATCTCAGGTTTAAAAAAAATAATAGGATTTTATGACAGCGTTGAGAAAGCTTTAAAAAATTAAGAAGAGGAGAGTACGTATGAATTCCGAAATTACAATAATAATGGATAGTAATTCTGAAAATGAATCATTTGCAAGATTAAGTGTTGCAGCTTTTGTATCGCGCCTAAATCCGACAGTTGAAGAAATAAATGACATAAAAACTGCTGTTTCTGAAGCCGTAACTAATGCAATTATTCATGGATATTCCGATAAAAATGGGAAAATTTATCTAATGTGTAAAATTATTGAACGTGAAGTTGTTATACAAATAAAAGATTATGGAATTGGTATAGACGATATAAAAAAAGCTATGGAGCCATTATATACTTCAAAGCCTGATATGGAACGCTCCGGAATTGGTTTTACAGTAATGGAAACATTCATGGATAAAATATTTGTTGAATCGCGAAAAGATTATGGAACCACTGTCACTATGACTAAAAATCTTATTGCTTCGTGACTAGGTGATTTTATTATGGATGAAACAAAAAAATTGATAATGCTTGCGCAAAAAGGTGACAAGTTTGCAAAAGAAAGATTGATTACAGAAAATGAAGGATTAATTTGGAGCATAGTCAAAAGATTTTCGAATCGTGGTTACGAAATAGATGATTTATATCAAATTGGGGCAATTGGTTTATTGAAATGCATAGAAAAATTTGATATTAGCTATGATGTGAAATTTTCGACTTATGCCGTACCAATGATAATGGGGGAAATAAAAAGATTTTTGCGTGATGACGGAATGATTAAAATTTCACGCCCATTTAAAGAAATTTGTGTAAAAGCTAAACGCGCTCAAGAAAATTTTATTAAATGCAATGGCAAATCTCCTACTATAAATGAATTAGCAAATGAATTGAAAATTTCGCATGAAGAATTATTAATGGCACTGGAGTCGAACAAAAGTATTGAATCTATTTATCAAACAATAAATCAAACTGACGGAAGTAGTTTTTTTCTTATTGACAAGATTAAATGCAAAGATAGTGAAAATTCTAATATCATTGATAAAATTGCACTTAATGATATAATAAATAAATTAGAAGACGCTGAAAAAGAAATTATTATACAGCGTTATTTTTGTGACAAAACGCAATCGCAAATAGCTAAAAAATTAAATATATCTCAGGTACAAGTTTCACGATTAGAAAAAAAAATACTTATGAAGATGCGCGAGCATTTTTAAAATAAAACACAAAATATAAAAAGGGGAATTGAAATGGAAAGGGCAGTGGATAGATTTTTGAAGTATGTCACATTCGACACGCAGTCCAACGAAGATTCAAAATGTTTTCCATCTACTAAATCTCAACTTGTATTTGCAAACTATTTAGCTGACGAATGTAAGCAAATTGGTATGAAAGATGTTTGCACAGACAAGTATGGTTATGTTTTTGCAACTCTTTATGCAAATGATTTATCGATTAAAGAAAAAATTGGGTTTATTGCGCATATGGATACAAGTCCTGAGTTTAGCGGGGAAAATATTTCTCCACGCATTATAAAAAATTATGAAGGAAACCAAATTTCATTGAATGAAAATATTTTTCTCTCACCGACAGAATTTCCAGTTTTAAAAAATTATATTGGGGACGATTTAATCGTAACGGATGGCACAACTTTATTAGGAGCAGACGATAAGGCAGGAATTAGTGAAATAATTACGGCAATGGAATATTTGATAAAGCATGATGAAATAAAACATGGGCAGATAAAAATTGCATTTACTCCAGATGAAGAAATTGGCCTTGGCGCTAGTAAATTTGATGTAGAAAAATTTGATTGCGATTTTGCATATACTGTGGATGGTGGACAAGTTGGTGAATTGCAGTATGAAAATTTTAATGCGGCAGTTGCTAAAATAATTGTTCATGGGAAAAGTGTTCATCCAGGTGATGCAAAAAATATTATGATAAATTCAATTTTGGTTGGCAACAAAATCGTAAATAAATTTCCAATCTCTCAGACGCCTCAAAATACTGAAAAACTTGAAGGGTTTTATCATATTCATACATTTTTGGGAGCTGTTGACAAAACAACAATTGAATGCATAATACGAGATTTTGATAGAAAAAATTTTGAGGCAAGAAAAAAATTTGTAGAACAGGTAGTTTTGCAAGTGCAAAATGAAAGCAATTGCAAAATAGATTTAAGTATTAAGGATCAATATTACAACATGCGAGAAAAAATTGATGAATATATAATCGACAGAGCTCGCAAAGCTTTTAAAAAGGCCGATATAATTCCACTTGAAATGCCGATTAGAGGTGGAACAGATGGCGCAAATTTATCGTTTAAAAATTTGCCGTGCCCAAATGTTTTTGCCGGTGGACACAATTTTCATGGCCCATATGAATTTATTCCTGTTTCCTCAATAAAAAAAGCTGTTGAAGTAATTATAAATATGATATAATAATTATGTGAATGTTTTTAATTTAATGGGAGGTTATTATTATGGAATATTACAAGAAAAGGCAAGAAAAACTTGAAAAAATAGAGTTGGAGGAAGCGGAAGAGAGATCTATTTTAGAAAAAGCAAAGCAAAAATTTAAAATAGAAAACTCGGATAAAGGTAAGAGCAATGATGATGAATTAATTATACTTTATATGAGTTTACCGAAAGAGCAACAAAATAGTCATAGTATTGAAAATCTTCAAGAATTTACAGGTTCAAATGGAAGTAAAGCTTTTGCTGCTAATAAAGAAGATGCTAAAAATGTAGCTAATGCTATGGATAAACATTTTACTAATGAAGGAAAAGTGGATTTAGATAAACTTGAAAGATTTGCTAAGTCCAGAAAAGATGTTAAAATAAAAGAATATAAGATTGGAAATAAGTTGTATAAGCTTATAATTTTGCAGTTTCCAGTTAAAGATCTTGCTAAAAATATTGCTAATTTTGAAAAATCCATTCATTATTGCAAAATGCCAAAAGCCAAAAAAGAATCAAATACATATAATGAAGGTCAGGAAAATCAAGTGAATAAAGAAGTTTTAAACTTGTAATAGTTAATGTAAATTTATATAAAAAAAATAGTGTAGCTGAACTACACTATTTTTTTTGTGATATTATGAATTTAAATGATATGATAAATCGGAAGTTTAGAATAGGAGAAAACAATATATGAAAAAATATCTGAAAAACTTATGTTATTGTTTAGGAGTAATTTTTGGAGGTGGCTTTCTTCTGCTCGTGGCTTGGAACTTCCTCATTCTATTTGGTATGCCACTTTATATACTTTATGCGGTAGGTTTTTTGGGACTGACAGGGTTGATTGCATTGTGTATATGTATTCTGATTGGGCAACAGGGCAGGCATATTGTCAAGAATAGCTATCTGATTCTGTGTGTAGCGGTTGCAATATATGTTGGTCATGGTATTTGGCAAGATAACATTCCAACAATGGACGATCGTCTTTTGATGCTTTATCAGTACCAACCTAATACGTCGGACACCAAGGCTGTACGTTTGGAGGAAAAACCTACATTAAAATTAGACGACGACTATTTTCTACCATCTATGGACGGGGCTACAGCTCTGTATCCTGTATATGCTGCCTTTGCACAAGCAGTCTATCCGGAAAAGGGGTATTCTTTATACGAAAGCAAAGTGGTTTGTACCAATACCGCAAGAGCCTACCAACGTCTCATTGATCAGGAGGTTGATGTGATTTTTGTTGCCGCTCCATCTCAAGCACAAAAAGATGCTGCAAAAGCAGCAGGAATGGAGTTTTATTTAACACCTATTGGCCGAGAGGCTTTTGTTTTTTTTGTGAATAGTCGAAACCCAGTGAAAGGACTAACTGTGGAACAAGTAAAGGGTATTTATTCTGGAGCAATTACCAACTGGAATGAGGTGGGTGGTAAAAATCAATCTATCCGTGCATTTCAACGTGCACAGAACAGTGGCAGTCAATCTGCTCTTGAACGCCTTATGGAAGATATCCCAATTGCAGAACCAGAGCGAAAAAACGTGGTAATTGGTATGGAAGGAATCATTTCGCAAGTAGCTAGTTATCAAAATTATAAAAATGCCATCGGCTTTTCTTTTCGGTATTACTCTACACAAATGGTAGAAAATGAACAGATACGTCTGTTGGCACTAGATGGTGTTTTTCCCACTAAAGAAACCATTAGAGATGGTAGTTATCCCATCTCCAGCGAGTTTTATGCGGTTACTGCCGCTCCGATTGGTCAACCTGCTCCAAAGATGAAAAATCCTAAACTTTCAGCTTTACTAAAATGGATTCTTTCTCCTCAGGGTCAATGGATTATCGAAAAAACGGGATATGTTTCGTTAAATTGAGGGAGTAATATTTGTAGGATAAATAAAGATGGAATAATTTCATAAAATGATAATTACTAAGAATCATTTGATATTTGGAGATGTAATATTATGACATATATGTATCACTATAATTCTCCTGTTGGTGGCATTACACTTTCAAGCAATGGTATAGAGCTTACAGATTTGTGTTTTGATTCTCAAAAATGTTTTATAGAAACTTTTTCAAGTGAATACATAGAAAAATCTTTGCCAATATTTGAAGAAACAGCGCTTTGGCTTGATATTTATTTTAGCGGTAAAGCACCTTGTTTTACACCGCCGATTAAAATGAAAAAAGCAACACCTTTTAGAAAAGCAGTGTGGGATATTGTATTGACAATTCCATTTGGAAAAACAATGACCTACGGCGAAATTTCGGTCAAACTTGCAATGCAAAGTGGATTTTCAAAAATGTCTGCACAGGCAGTAGGTGGTGCAGTAGGACATAACTCTATTTTACTTATTATCCCGTGTCATCGCGTTGTTGGAGCAAATGGCAGATTAACAGGTTATGCGGGAGGTATTGATAAAAAGATGCAGCTTCTTGCATTTGAAAAAGCAGATATTTTCTCATCTTTTGTTTGAAGTTAAAAAGCAAAACTAAGATAATTTTGATAGTTGCAATAAAAAATTTAAAAGCCATAATCTTTATTTTGTCAATAAAAATTAAATCTTTAAGAAGTAAGTAATTAATGCAAAATCAAAGATATCAGGAAAATAGTAATACGATTTGCAATAACAAAAGAGCTGATAAAAATCTTTTGATTGATTTTTACCAGCTCTTTTTTTTAACGTACCGTTTTCATATTTCTCATAGATTCAATGTTGCATAAATAATGATAGTTTTTACAAGAAGCAAATAGATATTAGGAAAATTATACAAATAACATTACTTTTTTTGTACTAATTTTTTTAATCACCAAATGAAATTCCAAGTGCGCGGGCCGCATTAACTAATTTCCCCATTGGATCAACAAATTTTGATTTTCCTATAACTTCTTCTAGGCTTACATAACTCATTTTGCCGTTTTTCAAACAAACCATATTGCCAAATTTTTTCTCGGCGATTAAATTTGCAGCTTCGTATGCGTATCTTACAGATAAAACTCTGTCGGCTGGGGAAGTTTCTCCACCACGCTGAATATGGCCCAAAGCGACACTTCTTATTTCGTGGTTTATAAGTGGTTCCAAATCGTGCGAAATTTTTGCTGCTATACCACCAAATCTAATTGGGTCAGGGCTATCAGAAACAACTTTTCCTATAACAGCTTGACCACCTTTTTCTTTTGCGCCTTCTGTTACAACTATTATTGAAAAGTTTTTACCTGCTGCGTCTCTTTCTTTTATTTTTTTTACTATGTTCTCCAAAGTATATGGAATTTCAGGAATAAGAATAATGTCGGCAGAACCAGCAATTCCTGCATGAAGTGCAATCCATCCAGCATTGCGCCCCATAACTTCAACAACAAAAACTCTATGATGAGATTCTGCTGTTGTATGTATTCGACCAATATTTTCTGTAACAACATTTACGGCACTATCAAAACCAAATGTAACATCGGTAGAGCCTAAATCGTTATCGATTGTTTTAGGAACGCCGATAACATTAATACCTTTGCGGGCAAAATCTCTTGCACTTGTAAGAGTTCCATCGCCACCAAGAATTACTAAAATATCAACGCCTTCTTTTTTTAAATTTTCCACAGCTATATCTGAAACATCTTTTTTAACCATATTGCCGTTGCCGTCATCCACAAGATAATCAAATAAATTATCTTTGTTAGAACTAAAAAGAATTGTGCCGCCTTTATGTAATATACCGGAAGTAGATTCCGGAGTAAGTTTGACAAAATTATTTTCATATAGACCGCGATAACCAAATTTATATCCTATTAATTCGCAATTGAATTTACGAGTACAAATTCTAGTAAGTGCATATATAACAGAATTTAAACCTGGGGCATCTCCGCCGCCCGTAAGCATACCTATTTTCATTCTTAAAACCTCCAATTTTTATCTCGTAAAATTTTATCACATAAGTACTATTATTTGCAAGATGCACTATAGGCAAAAATAGCAGCTATAGTTTTTGCATCGGTAATTTTATATTCTTTTATCATTTTTAAAGCTTGATCTAATGAATATTTTTCAAGCGTAATGAATTCATCTTCATCAAAATTTTGTTTGCCAATTGCTAAACCTTTGGCTATATACACATTTATAAGTTCATTACAAAATCCAATAGATGAATGAAGCTTGAAAAGCAAATCTAAATTTTGTGCAATTAATCCCGTTTCTTCTTCAAGCTCACGTTTGGCACAATCTTCTGGACTTTCTCCATCATCCATAATTCCTGCAGGTATCTCCAAAGAATAATTTTTTATTGGATAACGATATTGCCGAACAAAAATTATTTTTTCATCTTGAATTGCCAAAACAGCACTGCATTCATTATGCAAAACAATTTCACGGCTTGAGAAATTTCCATTGGGTAATTTAACCGTGTCTTTATAGACTTTTATTATTTTGCCTGAATAAATTTCTTGCCTTTTTTCTTGCTCTTCCATAATTTTTTCAATCCTTCCATTTTGAAATTAATTGTTTTTGTTTAGCTCATGACTTATAATTCGAATTATAATATATTTGAGAAAGGATATGCAAAATGAAAACGCTAATAGAAAAAGCAAATGGGCAGTCAATTCAAAAAGCAGCACAAATTTTAAAATCAGGTGGGCTTGTTGCATTTCCTACAGAAACTGTATACGGTCTTGGAGCTGACGCACTTAATGCAAAAGCAGTAAAAAAAATTTATTTGGCAAAGGGTCGTCCATCAGACAATCCTCTTATAGTTCACATTGCCCAATTAAATTATTTAAATGAGATAGCAAAAGACATAAGTGCAAAAGCTATTGAATTAACGAAAAAATTTTGGCCAGGCCCGCTTACTATTATTTTAAATAAAAAAGATTACATACCCTATGAAACATCGGGTGCCTTAGATACAATAGCCGTAAGATTCCCTGCAAACAGTTTAGCCCAAAAATTAATTAATGCAGCAAATTTACCAATTGCTGCTCCGAGTGCAAATGTTTCTGGGAAACCAAGCTGCACTCATTTTTCACATGTTATAAATGATTTGGATGGCAAAATTGATATGATTATTTATGAAGAAAGTGAAAAAGAATTTTCTTTTGGACTCGAATCAACTATAATAGATATGACATTAGAAATACCAGTGATGCTTCGACCTGGTGCTGTTACTTTAGAAATGTTAAAAGATTGCATAGGGGATGTGATTGTTGCTGATAATTTGCTAAACGACAATGAACATCCAAAAGCTCCTGGTATGAAATATAAGCATTATTCTCCAAAGGCAGAAGTTATTATTGTAAGTGGAAATTTGGAAAATATGTCTGCTAAAATTAATGAATTGATTTTGCAAAGTGAAAACAAAAAAATTGGTGTGCTTGCAAGTGATCAAACTAAAAATTTGTACAATAATTGTTTAGTTTTATCTGCAGGCAATAGAAATAATCTCTTAGATGTTGCTGAAAATTTATTTTCCATATTGCGCGAGTTTGATTTAAATGATATAGAAATTATTTATGCCGAAAGTTTTCCTCAAAATGATATTGGTTTTGCAATTATGAACAGATTACAAAAAGCAGCTGATTATAAAATTATAAGGGTGTGATTTTTGATGAAGATTTTGTTTGTTTGCACAGGTAATACTTGCAGAAGTCCAATGGCTCAGGCATTAGCTCAAAAAATATTTAAAGACATGAACATAAAAGCGCAAGTAAGTTCTGCAGGAATTGGAGCAAACCCTTTTGATAGCGCTTCACAAAATTCTATACTCGCAATGAAAAATTATGACATAGATATTTCAAATCATAAATCAAAACAAATTACAAAAGAGATTATTGATGAAAATGATTTTATTCTTACTATGACCGATGCACACAAAAAGTTTCTTTGCAACAAGTTCGATCAAGCAAAAGGAAAAATATTTACTTTGTCTGAATTTGCATGTAACGACAATTATGATATAATTGATCCATTTGGAGCAGATTTCGAAATTTATAAAAAATGCGCCGATCAAATCTTTTCACTTATAAATATTATTGCTATGAATTTTAATAAAGGAGGGGATAAAAAATGATTGCGCTTGGTTGTGACCATGCCGGTTTAGATTTAAAAAAAGAGATTATAAAATATCTTGATGCAAACGATATAGCTTATAAGGATTTTGGTACTAATTCTTATGATTCATGTGATTATCCTGTTTTTGCAAAGCTTGTGGCAAATTCAATATTGAATGGTGAAAGCCAAAAGGGTATACTTATTTGTGGAACAGGAATAGGTATTTCAATTAGTGCTAATAAATTCAAAGGGATACGTGCCGCACTTTGTTCGGATACATTTTCTGCACATGCAACTCGTGAGCATAATGATGCAAATATTTTAGCAATGGGAGCAAGAGTTATAGGAAGCGGTTTGGCAATAGATATTGTAAAAACATTTTTGTCTACGCCGTTTTCAAATGAACAAAAGCATATAGCTCGTATAAATCAAATTGAAAATTAGAAAGGAGTTTTATTATGTCAAAGCTTATAATTTTGGATCACCCGTTAATTAAAAATAAAATTTCAATGCTTCGAAACAAAAATACAGGTAATAAAGAATTTCGTGAATTGGTAGATGAAATTGCAACTTTAATTTGTTATGAAGCAACAAGAGATGTTCCATTAACAAATGTTAATATTGAAACTCCTTTGGGCAAAACAGTTGCTCAAGTAACAGAAAAAAAATTTGGTATTGTACCTATTTTACGTGCAGGAATTGGTATGACAAATGGTATTTTGCGATTTATTCCCAATGCTAAAGTTGGGCATATTGGTTTGTATCGTGATCCAGAAACTTTGAAACCAGTTGAATACTATTGCAAATTGCCTGTAGACAGTAAAGATCGTGAAATTTTCTTGACTGATCCTATGCTTGCAACGGGTGGAACTGCATCAGCAGCAATAAAATTTTTGAAAGATCGCGGTGTGAAAGATATAAAATTGCTCTGTCTTTTGTCAACTCCAAAAGGTGTAGCAAAAGTTAATAAAGAGCATCCAGACGTAGATATTTATACTGCTGAACATGATAAAGGTTTAAATGATCATGGATATATAATTCCTGGACTTGGCGATGCAGGAGACAGACTCTTTGGTACAAAATAATGAGGATGATAGAAAATGGGATTGTTTGAAAAATTTTTATCGGGAATTAATAAAACCCGTGAGAATTTTTTAGGTAGACTCGACGATTTATTCAGTCGTTTTAAAAAAGTTGATGAAGAATTGTTTGACGAACTAGAAGAAATATTAATTACGTCAGATATTGGTGTTGCAACTTCACAAAAAATTGTAGAATCCGTTAAGGAAAAGTCTATAAAGAAAAAGGAACCTGAGCAAATTAAACAAATTTTTATTGATGAAATCAGAACTATTTTGGAAGAAAATAATTCTGATTTTATTTTGCAATTTCCATGCGTAATTCTTGTAATTGGTGTCAACGGAACTGGCAAAACTACTTCAATTGGGAAATTAGCAAATATGTTTAAAAATCAAAACAAGAAAGTTATGCTGGCGGCCGCCGATACTTTTAGAGCTGCTGCTATTGACCAATTAGAAGTGTGGGCTAAAAAAATAAATGTTCCAATGATAAAACATAAAGAAAATGCAGACCCTGGCGCAGTTATTTTTGATGCAGTGCATAGTGCAAAGGCTCACAAAACTGATATTTTAATTTGTGATACAGCAGGACGCTTGCATAACAAAATTAATTTAATGAACGAACTCAAAAAAATTTTTAAAATAATAAATGAGGAATACCCACAGGCGCATCTTGAGGTTTTTATTTCTATTGATGCGACTACGGGACAAAATGGTTTGCAGCAAGTAAAATTATTTAACGAAGCTACGAACATTACAGGAATAATTTTGACCAAACTTGATAGTACTGCCAAAGGCGGTATTGTCATTCCTATTGCAGATGAATTAAAAATACCGGTAAGGTATGTCGGTATTGGTGAAAAAATTGATGATATCGAGGAGTTTGATGCAAAAGTTTTTGCACAAGCTTTATTTTCAAAATAGGTGAGAAAATGAAAACTGTTACTATTTATACGGATGGTGCATGTTCTGGCAATCCTGGTCCGGGTGGATTTGGGATTGTCATTATTTATAATGATGTTAGGCGTGAATTATCTGGCGGTTTTAAATTGACTACCAATAACCGCATGGAGATAATTGCTGTGATTGAGGCTCTTAAATTTTTAAAGCAGCCTTGCAATGTGAATTTGTATTCAGATTCAAAATATGTAATTGATGCAATAAAAAAAGGCTGGATAGACAAGTGGGAAAAAAATAATTGGTATCGCACAAAATCGCAAAAAGCTTCCAATATTGATTTATGGCAGGAACTTTTAAAATTGCTCGCTATACATAATGTGAATTTTATTTGGGTTAAGGGCCATAATGATAATAAAGAAAATGAGCGCTGTGATTATTTAGCACGCCAATTTATAAAAACAGGTGATTTAAAAATAGACAAAAATTATGTTTAATTATTTTTCAAAAATTTGAATTGGAGTGTCTCCAGTTTGGGATTTTTATTGAAACATAAAAAGTGACTCAATTTTTTTTGAGTCACTTTTTATACTGCCTTATAAATTTTTTTATATTAATACTACAATTTATTTATGTTTATTCCTTAGTTGATAATACTATTTTTTCTTTTGTACAATTACATTTTAGCGCAATAACAAAAAACAAAATGACTAATGACAATCCAAGTAAAGTTATCGTTATAGCTAGATTAAAAGAAATATTAAAATACATTGCTGATTTTATCATGTATTTTGAACCAAATACACCTAACAATAAAACAAATAATGAAGAATGCGCAATAAGCATTCTTATAGTTGATATTTTTTTTGATATAAATACAAATATGTTTAGTAATTGAGCTACTAAATAAAAAAATATTAATAGTACTAGAAAAATAGCAACAAAATCTAAGTTCCAAAAGATTTGCACAAAATTTTGCAATTTAAAAATTAATGTCATTAATAGAATTACCAATGTAAATGATATGGTGCTTAAGCTGCTTAAAATAAATGTTGAAATTGAATAGGCATTTAAAATATCATTTAAAGGAATTTTATTAGCTAAATAAAATTCCAAACGCGATGAAATTTTTTCGTTAATGGATATATTATATAAAACAACATTTGTGATAAGTTGATAAATTGATATATTAATGATTACAAAAAATAAGATCATAATGCTTGAAAGCATTCCTTCATAATCATTACTCAACGAAATAAATAAAAAGATAGAAATATTCAATATCAAATTTACAAAGAAAGAATACAAAAATCCCTTATCTTTAATTTGGTCAAACACTGCCACTGAAATTATATTTTTAATATTCATATTCAGATTCCTCCATTAATTACTTCAAAAAACTTCTTTTCCAAATCAATATCAGAATCATTTTTAAAAGTATCAATAATTTGTCCAGATTTTATTACAGATATATAATCGCTTACTTTTGTTATTTCTGCTAAGTCATGTGATGTTACTAATATAGTTTTATTTTGATTCTTTAACAAGCTAAATAATTTACGTATTTCTATTCTAGATTGAGGATCAACTCCTGAAGTTGGTTCATCTAAAACTAGAAAGCTTGTATTTCGTATTAAAGTTATTAATATAGATAACTTTCTTTTCATACCTTTTGAATAATATTGAACCATTTTATTTAAATCATTTTGCAAACCTAAACATGTTATATACTCATCAATTAGTTTCTTATTTTTACTGATATCAATCGAAAAATATTTCGCAAAATCATTAATATTATTTTGACCTGTTTTATTCTGAAATAAGTAATCATTCTCCAACAATGCCGATATATCATTATTACTAAAATGATTTTCTACTTTACCTGAGCTTTTTTCTATAAGTCCTAAAATAATTCTTAATAATGTAGTTTTACCAGCTCCATTAGGTCCTATTAAAGCATATATGGAATTTACGGGTATAGATAAATTAACATTGTCTAGTATACTTTTTTGATTATAGTTTTTACATATATTTTTTAAATCGATAATTTTTCTTTTATTATTTGTGGGACTTTGTTTGTATACCATTTGCATTCTTCTCCTTTGTCTTTTCTACTTATAAATCCTCTCAAAATGCAATTGCCACAAAAATATTTTTTATCACATTCGCGACATTCTATAGAATCATATTTTGGAGGTTCTAAAGCAAAAACAGCTTCAATATAGTCTGTATTTTCATCATATATTTGTTTAATAGGTTTATCAAATACATTTCCTATGCTAGTATTAGCATATTTTGAATTATCCATAGTACAGTGTTTTATATTTCCATCAGGCATTATAGTAACATTAGATGTTAAACTACCACAATTTGGTCTTTCATTTACAGCATCTTCACGTACTGTTAGAAAATTACTGTATTTAGACATAATATTATTAACCACTTTTTCAAACTTTGCTAGTTGCTCTTTATTATTGAATAACAAATTGTCATTTAAAAAAGTTGCTCTACCTAAATTTATAACTGGAGAAAGAGCATAAGTTTTAATACCAATATTATGCACCCAATCTGCAATAGTCTCTATTTCATCAACATTTTTAGGTGTTACAACAGTTGCAATACGGATTAATACATCATTTTGCGTAAATTTTGTTATGATATTTTTTATACGATCTATAGTATTAGGAACTTGTGTAAACCACTCTAAATAATTATCATCTAAGCTATGTAAATCTATTTGCATAACAACTTTGTTCTTATTATTAATAATAATTTCTATAATATCATCATCTAGTGCTATTCCATTCGTTAAAATGCATATAAAATCAAAATCTAAGTCTATTGCATACAACAAAGCTTCTTTAAAGTGCGGATAGATGCTAACATCTCCGCCTGTAAATTCTATTATTCTTATCCCTAATTCTTTTAGCTCAACCAATAACTTTTTTAAATTATTTATATCCATCTCTATTTTATTTACGTCACCGTATTCTCCATAACAATGACGACATCTCAAATTACATTTATACGTTAATTCCAATGAAGCTACAGTCGGATAAATATTTTTGTTATTTTTTACAATCACAGCTTTGTTGAATGGATGTTCACCATCCAAAATTTTTAATTCGTAACTGTTTGTAAAACTATTTAAAAAAGCACTCACCTTATTATTAATACTTTCATATGATTCTGCATATTTAACAGATAATTCTTTTACTAAATCTTAATATGTTCTTGTACCATCAATTAGCAATATAATTTCTATTGCAGTTTTATTTAATACATATCTTTTTCCTATGTGTTTACGATTTATTGTTTTTCCATTAGGTTTTATCAATAAATATCCTTCTTGTTTATTTTCATAGGTTTGTATTTCAAGACAATCTTCAAAATACAAATAACCACTCAATTTTATTCACCTCTAAATATAAATATAGGCCACTTAATAAAAAGTAGCCCTAAAATAAAAATATATTAGTTGTAAAAAGCTGATAAGCCAACTGCTACAGCAGCACACTCAGTACCAGATGGTGTTGGTCCGCAAATTATACACTCACCACAAGCCATACATCCTACACAAATTGGAGCTGCATTCATCTTTGGAGTTTCCATTTTATCTCATCTCCTTTCTTTATTGTAATACTTTAAAACAGTAAATAACAACATTTTTATACTTTTTTGCTAATAATTTACTAATTATTTTTGATTACAATGTACAAAAAACAACTTGTCAACCAAAAAATTTTGATTCAACTTGTAATACAGTGAGATATTCTCGCTCTTAGGCGGCAGGAGTATATCACAAAAGTAAACAGATGCACATACTACGCAAATATTGCAAAATATGTGTATCTTAATTTTTGTTAAAAATTGATAAAAATGGGTCTAAAATAGCTGTAATTAAAGAATGTTTTGATGAATTTGTATATTTACTTTTTAATTTTTATGTTTTATAATTGTTATATATGTGATTTGCGGGGGTGAGAGTTATGAAGATAGAAAAGATTAATGAAAACAAACTGAAAATTTTATTGACTAACGATGATTTGCAAGAAAGAAATATAAAAATGGCAGAACTTGCTTTTGGTTCGGAAAAAACTCGCGATTTGTTTAAAGAAGTTTTAAATATAGCAACTGATGAATATGACTTTGATGCTGAGGATGCTCAGCTCATGATTGAGGCTATCCCTGTTTCTCTCGAGGCAGTTGTTATTTTGGTAACAAAAATGGATGAGGAACAAAAAATAGTGACTAAGAAAAAAAATAAAAAATCAAGCTACAGTTTAAAAATTGAGAGCGATGATTTTTTACATATATATGAATTTAAAACTTTGAATGATGTATCTCTCGTAGCTAGAGCTTTGTATGGGCGATTTGGCGGCGCAAGCAGTCTCTTGAAAAAAGATAATAAATATTTTTTGGTTATGCGAAATGATGACAAATTTAATGAAATTACAGATTCAGAGCTTGATATAATAATTGCCGAGTATGGGAAAAAGTGCATAGTAAATCCAATATCAAGAGCTTACTTATTTGAGCACGGCGAAGTAGTTATAAAGAAAAATGCGATTGAAATTTTGGGTGAGTATTGGTAGTTTACAAAACAGATTTTAGTTATAATTGATGCAAGCAGATTGTGCTTGCATTTTTTGTATATGGAGGATTGTTTTTTATGAATGAAAGTTTTGAATTTCTTTACAAGAATTTTAATATCATAGCTGAATCTGCAGCAATAATTTTTTTAGGGATTGTTTTGTATTTGCTGACAAAAAAATTTATTTCCAAGTTGTTTGATAAATTCAAAGAAAAAATCGATACACGCAAGTACAAAACTTTTCAAATTGCATGCAACAGCATAATTAAATATATAATCTTTTTTGTTATAATCTGCATGTTTTTTAATGTTTTAGGTATTGACATGAAATCAATTTTAACTGTCGCAGGTATTGGTAGTATTACAGTAGGATTAGCTGCCCAAAGTCTAATCAAGGATTTTATTACAGGAATTTTTATATTGTTTGAAAATCAGTTTGAAGTTGGAGACAAAGTTATCATTGCAAACAAGGCAGGAACTGTAGAATCAATTACCATGTGCACAACAACTCTTCGAGCTGCAAATGGCGATGTTTACATAATTCCCAACGGCGAGATTAAAATTGTAACTAACAAGAGCAGAAAAACTTTATAGAATCTTAAAATCAAAATCTTCTTCTTTTCTTGAAAGAAAAGAAGTAAAAGAACTTTAATAAAAAAAAATCAGGCTATGCCTGATTTTTTTGGTTTCTTTTTATGAAGTTACTTTTTTAAAGAACAAATTAAGTCACAAAAAATTTATTTGTACATATATCAAAATTAAGGGGGAGATATAGTTTTAAATTATAAAGGAGGATTTAATAATGAGTGCGTTTGAATTTAACAACAATACAGATTGTGGATGTAATGAAAATGTTGCTGGTGAAAATGTTGATAACAGAAGAGTGAAAGAAGAATGCATTATTGCATTTAAAGTTTATGATTCATGCAGACAACAAGATTGTTTAACGGCAAATGAAATTGGGCCGGCAAGAGCTGCTAAAAAAACTGTAATCGGAGATGAATGCATACAAGAAGGAGAGATAATTGACCCGCCTTCTAACGCAGCTGCTGTTACTATAGATAATTTATTTGTAAAAAAAGTCATTATTGTTGATAAATGTCCTAACCCATTTAAAAATGGTTTTTGGGATGTAGATTTGAAATATGTTTTCCAATACAGATTGACTTTCAGAGAAGCTGACGGAACTCCAATAAGTTCGCCTGTATGTGCAAACAGTATTTTTAATAAAAAAGTTACATTGTTTGGATCAATTGGCTCAGATTTAGTTATTGCTACCGATTTATTTAAATGCAGCACTAACGATTCAACTACTCTTCGTGCAGAACCATTTATTTTTGTAGAAGCAAAAGCTGTTGCACTATCAGCTGAATTAAGATTACAAAGAAGATGTTCATCAGTTGAGGACCTTCCTCCGGAACCAAACCGTGTAAATGTAACAATTGGTTTATTTACTATCATAAAACTTTACAGACTTGTAAATCTTAATGTAGAATCAAGAGGATTCTGTATACCAAAAGAATGCGAAGATATTTCACCACTTAACCCATGTGATTTCTTTGAAAGCTTAGATTTCCCAATGGATGTATTTGCGCCGCCTCAAAAACCTGAATTTTTAGCCGGTATTAGTTCAAATATCCCAAGTACACATGTTGCTGGCGTAAACACAAATAATAATGATTGCGGATGCAACAATTAACAATAAGCCAAAATTAATCTAATTAATTGAAATGACCTCAAATTATTAAATGAAAAATTTAATAAAATGGGGTCATTTTTTGTGTTAAAATTTGTGCACAAATAAATGAATTATGTCACATATTATCAATAGCAAAATTTTTTTAGTTACTTTTTAGCAAAAAGATTGTTTAATTTGAATTTGTCAATTAATAATGATATAATTAAGTATCAATACTTATTTACTTATTTCTGAATTTGTAGCGAAGTTATAAAAAGGGGGAGATTTCAATGGAAGGAGTTATAGATAATGGAAGATGGAAAGAAGTTAATAGAATGTTAGAAAAAATGACACAAGGTGACAAAGAGTTAGCAGAACGTTTAAGTCCGACGGTTATATATAATTATTTGAGTAACATTATGAAATTTTCTAATAATCTACTTACACTAAGTCCAGAAGTGGATTATGAATATAAAAAAAGTATGCAAGATATATTTTTGCATTATGCTGCTTTGCATAAATTAGGTTATATAATGAACGTTCACATAAGTGATATTGTACCAGTAGATAACGATTTTGTTCCAAATGAATTTAATCAATTTTATGTTTTTGAACATAAAGGTAAAAAATATTGTATTAATAATATCAAAGAAGTTCTTCATAAATATGAATTTGAAGGTATTATTATGGATCCAAGCGATAAAGAAGAATTAAACAATGTGTTGAACTTATTAAAAAATGGACCTTCAGTTGAAGCAAGAGAAGTTATTAAAAGAGGTTTTCGAAATTTTGAAAGCATTCAATATTGTGACAAATTGGATACAGAATTTTGGAATAAATTAAATTCAGATGAAATATCTTTTGAAAATAAAAGTTTAGATCAAGTATTATCGATGGTAAAGAAAGGAATATTGCCGCATTTGCATATAAAAGTAAATGGCGAAGATCGTTTTTTAAATCCTAATTATAACAATATTCCTATGTGTAAAAATATTAATGATATATTAGCTTTGATGCAAATTCTCCAACGTGTTTTAAATAGATTTAATGAATTGGGCAATCAAGAATTAAATGAAGGAGATTTAGTTAATTATCAAAATTTAAAAAGTGAATTACAAAAGTATTATTTATTTTTTGAGAATCAATATTTAAGTTATGTTTCTTTTAATCAAATGCCAACTAGAAAAGATGTTAATACACTGATGAATAAATTTGTGCAGAGTGACTATTACAAAAGTTTGTCAAAAGATGAAAAGTTTAGAATACTTGATTTAATATATACAATTGATGAACCAAATCTAAAAAAAATGTTGGTTCTAACAGATCCCCAAAAGTATCCTGATGGTAAACAAAGACAAGAAAATTTGCGAAAAATTATGCAAATGATTTTAGTATCAGATATTTCAGTAGAGATGATGTATCAAGAGAAAAAGTTAGGGTATATAAGTTTAAATGGTTCAAATGGTTTAATCTATCAAAAACCTGGATCTAAAGATATAGAGATGGTGGATTCATTAGGCAATCAAAAAATCAACATAAATGAACGCCTATCTGGTTATCTTGAAGATTCAACTGGTCAAGAGTATCTTAAACGTATGATTTATTTGCGAGATAATATTAATATATCTGATATTTATTTATATTATCCAAATATTTCACCTGTACTCAATATAGTGCTTAGTTCAGCTCATTTTAATTCACTTAAAGATAAAAAAACAAAACAAAATGAGCTTGAAAAAATAAAAGAAGCAATAGAAAAAGAAGAAAAAGAAATAGAAGAAGAAATAAAAAAATTAGAAAAAAAGCGGTCTAGTAATAATGGTGCATTAAATGAAGTTGAACAAGATTATTATGAATTACTTAAAAATTTACTTAAAGAACAACCTAAAGAAACAGAAAAAGTTAGTCGGCTAACTCGTTATAGATTACGTAAGAATTCACTTGAAGTTGAAGAAACAAAAGAAGATTTTATTAATGAAATAATTAATACTGAAAATAACATTGCTGTTAGTATATCGCATGCAATTAATTATCTGACAGATAGATATAACGGTGTAAAACTAGATATATTCAATCGCTTAATTAATCCAGAGAATTATATTTCAACTAAAGAACGGCAAGAATTGTGGAGAATTTCTGATATAATTAATGATAGTCATAATTTGCTTGATGTATTTTATGAGCAACATAAAAAATACGAAAATGAATTAAAAAACGCAAAAGAATCATTAGACAAAATTGGACAAACTGCGATTTTGCCAAGTACAAGACGAAGAAAAAAACGAAAAGAACAACTTTTGAAGCAACAAGTTGATGATTTGACTAAAAAACAAGAAAATTTTGATAAATTATTTAATCAGACGCTTAATAGTTTAATAGATAGAAAAGATTTGTCTAAGGAAAAATTAATTCAAATTTCTAATATTTTGGCCTCAAACTTAAATGATGTATTGGATTTAAATATAAGTAAGGATAGGGAGTGGGAGTTAATTCAACTTGTATTTAAAATTGCTCAAAATGATCCAACAGGCCATTTAATGAATAGAGTAAATGAAGTATTAAAATTGCCGGCTGGTGATAATTACGTTCGTAAAGTTTATATGGATGATATATATAAGATTTCTCAATTGTATAATAATGGAGAGTTTCCATCGGATATTAGTGACTTGATTGAAAGTGAAGTTGAATATAGTGCTGACGATAGTGATAAAGATAGAAATACTAAATTATACGCTAAATACGGTGGTTTACACAATCAAATTAAAGTTTTAAAACCTATACCAAGGGTCGCTGGCGAAAATTCGCATAATAACCAAGAAAGAGTAAGGTCAGAATCTTCTTTAGAGGATAACAATAATAATAATAATTTTGGAAATGTAGAAAATAATTTAGATAAAGGTTCCAATTATTATTCATCAAGTTATTATTCAGGGTCATCAAGTTATTCAAATGATAGCGTTAATAATAAAAATGGTGATTCTCAAGTTGGAGATAATTCAGAAGATATTAGTAATATTTCTCTAGAGAATGATGATAGTAAAAATAGTGACGTTGAGGATCAAGCAGATTATAGCAGTTATCATGAAGAAATAGATACTCTTGAAAATTCAGAAAAAGAAAATAATTTAAGTGAACAACAAGAAAAAATAGAGTCAGAAGTTTTTTTAGAGGAAAATTATTCATCAAGTAATACTGTTGATAGTTTATCAGGAAGTTATAAAGATAATTCTAAACCTGCAAAAAAAGCAGATGGTGAAAAAAGAATTCTTTGTAAAAATGATATATTAAATGATATATTAGGTGTAGGAGTAAGTAATTCAGATATTTATGAACAAGCTAAAGGATACGATGAAAATGATAGTCTTAACGTTACATATGGAGATTTCTCTTCATCATCTTCATTATCTCCAATGAAAAAAGTTGCCCAAGAACAAAAAAATGGAGTGAACAGACCATTAAAAAAAGTCGAAAAAGGACAAAGAAAAATAAAAAATGAGTCAAATAAAACAAAAAAGTCCAAAAATAAATAATTAAGCATTTTTTCCATCTAATAATCTGTAGAAAATGTAATTTATAAATTCAAACTGTCTGTAAGCTCATCAATATTAATTATTTTGTCTGCAAAATATAATCCATTTACAATTTTTGATTTCATTGTAGATGGATTAATTTTTTTTGTGTAAACTCTTACAGATGTTATGATTGTATTCTCGAAATCCAATGATTTAATTGGTGTAAAAACAAAATTTTTTAGAAGATGAATCAATTTTTTGCGTTCATCTTTTTTATTGCATTAACTTTTTTGTTTAGCTAATGCCGATAATTTTAATAATGCTCAAAAGAATGTGAAGATATTTCAATGTTTAACGCATGTAATTTTTTTGAAATATATTTGCGTCGCCTCAAAAACCTGAATTTTTAACAGGTATTAGCTCAAATATCCCAAGTACACATGTTGCTGGTGTAAACACAAATAATAATGACTGCGGATGCAACAATTAACAATAAGCCAAAAATAAACTAATTAATTGAAATGATCTCAAATTGTTAAATGAAAAATTTAATAAAATGGGGCTATTTTTTGTGTTAAAATTTATCTGCAAAAGAATGAATTATGTCACATATTATCAATAGCAAAATTTTTTAAATTATTTTTTGGCAAAAAGATTGTCTAATTTGAATTTGTCAATTAATAATGATATAATTAAGTATCAATACTTATTCCTGAATTTATAATTTATATACCGAAGTTATAAAAAGGGGGAGATTTCAATGGAAGGAGTTATAGATACTGTAAGATGGAAAGTGACACAAGGTAACAAAGAATTAGCAGAATATTTAAGTATGATGTTGAGAGACAATTCGTTGAATTATCTTAATCCTAATTTTGGTAATGATATATTTGTAAAACAATTGGCAAGTCCGGAGTTGAATTTTGAATACAAGAAAAGTATGCAAGATATGCTTTTGCATCTTGTTGCTTTACATAAATTTATATCAAAAAAAATAGAAAAAGGAAAAAATGAGTACAGTAGTTTGAAAGACGATTTAGAGAATGAATTGCTTAATTCGTTTATAAGAAATTCAGATGTTTCACATTTTTCTGAAATTAAGGAATTTGAATATAGCGAATTTTCAAATGCTGTACCTGTTTTTGATAAAAATTTGGGGAATACAATTGGATTTAATGAACTTGAAGATGTTGTACCTGTTGAATTTAATCAATTTTATGATTTTGAACATGAAGGTAAAAAGTATTGTATTAATAGTTTAGAAGAAATATTTGATAGATATAAAGATTTACTTACAAGTATTTCTACAAAAGATAAGAAAGAATTAAATGAATTTATTGATCAAGCAAAAAGTATTTATTTTGGACAAGTTCAATATTATAGCAATTTGGATAAAGATTTTTGGAATAAATTAAATTCAGGTGAAATACGTTTTAAAAGTAAAAGATTAAATACAATATTAAATGAAGTAAAAAGCAATATATTGCCACATTTGCGTATAGAAGTAAATGGTAGATATCGTTTTTTGAATCCTAGTCATGAAAATATTCCTGTGTTTAAAAATACTGATGAAATACATGATTATATGAAAATGATCCAAGAAAGTATAAATAAATTGAATGAAATAAAAAATTTCTATAAAAGCGATTTGCCTGAATATCGAAATTTAAAAAGTGAATTGCAAAAGTATTATTTCTTTTTTGCAAACCAATATTTAAGTTATGTTTCTTTTAATCAAATGCCAAAAAAAGCAGATGTTGATAAACTGAAAGACCAATTTATTGATTACCTTAGTTATGAGGTGCCAGATGAAAGTGATGAAAATTATAATTCAATCCTAACCAAAGTAACTGCTAAAGCTGCTAGATTGTCTGATTTAATATACACAATTGATAAACCAAATCTAAAAAAAATAATGAATCTGATAAATCCAGATATATATGATGAAAACCAAATAAAAGAAAATTTAGGAAAAATTATACTAATGATCTTGGTGTCAGATCCTTCAGTAGAGATGTTGTATCAAAAGGGGAAGTTTGGTTATAAGAGTTTAAATGGTTTAATTTATCAAACACCTGAACAAGATATAGAGATGATGAATTTATCAGATGGTCAAAAAATCAACATAAATGAACGCTTAGCTTTTTATCTTGAAGAGTCAACTGATCAAGAATATCTTAAACGTATAATTTTTTTGCCAGAAAATATTGATATATCAACTGCTGTTTATAATAAAAGAAAAGCAAAAGAAACTCATTATCGAAAAGCAAAAAAAACACATCGACGATATTCTTCAGAAAAAAATGAAGCCGAAAATAAAAAAATTGCACATGTATTAGGTATAATGCTTAGTTCAACTTCTTATAAATCACTTGAAGATTTAGAAAAATCAGATTTGTTTAACTATATTTTGCCTGAAGACGCTCAATTTAAAGATAGCAATATTTATTTTATAACGCATGCTATTGATTTTTTACTAGAAAGAAATAAAGATGAATTAATGTTAAATATATTAAGTAAATTAACTAATTCGAGTAACTATATATCAAAGGAAAATCAAGAAGAAGTGCTGAGAATTTCTAAGTTAATTTATTCTTTTAGAGAGTTAATTGATGCATTTTATATGCAATATTTAGAAAGTGCAAAAAAGTCAAGTATAGTTGAAGGTACAACTAAAAAACAAAGAAAAATTGATGTATTATTAAATAAGATGCTTAATAGTTTAATAGATAAAAGAGTTTGTGAGAGAGTTATTGATTGTATATTTAAAATGACAAATTCAAATGTTTTTTCAGAAAATTTGTATATGCTATCTGATATTATTAATAATGGCATTGCAGCTATAAAATCGCTTCCTGCAGAAAACTTATACAAAAGTATAAATAAAATATTGAAATTAGGTATAAGCAGGGATAGGGAGTTGGAGTTGATTCAATTTGTATTCAAAATTGCTAAAAATGATAATCAAGTAGGACTTTTAACAGAAAATGTAAATCTAGTATTAGAATTGACGGCTAATAATTATAATGATTGTATATATTACATGGAAAAAATATATAATATTTCTGAAAAATATAATCATAGAAAAGTTTCAATTGATGATATTAGTAATTCGCTTTATAAGATAAATACTTATATAGAAAATAATTTACACAATAAACTTGAAGCTTCAAAACCATTAGAAAAGCGCGATGACGAAAAACAAGATAAAAGAATCAAAAGAAATTCAGAGAAAGACCAAAAAAATGATTTTGAAAATATTGATAAAGATGCTGAATTAAAATCTATTAAAGATGCAATATCGCATTTATTAGAAAGCGATGCTGATATAAATTTTGAATTGGAAGAAGAAAGTGGTGGTAAGTCGAAGTTAAATCAATTTGTATCTGAAATTGCTAAAAATGATCCAACAGGAGTTTTAACGAAAAATGTAAGTCTAGGATTAAAAGAGATGGGTTATGCGGATCGTATAGCTTATATAAAAGTTATACATGATATTTCTCAAAAATATGCCAGAGGAAATTATCCGAGATCCATTGTTTGTTTGCTTTTAAGTGACGATTTTGACACTAAATACCGTAAATTGCAAAAGAAGGTTGAAAATTTACAGAATAGAGAAAAACCATTAAAAAGACTCACTGATGAAAATTCAGGGAAAAAACAAAGTAAAAAAATATTACCCAAAAGAAGAAAAAACGAAAATATAGAAAATGACCAAAATAAAAAACGACGTCTTCGCAAAAAAACGATTTAAGTATTTTAATAATCTGTAAAAAGTGCAATTTACAAATTAAAACCGCTTGTCAAGGTATCGATATTAATTATTTCGTCTGTAAAATATATAATCCATTTACAATTTTTGATTCCATTGTAGATGGATTAATTTTTTTTGTGCAAACTTTGCTGAATATTATGATTGCATTATTTTTTAGATGATGGACCAATTTTTTGTGTTCATCTTTTTTATTGCATTAACTTTTTTGTTTTGGTAAATACATCTGATTTTAACAATAATCAAAAGAATGTAAAAATGTTTTGCTGCTTAATCTATGTTGTAATTTCTTTAAAAGCTTAGATTTCCCAAAGTATGTATTTGTGGCGCTTCAGAAACCTAAAATTTTTTCTGGTATTAGCTTAAATATTCCAAGTACATATGTAGCTGGTGTAAACAAAAATAATAATGATTGTGGATATAACAATTAACAATAAGCCAAAATAAGTTATTAATTGAAATTACCTCAAATTGTTAAATTAAAAATTTAATAAAATGTGGTTTATTTTTTGTGTTAAAATTTGTGCATAAATGAATGATTATGTAATATATTATCAATAACAAATTTTTTTATTGCATTTCGATAACAAAAATTTTTTTAAGTTACTTTTTTGGCAAAAGATTATTTTATTTGAATTTGTCAATTAATAATGATATAATTAAGTATCAATACTTTCTCTTAAATTTATACCGAAGTTATAAGAAGGGGGCGATTTCAATGGAAGAAGTTATAGATCAAGGATTTATAGATACTGGAAGATGGAAAGAAATTGATAGAACTTTAAAAAAAGTGACGCAAGGCGACAAAGAGTTAGCAGAACGTTTAAGTATTAAGGCTAGAGCTGCGTATTTAGTTGGTTTTAGTAATGACTATCCTGATGAAGAAGCTATTAATGAAGGTATTAATCGTGTTAGTTTTTTGCCAGAAATATTTACGATTCACCTTATAAATCCGAACTTGGATTATGAATATTTAAAAAGTATGCAAAGTATGCTTTTGAATTGTATTGGTTTGCATAAATTTATTTCCGAGAAAGCAGGAAATAATGAAAATTATTTTAATTTTAAAGGAGAATTAACAAAATGGGCTTCATCAGAAATTCACAAAGAAAATTTAGATATTGTACCCATAGTAGATGATAATTTTGCTTCAAGTGAAGTTGCTCGATATTGTGTTTTTGAACATGAGGGTAAAAAATGTTGTGTTAATTATTTCAAAACAATTTTGGATAAATATAACGAATTATTTAAAGGTATGTCCGAAAAGGACAAAGAAAAATTAAATAAATACATTAAGCAAGCAAACGATATTTTTTTTAATTTGAAATTTGGTGTTTATAATTTTGAAGCAAGTAAAATTATTGATAGTAGTTTTGAATTTTTGGGTGAGAATCAATTTCATCGTTTTTTAAATCAAGATTTTTGGAATGACTTAAATTCAGATAAAATACATTTTAAAAGTAAAAGATTAAGTACAATATTAAATGAGGTAAAAATCATTATATTACCGCATTTGCATATAAGTGTAAATGGTAAAGATCGTTTTTTAAATCCTAATTGTGACAATATTCCTATGTTTAAAAATGTTAATAAAATACATGATTACGTGAAAAAGATTCAGAGTGTTGTAAATAGATTGGATGGATTAAGCAGTCAAGTAAATGAAAATGATTTAAATAATTATCAAATTTTAAAAAGCCAATTGGAAGGATATTATCGCTTTTTTGAAGACCAATATCCAAGTTATGTTTCTTTTAATGAAATTCCGAGCGATGGAGAAATTTATGCACAGAAACGACAATTTATTTATTACTTGGAAAATAGGTTGTCACATAATGAAATGCTTAGATTACTTGATTTTATAGATACAATTAATAAACCAAATCTAGAAAAAATAAAAAAAATAATGAAACTGATAGATAAAAATAGTTCTAGTAGGGAACAAAATATAGAAACTTTGTTAAAAATTGCGCAAATGATCTTAGTATCAGATATTTCTATAGAGGTAATGTATAAAAATGACAAATTTGGTTTTAAAAGTTTAAAAGGTGTAATTTATCAAAAACCTGAAGGTGATATAGAATACTCTTCACCAGGCACTCAAAAAATCAACATAAATGAACGTCTATCTGTTTATCTTGAAGATTCAACTGGTCAAGAATATCTTAAACGTATGATTTTTTTGCCAGAAAATATTGATATATCAACTGCTGTTTATAATAAACTAAAAAATGAACCTTCTAATTCAATAATACAACAGAGAAAAAAAGAAATTGCATATATATTAGGTATAGTTATTAATTCAGATTATTATAAGTCACTTAACCCTCAAGAAAAATCAAATTTAATTAGTGAAATAATGAATACGGAAGGTATTGCTGATATATTACAGACCATTAATTTTTTACTGGATAAAAATAAGGTAATGTCATTTAGATTAGAATATTTTACTGATCCATCTAATTATGTGAATACTGAACTTCGAAAAAATTTAGTTGAAGATGCAAGAATGTTTAATAATAGTAAAGGTTTAATTGAGGCATTTTATTTGCAATATGAAAAAGATAAAAAAGAATTAGAAAATATGAAAATATCATTAGATAAAATTGGACGTGCAATTTTACCCCGTACTAGACGAAGAAAAAAACAACTTTTGATGCAAGTTGATGATTTAACTAAAAAACAAGAAAATTTTAATAAGTTATTAAATAAGACGCTTTCATCAATATATGGAATGCGTTGTCCTGAAGTTATTTGTTGTATTAGTAAAGTATTGATATCAGAAATTTCCTCAGAAATGAATGTATATAAGTTAACTGAGAGTGTTAATAGTGGTTTTTTAAATGTGAGTGATTTTTCTTTATTAAAAAATTTAAATGGAAATTTAGAAGCAAGTATAGATAAAATATTGGCGAATAAAGCCATAAACAATAATAGTAAACTGGAATTAATTCAACTTGTATTCAAAATTGCTCAAAATGACCCAACAGGACTTTTAACACAAAACGTAGTTCAAGCATTAGAAGTGAATATTAATATTAGTGAAATTTATATAAAAAATATATATGAGATTTCTCAAAGGTATAATGATGGGGAATTTCCAGAAGCTATTCATGACTTGCTTATATCTAATAATGAGACTAGATTGTACACTAAATTCGTTAATTTAAAAAGTACATTTGAAGATTTAGAAAAAAAACGCGGCAAAGAAAATTCCAAAGGAATATCAAAAGAAGAAAAAACCAAAAATAGTATTCAGGAAAATCAAGAATCAAATAAAGGCAAAAACGAAATAGAGTTAAAAAAATTTTCAAATAATGGTTCTAATGTTAATAGTAGTATTGAAAATAGTGATACTAATAGAAGCGTAAAAAATGTTTCTTCTAAGAATAAAGAAAATAGCCCATCATATTTACTTAATGATATTGAGAGTGAAAATAGTAATTCTGAAACTGCAAATAGTTCATTAGAAGATGCTCCAAAGAATGACATTAAGAATAAACATAAAAATAAATCAACATCTCCATCATCTTCATTAAAAAAGGCTTCTAAAAGTAAAAGAAGACAAAATAAAAATATACCAGAAAAAAATGAGAGAAATCAAGAAAATAGAATAATAAAAAAGAAGCAAAAAGAGATAAGAAGACAAAATGTACCAGGAAAAACTGGGGAAGGAATAATAGTTAAAACTAAAAAAATAAGCAAAAAAAAGAAAAGAAAAAAGAACAAAAATATTGATGAATCATCATTTTCTAGCTCAGATACTTTTTGAAATTATGTTGTAATCTTAAATCTAGTTGTTCAGTTAAGAATGTGTGGGTTTTAAATCAAAAGTAATTTTCGTAATTGAAAAAATTATTTAATAAAAATCTGCTTGTTTAGATATTATTAAGTCACTTAAGTCTAAATGTGTGAGGTTCATTTTGTTAAAATTATTATATAAAATTTTACTGCATTTTTTCAAAATTATTTTCACGTTTTTTAAACTCAATCCTTGTAAATCATAATGATCTTTATTATTAAAAGTAATGTCAAAAGGCTTATGTATAGCAAAATAATGTTAAAATGTTTTACAGCTTAACTCATATGATTTTTTTGGAATATGTTTGCGCCTCCTCAAAAACCTGAATTTTTAGCAGGTATTAGCTCAAATATTCTAAGTATGGATGTCTGGTGTAAATACAATTAATAATGACTGCGGATGCAACAATTAACAATAAGCAAAAATTAATCTAATTAATTGAAATGACCTCAAATTATTAAATGAAAAATTTAATAAAATGGGGTCATTTTTTGTGTTAAATTTTTGCCTAAAAGAATGAATTATGTTACATATTATCAATGGTAAGTTTTTTTAAGTTAATTTTTGGCAAAAATATTATTTGATTTGAATTTATTAATTAATAATGATATAATTAAGTATCAGTATTTTCTCTTGAATTTATACTAAAGTTATAAGAAGGAGGAGATTTCAATGGAAGGAGTTATAGGTACTGAAAGATGGAAAGAAATTGATAAAACTTTAAAAAAAGTGACACAAGGTGACGAAGAGTTAGCAGAACGTTTAAGTATGATGGCTAGAGGTTTATATATAACTGGTTTTAAAGCTGAATATCTTATAAATCATGAAGCTACTGATATTGGTGAATTTACATCAGATATATTTACGCTTCATCTTACAAATCCGAACTTGAGTTATGAATATGTAAAAAATATGCAAAGTATGCTTTTGAATTGTGTTGCTTTGCATGGATTTGCTTTTGAGTGTGCCAACAATAAGGGAGGAAATTATAATGAATATAAAAAAGAATTAGATAAATTGAGGTCACCAAAGATTTACGAAGAAAATTTAGATATTGTACCCATAGATGATAATAATTTTGCTTCAAGTGAAGTTGCTCGATTTTGTGTTTTTGAACATGAAGGTAAAAAATATTGTGTTAATTATTTCAAAACAATTTTGGATAAATGTAATGAATTATTTAAAGATATGTCCAAAGAAGACAAAGAAGAATTAAATAAATATATTAAGCAAGTAAACGATATTTTTTTTAATTTGAAATTTAAAGATGAATATTTTGAAGTAAGTAAAATTATGGATAATGCTTTTGGATTTTTGTCACAAAATCAATTTTATCGTAATTCGGATCAAGATTTTTGGGATAACTTAAATTCAGGTAAAATATCTTTTCAAAATGAAAATTTAAATAAAGAGTTATCTAAAGTAAAAAGCGATATATTACCGCATTTGTATGTAATAATAAATGATAAAGTCTGTTTTTTAAATCCTCATAATGCCAATATTCCTATGTTTGAAAATGTTTATAAAATATTTGAATATATGCAAAAGCTCAAGTGGCTTTTAAATAAATTGGCTGAATTGAGCACTCAAGTGAATGAAAATGATTTAACTAATAATGAAAATGATTTAACTAATAATGAAAATGATTTAACTAATAATGAAAATGATTTAACTAATTATGAAATTTTGAAAACTGAATTACAAAAGTATTATTTCTTTTTTGAATATCAATATGTAAGTTATGTTTCTTTTAATGAAATGCCGACAAAAGATGATATCCAAAGACTTAAAGAAGAGCTGAAGCGTAGTAATTACTTTAAAAATGAGTTGTCAAAATTTGAACAAGATAGATTATTTGACTTAGTAGATACAATTGATGAACCAAACCGAAGAAAAATAATGAGTCTTGTACTTTTCTCCGAAAAAGATGAAGATATACAAAAAAATTTGAGAGAAATTATTCAAATGATTTTAGTATCAGATATTTCGATAGAGATAATGTATGCAAATAACAACTTTGGTTTTAAAAGTTTAAAAGGTGTAATTTATCAAGAACCTGAATCTGATGTACCATATATGAGTTCACCAGGCCATCAAAAAATCAACATAAATGAACGCTTATCTGTTTATCTTGAAGATTCAACTGGTCAAAAATATCGTAAACGCATGATTTTTTTGCCAGAAAATACTGATATATCAACTGCTGCTTATAATTTAAAAAAAATAGGCAAAGAGAAAGAATTAAATTATATATTAGACATATTAAAGAATCCAGATTCTTATAAATCGAATAAAGAGCTAGAAAAATTAAGAGAATTTGCGAAAGTGATTAATAATAATAGCAAAGATTTTGTTGATATATCAGTTGCTGTTTATTATTTACAAAAAATAAGTGAAACTGGAAAAATGTCAGATATATTGGCCAAATTAACTAATTCGGAAGATTATATGTCAGATGAAAGTCGAGAAGAATTAGTGAAAATAGCTAAAATAATTCCTGATGTAACGCCTGCTGTTGGAATTTTACAGAAAGATGAAACCGGGAAAATGTCAGATATATTGGCCAAATTAACTAATTCAGATAATTATATGTCAGATGAAAGGCGAGAAGAATTAGTAAAAATAGCTAAAACAATTCGTGAGGTATCACCTGCTATTGAAATTTTACAAAAAGATAAAACCGGAAAAATGTTAACTGTATTAAATGTGTTAACTAATTCTGCAGCTTATATGTCAAATGAAAGTCGAGAAGAATTAAGTAAAATTGCTAAAACAATTAATAATGGTTTTTTTAATGCACTTTATTCTCAAAATGAAAAAGACAAAAAAGAATTAGAGGCAACAAAAGAATCATTAAATAAAATTAAGTGGTGGCATTCAATTTTTCCAAAAAACAGGCGAAGTAAAAAACAACTTTTGAGCCAAATCAATGATTTAAATAAAAAGCTGGATAACTTTAGTGAATTGTCAAGTCAGACGTTTGATAATTTAATTGCGTATCAAAATGTTTATCCTGAATTTAATGATGGTATTAGTAAAATATTAGAATCCAAAACTTTTTCAGGGAATATACTTATGTTAGCTGATATTATTAATAATGATTTTGTAAATGTTTCAGTTTCACCTGTATCTGCAAAAAATTTAATTGAAAATATAAGTAAAATATCAACTTTAGGTGTAAGAAATGATCTGAAGTTGAAGTTAATTCAAGATGCGCGTAAGTATCCAGATGTTGTTTTTAATAAAGAATTTACAAAATCGGAAATTCCTGATTATTTGAAATACGAATTATTTAAAATTGAATTCAACGATCCTACAGGAATTTTGGTGCAAAATGCAATTGATGTATTAGAATCACCACATATAAGAGATAATCGTAAGTTTAGTATAATTAAAGATATATATAAACTTTCTCAAATGTGTTCTATTGGAGTATATCCAATGCCAATTCATAATACACTTGCAGAAAATAATGAATCTTTATTATCAAGATTTAATAAATTGCATAATGAAATGGAAAGTGAACTTAAAGATAAAGAAAGTCCATTACAAATACTCGCCAAAATAAATTCAGAGGAAAAACAAAACCAAAAAAACCAAAAAATTTCAACAAGATAAATAATCAAGCATTTTTTCCAGCTAAATAACCTGTGGAAAATGCAATTTGCAAATTAAAACCGCCTGTCAAGGCATCAATATCAATTATTTCGCCTGCAAAATATAATCCATTTACAATTTTTGATTCCATTGTAGATGGATTAATTTCTTTTGTGCAAACTCCGCCGGATGTTATGATTGCATTTTCGAATCCCAATGATTTAATTGGTGTAAACACAAAATTTTTTAGAAGATGAACCAATTTTTTGCGTTCATCTTTTTTTATTGTATTAACTTTTTTGTTTGGGTAAATCCCGATAATTTCCACAATAACTGGTATTAATTTTTGTGGCAATAAATCTTTTAGTGCATTTTTAAAATCGCAGTTCAAGTACTTTTTGAAATCGCGCTGTAATCTTAAATCCAATTGTTCAGTTGAGAGTGCGGGCTTTAAATCAAAAATAATTTGCGTATTGGAAAAATTATTTAATAAAAATCTGCTAGCTGATAATATTATTGGGCCGCTCAAGCCAAAATGTGTGAAAATCATTTCGCCAAAATCTTTATATAAAATTTTGTTATCTTTTTTCAAAACCATTCCCACATTTTTTGAACTCAATCCTTGTAAATCATAATGTTCTTTTGTAATTATTGGGACTAACGACGGCAGTGGTTTTATTATTGTATGACCCAAACTTTTTGCGAAAATGTATCCGTCACCAGTTGAACCGGTTACTGGATAAGATTTGCCGCCAGTTGCTAAAATTACTTTATCGCATTCAATAAATCCGTTGCTTGTTTTTACGCCTTTTATTTTATTGTCATGCGCAACAATTTTCTCGACTGCAGTATTTAATTTTATTTTTACACTGTTCATGTGTTTTTTTAATGCGTCTATTATATCTTGTGATTTATCGGAAAGCGGAAAGACTCTGCCGCCGCGCTCAATTTTCAATTTTACACCAAGCTTTTCAAAAAATTCCATTGTTTGCTCAATACCAAAATTATTTAATGCGGGATATAAAAATTTTTTATTGCCGAAAGTATTTTCCAGCAAAAAATCTTTTCCAACCGCATTTGTTAAATTACATCTGCCTTTGCCCGTTATAAATAATTTTTTCCCAAGCTTATTATTTTTTTCGATAAGGACGACTTCGTTGCTTTTATTTTCGCTAGCTTTTCCTGCTGCTATCATTCCAGCTGCGCCGCCACCTATTACTACTATTTTCATTTTGAACTTCCTTTCAAATTTTCCATGTGTTGCTTAATTCTTTTTTCGACGCCATTTTCTGTTGGATTATAATAAACCGTACCAACTAATTCGTCTGGCAAGTATTGTTGTTTCACGTAATGATTTTCGTAATCGTGCGCATATTTATAACCTGTACCTCTTTGTAATTTTTCGGCTCCTTTGTAATGTGAATCTCTTAAATGAATCGGAACTTGCCCAATATTTTTTGTCCTTACATCATTAATTGCATTGTCGATTGCCAAGTAGCTTGAATTACTTTTAGGTGCGCAAGAAATATAAATTACGGCCTGCGCCAAAATTATTCTGGCTTCCGGAAATCCCACAAATTTCACAGCATTGGCGGCAGCAACTGCAATTTGTAATGCATGTGGATCGGCATTGCCGACATCTTCCGATGCACAAATTACAATTCTGCGCGCAATAAATACAGGGTCTTCGCCAGCCTCAATCATTCTAGCTAAATAATGCACGGCGGCATCCGGATCAGAACCACGCATACTTTTAATAAATGCAGAGATAACATCATAATGATTATCGCCGGATTTATCATAGCTTATTTTTTTGTGCTGGATGCATTTTTCTACAAGCTCTAAATCAATTTTCATATGAGCGTTTTCATCAAGCGGCGCTGCAATTAGACAAAGCTCTAGATTATTTAAAACAATTCGTGCGTCCCCAGCAGATGTTTGAGCTAAAAATTCCATTGCCTCATCTGTCACAGACAAATCATATTTTCCTAAACCATTTTCTTTGTCTGCTAAAACATTTTTTATTAAAATAATCATATCTTTATCATCGAGTGGCTTTAATTCAAAAACAATTGAGCGCGAAATAAGAGCATTGTTTACTTCAAAATATGGATTTTCTGTTGTTGCTCCAATAAATATTAATGTGCCATTTTCTGTGTATGGCAAAAGAGCATCTTGTTGTCCCTTATTAAACCTATGTATTTCGTCTATAAATAAAATTGTGCGTCTGCCATTCAATTTTATTCTGTTATTTGCTTCTTCGACTACTGTACGTATTTCTTTTATTCCTGAAAATGTTGCATTGAGTTTAACAAAATTACTTTTTGTATGCTCGGCTATTATCATTGCTAAAGTTGTTTTTCCCGTACCAGGTGGTCCATACAAAATCATGTTCATTAATTTATCATTGGCTATTGCTTTGAAAAGAATCTGTCCTTCTCCAATAATATGTTTTTGTCCGACAAACTCACTTAAATTCTTAGGCCTAAATCTATTTGCAAGTGGTACATTTTTTTTTCTTGATTCATCCATTTCAATTTCAATCATTTAAATCTCTCCCAACTTTTATTCAAAAATATTATATATTATTTCTCATAAATAATGAATAATTTGAATAGGCGAGCGTAATTGGTTATAATATGAAATACAACAATTTTAAAATGGAGGTTGAAAACATGAAATTTTTTTATCCATACTGTAAAAAATACAGCAAGTATTTATTAATTGCTATTATTAGTGTTACACTTTCAGTTGTTTGCGAAATGCTTCAACCAACTTTAATGTCTAATGTAGTAGATATAGGAATTGCTAATTTGAATTTCAAATATATAATTGTTTATGGATTATTGATGACTTTTTTGGCGCTGATTGCAATTTGTTTAGGCATTGGCAATATTTATTCATCTGCTAAAGCCTCACAAGGTTTTGCATCTGAATTGCGAAAGGACTTGTTTTCGCATATCCAAGAATTTTCTTTTAGCAATATTGATAAATTTAGTGTGTCATCGCTTATTACAAGAATTACTAATGATATAAACACGTTGCAAATGACATTTCTAATGATATTGAGAATGCTTTTGCGTGCGCCAGTAACTCTCATTTTTACTTTTATTATGATTACTATTATTGATTCACAGCTTGCTTTAATTGTTGCGGTTGCTATACCTATTTTTGTTTTGATAATTTGTTTCGTAGCATCTGTAGCAATGCCAAGATTTTTAAAAATGCAGTCTATGATTGATAAAATGAATGTAACTGTCCAGGAAGAATTGATAAACATTCGCCTCATAAAATCATTTGTAAGAGAAGATTTTGAAAAAGAAAAATTCGATAAAGTTGCCGATGAATTAAAGCAAAAAACAATAAGTGCGTTTAATATTGCTATAATTATTATGCCTACGATGATTTTGCTTTTAAATATGACAACATTAACTGTATGGTGGTTTGGCGGTAATAAATTTATTGCTGGGAATTTGGAGATTGGAAAGCTTGTTGCATTTATTACTTACGTATTTAATATCCTTTTTTCAGTTATGATGTTATCTTTTGTTTTTTTGCTTATTGTGCGTTCAAAAGCATCGCTTCAAAGAGTTCAAGAAGTATTAAATGAAAAAATTGATATTGTAAGTAGCGAAAATTCAAAGAAAGACAAAATAAATATTGAAACTCTTGAATTTAAGAATGTAAGTTTTAAATACGATAAGGATGCACAAGAATTTGCTCTAAAAAATATAAATTTTACAGCAAAAAAAGGTGAGATAATAGCGATAATAGGTGCGACCAGTTCTGCAAAGACTACACTTGTACAACTTATTCCAAGATTTTTTAATGCTACAGAAGGTGAAATTTTAATCAATGATACGAATATAAACGATTATGATTTAGAAACTCTAAGAAATTCAATTGGGTTTGTCATGCAAAAAAATATTCTCTTTTCCGGAACGATTGAAGAAAATATAAAATGGGGAAAGCCTGCTGCATCAAAGCAAGAAATAATTAATGTATGCAAAGCTGCACAAGCTCATGATTTTATAATGTCGCTGCCGGATAAATATCAAACAAATCTTGGACAAATGGGAGTAAATATATCAGGCGGTCAAAAACAAAGATTATGTATTGCGCGTGCAATGATTAAACAGCCTGAAATTTTGATACTTGATGATAGTACGAGTGCTGTTGATTCTACAACTGAATCAAATATATACAAAAGTTTTCATTCTGATTTAAAAGATTCAATCAAAATAATTATTGCGCAAAGAATAAGTTCAATAAAAGACGCTGATAAAATTATTATTTTAGATAATGGACAAATTTCAGCTATTGGTACACATGATGAATTATTAAGTTCGAATCAAATATACAAAGATATTTATCAATCGCAAAATCGTTCTATTAAAGCAAATTAAGAATAAGGAAGTGAGAAAATCGTGAAAGGTAAGAACAATAATTTTTCAAAACCTAAAAATATAAAATCTACATTCTCACGCTTAATGAAATACGTAGGCACAGAAAAAGTTTTGTTTTATATTTTTGTTGTTTCTGTAATTATAAATTCAATTTCTATCTGCATACCGTCAATGATAACTGCACCATTAATTGATAAGCTTATTGTTATAAAAAATTCGGCTATGTTAAATAATGCTATAAATACTTTATTTAAATATTTATGTTTGCTTGCAGCAGTGCAGTTAGTTGGTATAATAACAAATTATGCGTGCAATTTTATTTCGCTTAGCCTAGCGCAAAAAACAGTTAACTCTATACGCAAGGATTTATTTGCTAAAATGGAATATCTACCTATAAAATATTTTGATTCAATCCCACATGGTGAAATCATGAGTCGTTTTACAAATGATATGGATAATATAAGTGATGCATTAAATAACAGTTTGCCTAATTTAATTTCGAGTGCAATAACTTTATTGGGAACATTTTGCGCTATGATTTACCTAAGTCCATTGCTAGCAATAGTAACTTGTTTAATGTTGCCAGTTATGTTCAAATCATCATCATTTATAATAAAAATAAGTGGCGAAAATTTTCGCAGCCAGCAAAAAACTCTTGGTGCACTAAATGGATTTATTGAGGAAACAATGGAAGGGCAAAAAGTTGTTAAAGCATTTTGTTACGAAGAAAATATAAAATCTAGTTTTGATAAATATAATGATAATTATCGTGAGGCAGCTACAAAAGCTCAAATTTATTCAGGAATTGTTATGCCCATAATGATGAACATAAACAATATAAATTATGCAGTTTCAACAACAATTGGAGCAGTCTTGATTTTATTTAATTGGCTGACAATCGGACGGCTTACATCATTTTTGCAATTAGCTAGACAATTTGGACGGCCAATCTCAGAACTTTCGAGTCAATTTACTACCGTTCAATCAGCACTTGCCGGAGCCGAAAGAATTTTTGAAGTTATAGACCAAGAAATTGAGTCGCAAAATTCTCAAAGCAAGTTAACTCTTGACAACAATAAGGCTTATGATGTTAAATTTAATAATGTTATTTTTGGATACGTTCCGGAAAAAATCGTTCTTAATAATGTTTCATTTTACGCAAAGCCTGGACAAAAAATTGCTCTTGTCGGTTCAACTGGTGCCGGAAAAACTACTATTGCAAATTTAATTACAAGATTTTATGATATAGAGCATGGCTCAATTACAATAAATGATATAAATATAAAAGAGTTTTCATTAAAAAATCTTCGTTCGGCACTTGGCATTGTTTTGCAAGATACTCATCTGTTTGATGCAACAGTAATGGAAAATATAAGATATGGAAGGTTAGATGCAACTGATGAAGAATGTATCGAGGCAGCAAAATTGTCGAACGCTCATTTATTTATAAAACGTTTGCCAAATGGTTATGAAACTGTATTGCATGAAGACGGGCAAAATTTGAGTCAAGGCCAACGTCAATTATTAAACATAGCTCGTGTTGCAGTAAGCCAGCCATCTATATTAATACTTGATGAAGCAACAAGCTCGGTTGATACACGTACTGAACAATTAATTGAAAATGGAATGAATAAATTAATGAATGGACGAACTACTTTTGTTATTGCGCACAGACTTTCGACAATAAGAAATGCAAATGCAATACTTGTTATAGAAAATGGTCAAATAATTGAGCGAGGCGACCACGATGATTTAATTAATCAAAAAGGTCGTTATTATCAACTTTGTACGGGACAATATGAATTAAAATAAAAATCGGAGTGAAAAAAATGAAATCAAAATTATGGTTTGAATATTTGTGTATACTTGCCGGAACTACTATTATGGCAATTGCCACAAATATTTTTTATGAGCCAAATAGTATAGTAACAGGAGGAATTTCCGGATTAAGTATTGTTATTCAATATTTAAGCGGAAAATTTTTTAACTATCCAATTCCACTTTGGGCAACTACTATAGTTTTGAATATACCGCTTTTAATTTTAGGGGCAAGAGTAAACGGCAGAAAATTTATTAGCAGAACGATTGTTTCTATAATTTTGTTATCTACCATGTTATATGTAACCAAAGGAATTGAAACACAAGGCTTTGACATGACAATATCATCTATATATGGTGGATTACTTATGGGACTAGGCCTTGGTTTGGTATTTCGTAATGGTGCAACTACAGGCGGTACGGATTTGACAGCAAGTATAATAAATGCAAAGAATAAACATTTGCCTATTGCTAATCTTATGTTTTGTATTGATGCATGCGTAATAGCGTCTGGATTTTTTACATTCGGTGCAAAAAATGCTATGTATGCAATTATTGCTGAATTTATTACGAGCCGTATAGTTGATATGATGCTTGAAGGATTTATATCTTCAAAATCCGTGTTTATTATTTCTGAAAAAACAGATGAAATTGCTGATAAGATATTAAATCAAATGAAGCGTGGTGTTACAAGTTTATTAGGGCAGGGAATGTATACTAAAGCAGAAAAAAATGTTTTGTTTTGCGTAATGACGAGTAAAGAAGTATTTAGTTTAAAGACAATGATAAAAGAAATAGATCCAAAAGCTTTTGTTATAGTTAATGATGCACATGAAGTATTGGGGAAAGGATTTAGGGAATTAGAGAGTTAAGGAGGTGATAAAAATGTTTGAGCAGATTCAAAAAATAATAGCTGAGCAATTCAACATGAAGAAGGAAGACATAACGAGCCAGACATCTTTTTATAATGATCTTGGCGCAGATTCACTTGATTTATTCCAAATAATAACTCAAATTGAAGATGAATTCGATATTGAATTTTCAAATGAAGATGCAGAAAAAATAAAAACAGTTGGGGACGCAGTTAACTACATAAAAAGTAAGAAGGGATAACAAATGCAAGAGATTGAAAATATTATTGGTTATAAATTTAAAAACAAAAGCTTGCTTGATTTGGCACTTACCCATAGTTCTTATGTCCAAAAATCCAATGATTTAAATAATGAGCGATTGGAATTTTTAGGCGATGCTGTATTGGAATTATCGGTAAGTGAATTTTTGTACAAAAATTATAAGGATATGAGTGAAGGTGAGCTGAGCCGATTTCGCTCAAAAATTGTGTGCGAAACAAGCCTTGCTCTTATTGCTAAAAAAAATCACATTGGTAATTATTTAAAATTAAGCCATGGTGAAGAAACGAGTGGGGGAAGAAATAAAAATTCAATACTTTCTGACGCGCTGGAGGCAATCTTTGGTGCAGTATTTATTGACAGTAATTTTAGTAAGGCCAAGGCAGTTGTATTTAATTTATTGAATTCTACTAAAGGAATTCTTGATAAAAACAATATTATTGACCCCAAAAGCCATTTACAAGAATTATTGCAGGAAAATAGCACTCAGCCAATAATTTATAAAATAATAGATGAAAGTGGGCCTGCGCATAAAAAAACTTATGTTTCTCAGGTTTCGCATGAAGGTAAAATTTTAGGGCATGGCTCGGGTCATACCAAAAAAGATTCTGAACAACAAGCTGCATTGCAAGCAATAAAAAATTTATAAAAGTTAGATGTTTCTTGAAAACAAAGTAAAATAAAAAATCATGCATGTGCATGATTTTTTTTATAAAGTTTAGTTTTTAATACATAATTAAATATTTATCTATTTCCCATTGGTGCACAGTAGAAATATAATTTTGCCATTCAATTTTTTTTGCCTTTACAAAATTATTTAACACGTGGGCTCCAAGAGTTTCTTTTATTAATTCATCTTTCATTAATTCATCAATTGCTTCAATTAAATTTCTTGGCAAAGTGTCAATTTTAGAATTTGTAAGGTCGTCCGGATTCATTGCGTATATATTTTTATCAATAGCTTTAGGCGGATTAATCTTATTTTTTATTCCGTCAAGCCCTGCATTAAGCATTACTGCTAAAGCTAAATAAGGATTGCATGACGGATCGGGATTGCGCAATTCTAAACGAGTTGCCTGACCACGTGCCGCCGGTACTCTTATTAGTGGACTGCGATTTGAAGTTGACCAAGCAATATGGATTGGCGCTTCGTATCCTGAAATTAACCGTTTATAAGAATTAATGGTTGGATTTGTGATGGCACTGATAGCTTTTGCATGCTCAATCAATCCGCCAATAAAATAATATGCTTCTTTGGACAAATTGTTTTTGTCATTTGCATCATAAAATGCATTCGAATCATTTTTAAATAATGACATATTGCAATGCATTCCAGAGCCACATTCATTATTTATTGGTTTAGGCATAAATGTTGCATGTAAATTAAATTTCTTAGCTATTGTCTTGACTACGAGTTTAAATGTAATAATATTATCAGCGGAATTGAGGGCGTCACTGTACCTAAAATCAATTTCGTGCTGACCGGGTGCATTTTCATGATGTGCACCCTCAATTTTAAACCCCATTTTAATTAAATTATTGACCATATCGATTCTTGCTAATTCGCCATTGTCAATGGGAGCTAAATCAAAATACGAGGCTTTGTCGTGTGTAACGGGTTTTATATTATTTTCATCATCAATGTTGAATATAAAGAATTCGCATTCGGGACCAACACAAAATTCATAGCCTAAATTATTTGCATTTTTAATAGCGCGTTTAAGAACATAACGTGGGTCACCTGAAAATTCATTACCGTTTGGGCGATATATATCACAAATGAGGCGCGCAATTTTGTTTTCTTTAAACCATGGTAAAATTGTAAATGTCGACAAATCTGGATGTAGATACATATCTGATTCTTCAATGCGTACAAAGCCTTGGATTGATGAACCATCGAACATCATTTCATTATTTAATATTTTATCGATTTCGTCGGTTGTGGTGCAAATATTTTTCATAGTGCCGAAAATATCAACAAATTGTAGGCGCAAGAACTTAATATTTTGTTCGCTGATAATTTTTTTTATGTCGTGCGCATTTTTTTTGCACATAAAAAAATCCCTCCCATAATTGAAAATATTATAGCATAGATTTTTTTATGCAGCTTAAAAAAGAACTTCAATAAAAAAAATCATATACACATGATTTTCTTGTTAAAGTTCTTTTGCTTGTTTTATTTCAAGGAAAAAATTATGAAAACAAAAATTACTTTACTGCGCCATCTGTAATGCATTGGATGATTTGTTTTTGCGCAAGAAAATAGAAAATTATTACGGGAATGATTGCTATTGTAAGTCCAGCTAGTGCTAAATGCCATTGTTTTGTGTACTCGCCGAAGAAATAATACATCTTAAGTGGTATTGTCAACAAATCGTCGCGATTTATAACAAGTGACGGTAAAAGATAATCATTCCATATCCATATTGTATCCAGAACGGCGACTGTAACCAAAATTGGTTTTAGCATTGGCAAAATAATAATGAAAAAAGTTTGTAGAGGATTGCATCCGTCAATTTTTGCAGCTTCATCAAGTGCAGTCGGTATACTCCCCAATGCACCATGAATTAAAAACATTGCCATGCTTGCTCCAAATCCTAAATACATAATTACAATACCGATACGACTTTGCATAAGATGAATTTTGCTCATGAAAGAAACAAGTGGAATCATTACAGACTGAAAAGGAATAAGCATAGCGGCTACGAACACATAAAAAATTATTTTACTGGCTAAAGTTTTCGTACGTTGAAGAGCATAAGCTGCTAGAGCACTAAATATTAAAATAACGACTATCGACGAAATTGTAATTACGGCTGAATTAAAGAAAGTTGTTTTTATGCTCAAAGCATCTATTGCTTTTGCATAATTTTTCAAATTGAAAGAGTGTGGAAATGCGATTGTGCTTTTAAATAATTCTTTCTTTGATTTAAAAGAATTTATAAGCATTATATAAAATGGGAAAAGCCATACAATCGAAATAAGTATGCCAATAATCCCTAACGATAATTTTTTAAATTTATTCACTATGCTTCAACCTCCCGCTTTTTATTGTAATAAGTCTGCAAAACAGAAATTGTTACTACTATCAATAAAAATATAACTGATTTAGCCTGAGCATAAGCCATAGCTTTTTCGGCAAATACCGTATTAACTATATTCATTGCAACCATTTCTGTAGACTTATAAGGTGCGCCGCCTGTCAAAGATAAATTTTGATCATAAAGTTTGAAAGAATTAGACAACGTCATAAACATACTTACAGTAAATCCGGGAGCAATAAGTGGAAAAATGATATGAATAAATTTTTGCCATGGATTAACTCCGTCAACATCTGCCGTTTCAATAACTTCTTGCGAAACATTTTGTAGATAAGCAATGTAAATAACCATAATATAACCAGCCATTTGCCAAAGTGTCAGCAAAATCAATCCCCAAAAACCAGTTGAAGTAGTTGAGAGCCAACCATTTAATCCCAACACAGGAAATATATTAATAAAGATAAACTGCCAGATAAAACCCAAGATTAATCCACCAATAAGATTCGGCATAAAATAAACAGTTCTAAAAAAGTTTGCACCAAAAATCTTTTGAGTAACAAGCATAGCAAGTGCAAGCCCAATTGCATTTATTAAAATAATTGAAACGAGAGCAAACTTAACCGTGAAAATCAAACTCGATAAAAATTGTGCATCACTAAATATAGCCAAATAATTTTTAATGCTGATGAAAACGGGTGCAACAATGCCGTCCCAATCCGTAAAAGAATAATACAGACCGAGAAGGAAAGGTATTCCAATAACCAAAATGAGTGCCAATAAAACAGGTGTTACAAAAATCCAGAACCACACTGTGTTTTTTTCGGGATTCATAAATTCACATCTCCTTTAATTATTTTCTAGCATTCTCCCATTTTGTCCTGCAATCATTAATAATATTATCCCAGCTTGCCTCACCAGCAAGATATTTTTGTATTTGCGCACCGAGTTGGTCCATTGCCCAATCTGTCGGATAACCCATGAATACCCAATTTGTAGTCTTATCATTAGATAAATAATCATAAACAGTTTTTGTGAGCGGGTCACTTATTTTTGATGTATCAAAACCACTGTAAGCCGGTGCAAATTTAAATTTCTCAATTACAATATTTTTTCCTTGCTCAGATGTATACATCCAATCTAAAAATTTTATAGCGGCATCCTGAACTTCCTTTTCCTTGTTCGCATTTACTCCCCAATAATAAGGAACGCCAACTGGCAAATTGTTTTCCTCAATTCCCTCAACAGGTATAGGAATCATACCAACCTTATTTTGTGCAAAATCTTCATCGATATCTTCAAGGGCAGGATAAATCCAATTACCTTGCTGAATCATAGCAACTTTATCCATTGCAAATAATTGTTCAACTTGCATACTGTAGTCCAAACTTACAGTTGGCTGTACAGAATATTTATTCTGTAAATCAACATAATCTTTAAATTCTTTGCTATATTTAAACTCAACAGCTTTAGCATTAAATGCATTTTTTACATCGCCAAATTCTGGTACCAAGAATATATTTGAACTATGTTGACCGGTTAATCATGTTTCTTTTGCTGGATATGCAAACACTGCTTCTATTTCTAATTCATCTTTCATTGAATCTAACTTTTGTGCAACTTGAGTCAATTGTTCAAAAGTTTTTATTTCGTCAGGATTTTTTAGCTTTTGCAAAAATGTCTTTGTTGTAAATAAGTCCATATCCTTCTACATTATAAGGTAGTCCATAAACTTTATCATTCATTGAAACGCCATCAAGAGTTCCTTTTAAAGCATTTTGTGCAGCTTTTGTGTTTTTTAAATCAACTAGCATACTCATATAATCTTTTGTATCTTGCAATCCACCAATATTAAATATAGCAGGCTGATTGCTTGATGCAAGTTTTGATTTCAAAACAGAATTATAATCCGAGCCTCCGCCAATTGACATCACATTTATATGTACATCAGGATTTTGTTCATTATAAATATCTGCGAGTGCCTCAAACTGATCTTTAAATTCAACTTTATATTGTAAAATATCAACGTTTATTGCATCAGAACTGGAAATAGATTTATTACTAGAATTGTTGCATGCACAAGTAAAAATTAAACATAAGGCCAAACTTAAAAATTTTTTATTCATAAATAAACCTCTCATTATAATTTTATGAACATGATAACACAAAAAATATTGTTCGAGCAAATTTTTAAGTCTAGTAAAAAATGTTTGCTTGCCAAAAATCCGAATTGAATTTTTGAAATCTTGCATTGATATTAAAAAAAATAAGTGATACCATAAAAATTGGGTGATTAAAAATGAATAAGTATGTAGAATCAATAACGGATATGGATAAAGATTTTGCTCAGTGGTATACAGACGTCGTTAAAAAATCTGAGATGATAGATTATTCATCAGTTAGAGGTTGTATGATTTTGCGTCCGTATGGCTACGCAATTTGGGAGTTAATCCAAAAACATCTGGATAAAAAATTTAAAGAGACTGGTCATGAAAATGTTTACATGCCGCTTTTAATTCCGCAATCTCTACTTCAAAAAGAAAAAGATCATGTAGAAGGATTTGCACCGGAAGTTGCATGGGTAACTTATGGCGGTGATGAAAAATTAACAGAAAAATTATGTATCCGTCCAACATCAGAAACTTTATTTTGTGAGCACTACGCTAATATTATTCAATCTCATCGTGATTTGCCAAAACTTTATAATCAATGGTGTTCGGTAGTGCGTTGGGAAAAAACAACTCGGCCATTTTTGCGAAGTTTAGAATTTTTATGGCAGGAAGGTCATACAGCTCATGCAACATTTGAAGAAGCTGAAGCTGAAACATTAAAAATGCTTGATGTATATGCTGATTTTTGTGAGAAAATTTTAGCTATACCAGTTATAAAAGGTAAAAAAACTGAAAATGAGAAATTTGCGGGGGCACTGTCAACTTACACAATAGAAAGTTTAATGCACGACGGGCGTGCTCTGCAGTCTGGTACTTCTCATAATTTTGGGGATGGATTTGCCAAAGCTTTCGATATAAAATATACAGACTCGCAAAATCAATTAAAATATGTATACCAAACTTCATGGGGAATTTCTACAAGACTTATCGGCGCAATTATTATGGTTCACGGCGATAATAACGGATTAGTTTTGCCGCCGAATATTGCTCCAATTCAAATTGTTATTATTCCAATAGCAATGAAAAAATCGGGTGTAAAAGAAAAGGCTATTGAACTTGAACAAAAATTATCAAAAAGCAAAATTAGAGTTAAATTAGATTTGAGCGATAAAACTCCCGGCTGGAAATTCAGTGAATATGAAATGAAAGGTGTTCCACTTAGGATTGAAATTGGACCGCGCGATTTAGAAAATAATTGCGTAACAATGGTGCGCCGTGATACAAATGAAAAAATTACAGAGCAATTGGATAATTTGAATATAGAAGAAACACTCGAGGCAATTCAAAAAAATTTGTTTGATAAAGCGCTTGCTCACAGAAACAAAAATACATTTGAGGCAAAAACGCTCGATGAATTAGAAAAAATCTTATCAACTACGCCTGGATTTATAAAAACAAATTGGTGTGGAAATACTGAATGTGAATTAAAGGTTAAAGAAAAAACTGGAGCGAGTGCAAGATGTATTGCGTTTGAAAAGGCAGACGAAGATGGAAAATGTTTATGTTGTGGTGAAAAATCCAAACATAAAATTTATTGGGCAAAAGCTTATTAATGAGGTGTTTTTTGAATGTATTTAGCTTTATATAGAAAATATCGACCAAAAAAATTTGCGGATGTAGTCGGTCAAAACCATATCGTTAAAACTTTATTAAATCAAATCAATTCAAATCATATTTCCCATGCATATTTATTTTGTGGAACTCGCGGCACTGGCAAAACTTCTATCGCTAAAATTTTTGCAATGTCTATCAACTGTTTGAATAATAAAGATGGTGAGCCGTGTATGGAATGCGAGAGCTGCAAAAATGTTCTAAACAAACAAGATCCTAATATAATTGAAATTGATGCTGCAAGTAATAATGGCGTTGATAACATAAGAGAAATACGTGACGAAGTTAAATATCCGCCAATCAATGGCAAATACAAAATTTATATAATAGACGAAGTGCATATGCTCTCAGCTGGTGCATTCAATGCTTTATTGAAAACATTAGAGGAGCCGCCATCGCATGTTATATTTATATTGGCGACGACAGACCCACAAAAAATTCCTGCTACTATTCATTCAAGATGTCAGAGATTTGATTTCAAACGAATTTTACCGCAAGAGATGTTCGCAGCAATAAAAAAATATATGGACAACGAGAATATAAAAATAACAGACGAAGCAATAAATTATATAATCAGGATGTCAGACGGAGCAATGCGTGATGCACTTAGTATTTTGGATCAGTGCATATCATTTTATTTTGGTGAAGAAATCACGCTGCAAAAAGTTACTGAGATTATCGGAACAGTTGATGACAAAATCTGCTGTGATTTCGTAAATTTATTATGCGAAAAGGAAACAGAAAAAGTTCTGAATATGATAAATAAAATTGTGATGGACGGCAAAGATATAAATCAATTTTTGTCTACATTAATTTTATTTTTACGTGATGTCGTAATTTATAAAGGTACTGGTGATTTAGATTCATGGGTTGAGCGTCAAGATATTTTTCGGAATTTAAATTTGACATTCGCAAACGGAATAAAATTGCTCGAGGATTTTTCACGCCTACAAAATGAATTAAAATATGCAATAAATCCTAAAGTATTATTTGAAATTTTATGTATCAAACTTTGCTCTAATACGCAGATGCAACCTGAAAATATTTTGATGCCAACTACAATAAAAAAATCTGCCGAAAAAAAAGTTATCCATAAAAAAAAAGCAGTTCCTGAAGATTTGCAGCAAATAATAAAAAATTGGCCTAAACTTGTTTCCAAATTTGATGGCTTGCTCAAAGAAATCCTCGGATTATCGTGCGTGGGTTATCTCAAAGGAAATATTATTTATATAATAACAAACGATTCCGGTAGCAATTTAATTCTTAAACAGAAAAAATCCGACATTAAAAATATAATGTCGGAAAATTTAAATTTTGAATTTGAATTAGATTTTATGTCTAAAGATGAATATGATAATGAACACAAAAATATTTATGGCAAAGCAGATGAAGAATTAACAAAGCAATTAGAAAAAATAAATGCAAAAATTATTATTGAAGACTAAATTTACTTTTTCTCTTACTTTCTTGATAGAAAGTAAGAAAAGAACTTCTAAAAATAAAAAAAAATCAGGCTTAGCCTGATTTTTTTTGATATTTATTTTAATCGATAAAACTCAATTGATCTGTTTCGGGAATGCCATCTAAAACTTTATATTGTTTTAACAAATCAATTACAGTTTTATTTGCCTTGGTGCGCTGCCGAAATTCCTCGATTGTATTGAACAAACCGTTTTGTCTTTCTTCAAGGATGTTAGCGGCAACGCTCTCGCCTAATCCTTCTATTGTACAAAGTGGTGGCAAAAGCCCATCATCAGTTACAATAAATTTTGTAGCATCGGATTTATATAAATCCAATTTTGTAAATTTAAGATTTCGTTCATACATTTCCAATATTATTTCAAGTAATGAGTAAACATTCTTATCTTTTGTTGTAGCATTTTTTCCTAGTGACTCAATTTTTTTCATTGCGTCCAGAACCTTCTGTTTGTCGCAGCACATGGTATTATAATTAAAATCCATACTGCGTACGGAAAATGTTGCTGCGTAAAATGCATACGGATGATAAACTTTAAAGTATCCTATACGCATTGTCATCATTACATATGCAACGGCATGACCTTTTGGGAACAGATACTTTATTTTCCGGCATGAATTTATATACCAATCGGGAATATTTTTTTCTTTCAAAATTTGGATGTTTTCTTCAGTTAGACCTTTGCCCTTTCGTACTGCTTCCATTATTTTAAATGCTGTCTTCTTTTCCACTCCATTTTGAATTAAGAAAAGCATAATATCGTCTCGAGTTGGAATTACTGTTTTTAATGACGCCTCTTTATTTTTAATGAGTTCCTGCGCATTATTAAACCATACATCTGTACCATGTGACAATCCTGAAATCCTTACGAGCTCGCCAAATGATTTGGGCTGTGTTTCCAAAAGCATTTGCCTTACAAAATGTGTTCCGAATTCAGGTAATCCTAATGTTCCTGTATTACAACTGATTTGCCCTAAGACATTTGGTGATGTGAAAAGCGAGATAACTTTTTTATCTGAGAGAGGAACTTTTGTCGGATCAATTCCTGTGATTTCTTCAAGCATATGTATAATTGTTGGAACATCATGGCCGAGTAAATCTAATTTCAAAAGTCGTCCACTTATTGAATGATAATCAAAATGTGTAGTAATAACGTTAGATTTGGAATCATTGGCAGGATGCTGAACAGGACAAAATTCAAAAATATCGTGATTACTTGGAACAATCATTAAGCCGCCGGGATGTTGACCGGTAGTTTTTTTTATGCCGCTGCAACCAAGTTTTAAACGATTAATTTCAGATTTTGGTAAGGTTAAATCTTTTGCCTCAAAATATTTTTTTACGTAGCCATATGCAGTTTTTTCAGCAAGTGTAGAAATTGTGCCGGCTTTGAAGACATGACCTTTTCCAAATAATTCTTCGGTATATGCATGAGCCTTGAGTTGATATTCACCAGAAAAATTTAAATCTATATCTGGTTCTTTGTCGCCGTCAAATCCTAAGAAAGTTTCAAACGGAATATCATGACCATCCTTGTTTAATAATTTTCCACAGATTGGGCAATTTTTATCGGGCATGTCGCATCCAGAACCACCAGCAAAACTTTTTACAATATCCGAATCAAAATCGGAATATTTGCAGTTTGGACAAACATAATGTGCGGGCAGCGGATTAACTTCTGTAATTTGTGCCATTGTTGCAACAAATGATGAACCAACTGAGCCGCGTGAGCCAACCAAATATCCATCTTCGAGAGATTTCCAAACAAGTTTTTGCGCAATTATGTACATAACGGTAAAACCATTTTTAATGATTGAATCGAGTTCGCGGTTTAATCGTGAAGAAACTATCTTTGGAAGATTTTCACCATAAATTTCGTGAGCCTTGTCAATTGTAATTTTTTTAAGCTGTTCGTCGGCGCCTTCAAACTTAGGGGAAAAAGTTTCATCGGGGATAGGTTTAATGTCTTCGATTGAGTCAGCAATTAAATTTGGATTAGTTACGACAATTTCAAATGCGCTTGCTTCGTCTAGATAATCGAAACGTTTGAGCATTTCATCAGTAGTGTGAAAAAACAAAGGCGGCTGATTATCTGCATCCTTGAAGCCATCGCCCGACATAATTATTTTTCTGTATATTTCGTCTTCAGGTTCAAGAAAATGAACATCTCCCGTCGCTACCACTAATTTATTAAATGTTTTACCAAGCTCAATTATTTTTTTATTAATATCGATAAGACTCTGCTTGGATTCAACAATTTTATCGCGCAACATATAAAAATTATTTTCAAGTGGTTGAATTTCGAGATAATCATAAAATTGTGCCAGTTCATTTATAAATTCATCGGATTTATTTTCACGTATTGCGCGATAAAGTTCACCTGCTTCACATGCCGAGCCAATTAATAAACCTGTTCGATATTTTAAAAATTCACTTTTAGGAATTCGTGGACGTTTATAAAAATAATCAAGATGTGATTTTGAGATAAGCTTATATAAATTTTTTAGTCCGGCTTGATTTTTTACAAGTATGATAGCGTGATATGCTTTAAGTTTTGTTTTATTGACAGAGCTTGCAGAAAGCAGATTGATTTGTCTAAGCTGGCTTATATTTTTTTCATGAAGCATATCGCAAAATTTTAAAAAGATTAAAGCAGTAGCTTCGGCATCATCTACAGCACGGTGATGGTTTTCCAAACTGATACCAAGATGTTTTGCAAGAACATTCAATTTATGTTTAGAAAGTTCGGGCAATAATGCACGCGATAATCCCAAAGTATCAAGAACACTGTTTTTTAATTTGATGTTAAAATCTTTTTCGGCAGTACGATTTATAAATCCTGTATCAAAATCAGCATTATGCGCAACAAGCACGCAACCCTTTATAAATTCAAGAAACTTAGGAAAAATTTCTTTTATGTTGGGAGCGTCAACAAGCATTTGATCTGTAATATGAGTAAGTTCAATAATTTTATCGGATAATTTTTCATGAGGATTGACGAACGAGGAGAATCTGTCAATTATTTTCCCATTTGAAATTTTAACAGCGCCAATTTCAATAATTTTATTGTTTTCTTTTGAAAGGCCCGTTGTCTCTAAATCGAAGACTACAAAATCATCTGCTAATGTTTTGTTGGCGGGATTTTGAACAATACCTGCCAAATCATCTATTAAATAAGCTTCGGTACCATATATAATTTTTATATTAAATTTTTTTGCTGCTTCCATTGCCTCAGGGAAGGCTTGTACAACACCATGATCTGTAATTGCAATAGCTTTATGTTTCCAAAATGCAGCACGCTCAATTAATTTTTTTACGGGAACAACAGAATCCATACTACTCATTTGAGTATGTGCATGTAATTCGACTCGTTTAAATTTTGAATTGTCTTGTCGTATAGGAATTTCAAATTCGCAAATTTCATCAGCAAACAAAACATTTTCTTTCATGAATTCATCAAATTTAATTTTGCCTTTAACAATAATATCTTTGCCGACACAAATAAGATTTTTGATTTCATTTGTGATATTGTTTTCATCAATAAAAAATTTTGAACTAATAGAATTATTTTTGTCAGTTATATCAAAATTAAAAATGAATTTGCCATTTTTAAGCTGATAAAATTCACAAAAAAATATTTTTCCACCAACAATTATTTTTTCATTGACAGAAAAATTATTTTTGAGAGAAGATAATGTTTCGTTTACTAAATCATTGTTAATTTTTATAGATTGCCTTTTTGCATTCTGATATTTTTTATTTTGTATAGGTTGTTCATTTTTAGAAGCAGGAATAGAATAATTTTTTTGTTGTGATATTTGATTGATAATTTCATTTTGTTTTTGATTGAGATAATCAATATTTACTTGCTTGAGGGAATTGGAAAAGGTAATTTTAATAGGAATATCGATTTTTTGCAGAAACATATTTTGGATTAAATCGCCTATTTTCTTTTTTTTGAAAAAAAATTCATAACGTTTATCAATTTCAAAACTCAAAATGTTTTCATTTTGCAAATGCCATTTGGATTGACTCAAAATTTTATAGCATACATTGCTTTTGTTTTTTATATCGAACAAAACTGCGGACAAAACTTTTTCAATTTTATTTTGTATATTACACTCGAGATTATATTTTTCATATACTTTAACATTTAGCATAGGGAAATAATTTTTCATTTGTGTTTCAAATTGTGCAATAATATTTTTGTCTACGATTTTTTTAAAGTTTAGATTAACGGCCAATTCTTTTTTTGATTTGGAGATTTTAATTTGTGAGACCAGTGCCGAATCTAATTGATTTTTTATTTGTATTGGCAAATTAAAATTTGCAAACACATTTTTAAAATTATTGTTATTTTCCATTGCCATCGTTCCTTTTTTTACTGCTATTATTAATTATAATACGGTTTTGTTTTTAAAACAATTGGAAGGTGAATTTATAAATGCATAAAATATTTTTGAATACCAATTGTATTTTTAATGATACAATTGAAATCTTGGGTGATGAATTTAAACATATTAAAGCATTACGCCTTAGAGCAAATGATGAAATTATTGTTTGCGATGGACAAATGAACGATTATTTTTGCTTAGTTAAAAATATTTATAAAGACAAGGCAATGTTGTCCATAAAAAAAATTTCTAAATCAAACACTGAACTTACTAAAAATATTTTTTTGTTTCAGGCATTGACTAAGGCTGACAAATTTGAATTTGTTATTCAAAAATCTGTAGAGCTGGGAGTAAACAAAATCATTCCTATTATTTGTGATTATTGTGATGTGAAAAATAATCCTGGCGAAAATAAATTGACACGTTGGCACAAAATTTCTAAATCTGCAGCCGAGCAATCGGGTCGCGGCATAATTCCAAAAATTTTAGAGCCAATGGATTTTAAAAGCGCTGTGTCGTTTTCAAATAACATTGATTTAAATTTTATTGCGCATGAAAAATCTAACTGTTCAATAAAAAATTATTCTTTTAACAGTGATAGCATAGGTATATTTGTTGGTCCCGAAGGTGGATTTTCGGAAAGTGAAATTGAATTTGCTGCCTCAAGTAATATAAAAGCTGTTTCGCTTGGCAAAAGAATCTTGCGTACCGAAACAGCTGCATTATTTATTTTATCTTCGATTGTTTTTGAAACTCAGTTATGAAATTTTTTCCTTGATTTTTAAAAAGAATCTTAGTTAATTTTACAAAATGAATTTAAGATTTTTGAATTAATTTTTTTAAATTTCCAAGCTTGACTCTGCCGCTTCCGATATTTACTGTCATTTCTAAAAAATAATATTTGCCTCTAAAAGTTATCGTGCATGCATCGCCACTAGTTCCTTGTGGTGTATACGCAATTGAATTATCGCTACTATTTGTTTGAATTGTTATGCCTTTTGCAAGATTTATCTGCGAAATTTTTCTAAGCAAACCACTATCATCACTACGACGTATATAATACAAACTATTATAAGTGTCGATTACAATATCATATTTTCTTTTTTCTTCGATTGCATTTTTTTGACAATATCTCAAATTTGTACGTAAAACCTGAGCACACTGAATAATTCTAAATCTTTCGACAGACACAAAAGAAATTGCAGCTATATTAAACATGATTACAGAAATTGCAAGTGCAATTGTCATTTCAATCAAAGTGAAACCATTTTTATTCATATAAACCTCTTCATATAATCAAATAAGTCAGATTCAATTTTCTTGTCAACTTTGACATTGTTCCAGATTTCAAAAGATTTTATTGCTTGATAGATGAGCATTTCAAATCCATTTATAGATTTTACATTGAATTTTTCACTATCGTTTAAAAATTTTGTTTTCCACGGAGAATAAATCAAGTCGAACGCAATTTCCACTTCGCTAAAAAAATCAATGTTTTTTACCGGCGATAAATTATTTTTAAAACCTAAAGTTGTTGCCTGAATGGCAAGATAAATTTTTTTGTTAATGTCGCATATTTGCTCAAGATACAATGCTTTGTATTTGACATTGCTAAATTTTTTTTCAAATAATTTTACTAGTTTATCCGCGTTTTCAAGTGTCCTGTTTGCAATATATATTGTAGCGGGGCTTTTTTTTGAGATTGCATAAATTGCTGCTTTTGCGCCACCACCGCTACCAAATACCAGAATATTTTTTTGATTGACATTGATTTGATGAATTTCAAAAGTTTTTTCTATACCAAAAACATCAGTATTAAATGCAAAAAGTTCTCCATTGATATTTTTTATGGTATTAACTGCACCTATTGCTCTGACGTTTTCATCAGCATCTTTAAAATAGCTAAGATTTTTTAAATTTTTACATGGAGATGTGATGTTTACTCCAGATATATTGAGTTGACGCAGTGCCGAAAAAATTTTGTTTTGGTCAGAATCTATTACTTGAAATGGTACATAAATCATATCAAAAAAAAATATCTGCGCCAACTTATTATGTATTTGCGCAGATAATGAATTTTCAATTGGATTTCCAATTAATCCGTAAACTTTTGTCTTTGCGTTTATATTCAATTTTAATTCACCTTTTTATAAAAGTTTAAAAAAATAAGTTGCTTAAAAAAAACAACTTCAAAAATTTATAAGCATAATGTCCAAGCGTTTAAGTTGCAAATTTATAACCTACACCTCTCACTGTTTTTATTCCAATTTCGCCATCAGAAGGTATATGTTCTCTTATACGTTTTATATGCACATCAACTGTACGCGTGTCTCCATAAAAATCATAGCCCCATATTTCATTTAATAATTGTTCGCGAGTATAAACTTTATCAGGATGCGACATAAAAAAAAGCAAAATTTCAAATTCTTTATATGGCAAGTTAATGTTTTGTCCACGATAAGTAATCGTATATTCCTCCGGGTTAATACTTATATCGCCATAGGTTATACTTTTTGTCTGTTTTTTTGTATCTATTTCATATCGTCTTAAAATTGCTTTAATTCTAGCAATTAATTCTTTTGGTTCAAACGGTTTGACGACGTAATCATCTGCACCAAATTCAAATCCCAAGACTTTATCAAATGTTTCACCCTTGGCAGTTAAAATTATAATGGGAACAGGGCTTGTTTTTCTAATTTCTCGGCATATTGAATAACCATCTTTGCCTGGAAGCATTAAATCCAGCAAGACAAGGTCAGGCTGATAATTTGCAAATTCATTTAATGCCTCGTTGCCATCGTAAATTTGTTTTACATCGAAACCTTCCTTACTTAAATAAAGTGAAATAAGTTCTGATATATGTTTGTCGTCTTCAACCACTAAAATTTTCAAAAAAAAACACCTCACTTTAATTGCACAACAGTTACACCTAGTTCGCCTTCACCAAAATTTCCTGATCGAAAACTTTTTATAGCATTGTTTTTTTCAAGAAAATCAGCAATAGCTTTACGAAGTGCTCCTGTACCTTTTCCGTGTATAATTGTAATTTTATCAAGTTTTGCAATAATGGCATCGTCAATGTATTTGTCAATCAATTTCAAAGCTTCATCGCAATTGCAACCACGCACATCTATTTCAGAAGAGATATCGAAACTTTTTGCAATAAAACTTTTTTGTTTTGCATCGCGCTTATCATCTTTTTGAATAGAAATTTTCAAATCGCTTATTGGCAATTTAATTTTTAAATCCCCAATGCTTATAATAACATTTTTATTAGCATCTGGCAACGATTGTACAATACCATTTTTATTCATGCTAATAGAAAAAACTGTATTACCTATATTTAAATTTTCAATTGGCTTAAGATTTTTGTTTTGCGAAATAATATTTTTATTGGTTTTCAATTTTTCTCGTTCATTATCTATAACGACTTTTAATTTTTCAGCTGTTTTGAAATCTTTTTCACGATATTTTTTAAGCAGTAGTGTAGATTTTTCTTTGGCTAAGTCAATAATTTCTAATGCTGTTTTTTTAGCCCTGGCAATTTCTTTTTCTTTTTTAGCATTGAGTTTTGTTATTTCATTTTCGAATCTTTTTTTTGTCTCTTGAGCTTCAAAAAGTAATTTATCTATATTAGCCTTCTTTTTTTCCATTTGTTCTTGTTCTTTATTCAAGTTTTTTATTATATCTTCAAATTGGATATCTTTTTGGCTGAGATTTTTTTTAGCGTTTTCAATAATTTTTTCATCTAAACCTATTTTTTGCGAAATCTCAAAAGCATTGCTTTTGCCAGGAGTTCCTATTGATAATTTATAAGTTGGGCTCAGATTTTCTAAATCAAACTCGCATGATGCATTTTCAACACCTTTTGTTATCATTGCATATAATTTTAATTCACTGTAGTGACTGGTGACAAGAACACGTGATTTTAGACAAAAAAAATATTCCAAAATGGAAATAGCTAATGCTGAACCTTCAACTGGATCTGTTCCTGACCCCAATTCATCCAATAAAATCAATGAATTTTCATTGGCCTGTTTTGTAATCTCACTTATATTTTTCATATGAGCCGAGAACGTACTTAGATTTTGTTCAATACTTTGCTCGTCACCTATATCGACAAAAATATTTTCGAAAACAGCAATTTGTGAATTTTCATTTGCAGGAATATGCAAACCTGATTGTGCCATGATTGTCAATAAGCCAACTGTTTTCAAAGAAACTGTCTTACCGCCTGTATTGGGACCCGTTATTAAAAGTGTTGTAAATTTATCACCAAGGTAAATATCAAGTGGTACAACTTTTTGGGGATTTATAAGTGGATGGCGAGCTTTTTTTAAATTTATATATCCATTGCAATTTAAAATAGGTTCACTTGCTTTCATTGAAATTGAAAGCTGTGCACGTGCAAAAATGAAATCTAATTTACCGATTGCGTAAACATTTTGGTTTAATAAGTCAAAATTAAGAGCTACCTTATTCGATAGCTCTTCAAGAATTTTATTTATCTCGATTTCTTCATCCATCTTTAATTTTTTAATTTTGTTATTAAGAGTGACAATCGACGATGGTTCAATAAATAAGGTTGAACCGCTAGACGATTGGTCATGTACAATTCCGTTAAAACTATTTTTGTATTCATTTTTAACCGCCAAACAATATCTATTGTTTTTCATAACAATGATATTATCTTGCAATATAGATTTAGAATTTTTAATTATGGAATTAAGAAATTCTTTCACGCTATAATTTAAATCCTTAATATTTTTGCGCAATGCAAAAAGAGATTGGGAAGCATTATCCAAAATTTCATTATTATGAATTTTGCTTTCAATCTCTGTTCTTAAATCTAATGCACAATTTATTTTTGAAAACAAATCAGTTAATATTCCAGAATAATTTTTAGAATAGATTTCAAGTTTTTCGCTTACATACAAAAAATCTGCAATTGAAATTAATTCTTCACATGATAAAACACCATTTCTTTGAGTTCTAGTAAGAATATTTCTAATATCTTTTATGCTACCAAGTGGCAAATAATTTTTTTTAAGGATTAAAGAAACAGCTTCTGTTGTTTCATTTTGCATTTTACTTACAAATTTAATATCTGTAGACGGAAGTATGTTATTACATAATTCTTTTCCCATTATGGATTTAGCATTTTGGCAAAGCATTTGAATTATTTTGTCAAATTCTAAAGTATATATGGATTTTTTCAGCATGATTAAAATTCACTCCAACAACAAAAATCCTATATTATCGCTAGCAAATAATATAGGAAAAATATTAGGACAGGCTAGAAGTATCTAAGCCAATTAATTTAGCTAATTCAATAATAGATTTTTTAGAAACTTTTTTACCGTAGTAATCTATTAAATCATCTTCTGAACCGTTAAATATATCTTTATGTGCATATTTTTGCAAAATAATTTTATCAGAATCAGTAAATATTTCAACAGCGTCATGGTCTGTAATATCTAAAGTTCTTCTAATTTCAATTGGAATAACTATTCTGCCTAATTCATCAATGTTTCTTATAATACCTGTTGATTTCATAGAAAATTTCCTCCTAAGTAAAAATATAAATTGTCAAACATAACGAATTTATTCTATCATACAACAATTAAATAAATCAACTATTTTCCACCAGTAATATTTCTTATTGTTCTCTCGCAAAAATTATACTTCACAGCTAATTCTCTATAATTGCAACCATTAAACTCATTTTTTATTTGTTTAGCTATGCAATTTCCAAATAATCTTTTTTTAGTTGGTATATAAATGGAAGTTCCGCCAAATTTTTCCGAAAGTTGGCATAATGAATTAAACCCTATAATATTGATAATAATGTCGAAAGGCGGTAATATTTCGCCTGAATAATTGCTGACAACATTTTTTAAAATTGAGTCATTCATATAAAATCATCTCCTATTTTAATAACTGAAAAATATTTTTATTAAAATTGATAACTTTGTTTACACCTGATAACATTGATTTGTAATGAATATTTTTATAGTCAAACATTAAATCATTGCATATATTTGTCAGTTCACAATATATCTTTTGTTTTTTATAATCAGGCATATCAGAATTAAGCAATTCTAAAATTTTATTGTCGATCAAACTTTTAATAAACAACGGAAATAATTCTTCGGCTATTTTTTCTATATATTCCCTTTTATTTTTGGCAAAAAAAATTTCTTTCGTTATAATTATCACTCCATTTTTAAGTATTCAATGCAGATTGAATTCAATTTTAGTAAACTATAGTTTACGAGTAAATTATATCCAATACAAAAACTGATTTCAATAATTTGACAAATTTTTGCAAATTGCTACGTTTTTTTCAATTGCTTTGTGATAATTTTTATTCAATAATTAATTTAATTGGTGTAAAATAATTAATACAGTTAATATGTGAGGAGGAATTTTAAAAGATGGGTAAAAAAAATTTTGGTAGTGTATTAAGGAATTTACGTTTAGAAAAAAAAATGAGTTTGCGTGAATTCAGTGAATTTATTGGTATAAGCCATGCCTATATCAATAAAATCGAAAAGAGTATAAATCCTAAGACAAACAAGGGAATTACACCAACTATAGAAACTTTGATTAAGATTGCTGATGCTCTGAAAATCCCGCTTAATAAATTTTTATATATGTGTGGCTATATTGATGAAGATTATGAATTTTATAAAGAAAGATTTGAAAAGTCACTCGATTTAAACGTTATCGACATCAAGCGATATACAAAGGAAATAATAAATAACCTTAAAAATGCAAAATTGGTTACTTGTAATAGAAAAAAACTTCGTAAGGGTGATATAAAAACTATATCGCAAGTTTTGAAAATTGCAGTTGAAATGACAAAAAAGGATTTGAATAAAAAAACTAGATCCAAAAAAAAATAATTAATATTTGAGATGTGTTTTGATTTTTTTAATGGCAGCAAAAAAACTTTTAAATAAAAAAACTTAAGTAAAGTTTTTTATTTAAAAGTTATTTTGTTGTCTTTTTTAGCAATATTTTTTTTGAAGAAAAGTAGGCATTTCTAAAATTTATTTCTAAAATTTTAAATATGTTGCGCCTTCAAGCGGAATTACTATTTGCATGCTGTCTTTTATATTTTCTATTCCTAAAACATAGCCCGAATAAATTTTACCTGGGTCTAAAGTCATATTTGGATTTTCTAAAACAAGTTTTTGTTGACTAGATAAATATGCTTTGAAGTTATATCTTCCTGGTGGTAATTCTAAATAACTTGAAACTGTTGCGTAACTTAATTCTGAAATTGCTAGGTTGTTATTTAAAACAATATCTAAATCGCGTGAGCTTGGTGATAAATTTATAAAACGTATGTATGAATAATTTTTGTTTATATCTCGCAAATGATCATCTATTAAATTTATTTCTATGCCATTTAGATTAAACAATCCTATTATTGCGAGAGTATAAATATTATTTGGATAAAGCTCGATGTTTTCATCTAATACAATTAAATTTTTGTTGCCCGAAACAAATATTTTAATATTATAACTTCCAGAGACTGCTTTAAAATATTTTGTAAAATCCTTGTAAGCAAAATCTTTTACTAATGCAACATCATTTATATAAATATCCAAAGCAGGGGCATTTAAAGAAGCCTGAAAAAATCTCAAATAACACATATTTTCCATTATAAATCACCTTTTTTTATGGATTATAATTTTATGGATTATAATTTATGGATATGAAATAATTTTTAAAAATGTTACTGGCGGTATACAAACTTTAATATAAATTTAATTGCGATTAGACATACTTATGTTATACTTATTGAAGATTTATTAATGTTTGAGGTGAGTAGAGAGTGAAAAATTTCAAAAGATGGATATTTAATACTGCGCTTACAATAATTTTATTGTTCACATTTCATATAAATGTTCTGGCAGCAAATCTTTATGTTTTTTATGAACAAAAGCAAGAAAAATTAATTACGAAAAATCTTGTTTATTCGGTATATAATCAAATTACAAGTGAAGGTATGAGAGATTTTTATGTTTTGAGAGTTCCTTTGAACGACCCTAATATTACTGTAAAATCTGTGGAATCTTTAAAAGAATATGGACTAAAGGAAACTGCACAAACTCTTCTTTCTGAAAATAATGCTATTGCTGGAGTAAATGGTGATTTTTTTGGAATGCAGGGAAATTATTCTGCAGCGTTTGGTACTGTTATTAATAATGGCAATTTGATTTCGCTCAATTCAAATATAAATGCGCAAAAGGGTGAGTATTCTTCATTTTATATAGATAATGACAATAATCCATTTATGGCATATATAAAATCAGAAGTTACTTTTTTAAATGACGGCAAAAAAAGCCTTGATATTGCTTACGTAAACAAAATTACGGATATGGTTTATCCGACTTACATTGATAGAAATTCAATGGATAACACAAAATCGCTTGACAAACGTTTTCCTGGATTGGTTAAATTAGTTATATCAAATGATGAAATTGTTTATATATCAAAAAAAAGTGAGAATGTCGATGTTCCAGAAGACGGTTACATTATTACAATGAGTTCGCATACGGCAGATTACAATCTAGATAAATTTAAAGTTGGCCAAAAAACTGAGTTCAATATTAAATCATCTGTAGATTTGAGTAAAATAAAAACAATGTTTGGTGGTGTTGGCCGCATTCTTATCAACGGCAAAGTTGCAAATGATAATGGAATAGTTGTAAAAGGTCGCCAGCCTCGTACTGCTTTAGGCTTGACTTTTGATAGAAATACTTTGATAATTATTGTAGTTGATGGACGTAGCCATAGTATTGGTGCAACGCAAGAGGAAATGGCTCAATTAATGCAGCGCTTTGGAGCATATAATGCAATGCATTTGGACGGTGGAGGTTCAACAACCATGGTAGTGCAGGATTTAAAGACAGAAAATTTGAATGTTGTTAACACTCTTTCTGATGGTTTGCAAAGAAAAGTTGTAAATGCTGTGGGTATTTTCAAACCAACTCAAGTCGGTGAACTTAATTCAATAGAAATTGTTCCAGAATATAATAAATTTTTGTTGAATGTGCCATGCAAATTGAAAGTTTATGGATACGATGAATATTTAAATAAAATTGAGATACCGCAAGAAAATGTAGCGATTATAGCTGACGATGAAGGCGGGATAATTGAAAACGGTGTTTTTTATGCAAGCAAAGTTGGTAAATTAAAACTTCTTGCTCAGTATGAAAATTTTACAAGCGAAAAAGAAATTGTGTGTTCACAAATAAATTGTATTGAACCAGCGCAAGATGTTCTTAATGCAAAATTGAATTCTCAAACAGATTTAATAATAAATGCAATTGACGATGATGGAGTTAAAACTAGACTCGATAATTCAAATATAAAATTTAGTGTTGTGCCAGAAAGTTTAGGTAAAATTGAAAATGGAAAGTTTAATGCATTAACTTTGGGCAAGGGATATATTGCTTGTTCATTTGAAAATGCAAATGAAAATTTGAATTGCTATATAAAAGTTGTAGTTGCAAATGAAAAAAACACAACTGCAAATGAAATTAAATTACCTGATTCAAAAAAATTTCATGATAAGTTGAATGTAAACTTTACGAACGAAAATATGTCAAACGAAAGTTTTGATGTTTTTTGTGTAGGGAATATGTATATAAGTGAAAAATCAAAACCTAGTAACTACAAAGAGAACATTAATAAATATTTAACTTTGGCAAAACAAAATTGTTCATTAGGATTATTTGTTGGAAATGTAGATGCAGGTACGGATACAAAAATTTTTAAGCAGCAAAATAATTATTCTATAAACACGTTCAAAAATTTGACTGTAGCAAGTATGACAGCCAAAAGCGGCAGTTTGTTTAAAACTAACATAAAACAATGGGAAAAATTTGAGACGGATATAAAAAATAAAAATTCGGATCACATAATAATAATGTTGGATAAAAATCCGGCAACTTTAAATCCGCAAAAAGAATATGAATTATTCCATTGTGTATTAAAAAAATTTGTTGATAATGGAAAAACAGTTTTTGTTTTGTATAGTACTGATTCAAATACACAATCAACTGTTAAAGATGGAGTAAGATATATTAATATTGGTTCGCTTTATAAAAGTGACAAATCTTTAAATCAAAATTATAAGTCACTTAAATTTAGGGTTACTGGAAAAAATATTGTTTATAAATTTGAATAAAATAAGTTTGGATAGAAAATAAAATCTCAAGCAATCTTGAGATTTTTTTTTATAATTTTTTGTTTTCATTTTTTACAAAAACATGAAATTATAATTTGTATGGAAAATAGAAATAGCACAAGTTAGTGCAGATATAAACACAAAAAACGATATAAAGTATGAAATTTGTTCACAAATAATAAAATTTACATTTGCTAATTAAACAAATATGTGCTAAACTGTTTAAGTGTGTATAGATGATTTGCACATACATACGAAATTAGGAGGTGAATTCATTGAAAAAGTTTTTACCAATGTTTTTAATAGCAGTTTCTTTTTGCTTAATTTCTTGCGGAAATAAAACTGTTAATGACCCAGACTTAAGCAATGCACCTGAAGTTTCAATTGAAGCTACAGACAATCAGAACTTAGATGAAGATACAAACCTTAATGAAGAAAATAATTTAGATGAAAACGATGATGTGTCTGTAACTGATGATGCTTCTTCAGCTCCACAAGTAACAGTTACTCAAGCTGAAGCTGAATAATTCATCAAACAAAGATGATACAATTTTGTATCATCTTTTTTTTATGTAATTAACAATTTTTTATGATATACTTCTTGTTGGGAGGTATAACTAATGGAAGAAAAGAAAAGATTGTCGCGAAGAGAAATTAGGCGTCGTAGAAAACGCAAAAAAATCTTTCGCGCATTTTTATTTGTTTTTGTTATTGCTTTCTTTATTTTTATAGGCTGTTCATTTGGAGTATATATGGGAATTATTAAAAATGCCGAACAGCTCAAAAATATAAACGTTATGCCAAATATCTATACTTCTATAGTTTATGAGAGTAATGGAAATGAAATTGACAGAATAAACGGTACAGAAAATCGTGAATATGTCACACTCGATGAAATTCCTAAAAATCTTCAGCATGCTTTTATTGCTATTGAAGATGAAAGATTTTATGAACATAACGGGATTGACCCAAAAGGATTAATACGTGCAATTTTTTCGAAAATTTTAAGAAACAAAACTCAAGGTGCAAGTACTATTACTCAGCAATTAATAAAAAATACAGTCACAAAAGTCTCTAAAAATAACATGAAGACAAAATTGCAAGAACAATATCTTGCTCTCAAATTTGAAAAAGAATTAATAGATCAATTTGGAAGTAAAAAATCTGCTAAAGACCATATACTTGAAGTTTATTTAAACACAATTTATTTGTATCATGGACTCAATGGTGTAAAAACTGCCGCTGATTATTACTTTAATAAAGATGTATCAGAATTGGATATTGCAGAAAGTGCGGTTATTGCAGCAATTACTAAATCTCCTACGTATTATGCACCTGACAAAAATCCTGAGAATAATAATGAAAGAAAGAATGCTATTTTGAAAAAGATGCTGCAACTAGATTACATAACCCAGGAAGAATATACGAATGCAAAAAATGAAGATGTATATGAAAAAATATCGCAAAGCAAAAAAACAAAAAGTGAAGAAAAATCATTTCATAGCTATTTTGTTGACAAGCTCATTAAAGATTTAACAAATGACTTGCAGCAAAAGAATAATTTATCCAAGAGCGAGGCTATTAATTTAATTTACAATGGCGGATTGCAAATATATTCTACGATTGATTCTAGCATGCAAAATATAATGGATGAAAAATTTAGCGATGATTCATATTTTCCAAAATCAGATTATGAAATTGATGTCCATTATTATTTGACAACAACTAATTCAGACAATGAGCAAAAAAATTTTGAACGCAGCAAGACTGTTAAAAATGAAACTGAGGCCGATGAATTTATACAGTCTGTAAAAAATGAATTGGTTGGCGCAAATGAAACATTCGTAGATAAAGTTGTAAAAATTCCGCAGCCTCAAGCTGCTATGATTATTATTGACTATCATAACGGACAGGTTAAAGCAATTATTGGTGGGCGTGGTAAAAAATCTGCAGATTTAGCATTAAATCGTGCAGTTGATTCTGTACGCCAACCGGGTTCTGTTTTCAAAATTTTAGCTTCGTATGCACCAGCTATAGATTTAAAAAAAGCAACTGCTGCAACCGTTATTGTCGATGAACCATACACAACTCCTGATGGTTATAGTCCTAAAAATTATTACAAAGGCTATCGTGGCCCTTCAACAATTCGTGATGGAGTTCGTGACTCAATGAATATACTTGCGGCAAAAAATATGATTAATACAGGTGTTGCAAATTGTTTCGACTATCTTTTAAAATTTGGATTTACTACGCTTGTTGATGGAGAAAGAATAAACGGTAAAGTCTACAGTGATAAAGTTGCATCAGCTGCACTGGGAGGTTTAACGCATGGCGTTAATCAGTTAGAATTAACAGCGGCAATTGGTACAATTGCAAATCTTGGTGAATACAACAAGCCTATTTTCTATACAAAGGTATTAGATCACAATGGCAATATTTTGCTTAAAAATGAGAATGAAGCACAAGTAGTTTTGAAGCCACAATCTTCTTATATTTTGACTGACATGATGAAAGATGTAGTCTCAAAGGGTACTGGTACAAAGGCAAGATTTAAAAAAAGTAAAATGCCTGTAGCGGGTAAAACTGGTACTACGAATGATACTAAAGATTTAACATTTGTTGGGTATACTCCGTATTATGTGGCAGGAATTTGGCTTGGCTTTGACCAGCCAAAAACAATGAAAGAAGATCGGGGTTATCATTTGAAATTATGGAGTGCGATAATGGAGCAAATTCATTCTTCACTCGAAGTAAAAAATTTTGAAAAGCCATCTGGTTTAACGAATGCATATGTATGCAAAAAGACAGGACTTCTCGCAACTGATCAATGCAAAAATGAAGGCACTGCTATAAATGAAATTTTTATATCCGGGACTGAGCCAAAAAAATATTGCACAATGCATTCTGAACAAAAAAGTAGTGATGAAAATGAAGAACAAAGCGCAAAAAAAGATAATCAATCGCCACAAATTTCACCTGTTGTTTCAACAGAAAATATTCAACCAATAAATACGCCATCGCAATTTACAACTCAAGAAGTTATACCAGATGAACCGCTGATGCCCGAATAAATAAAAATTTGTAGCTTTATGTCAAATCCAAAAAGTGAATCTAAATATTGAACAAAAATGTTTAATAATCGGATTCACTTTTTTTATTTAGTAGTATTTACATGATTTTGCTTAATTTTTTTAAGAAAGTAAGTTAAAATAAAAAGGGTGATATTAATGCAGATAGGAAAGCTAGAAAATAATTTGTTGAATGAAATAATTTTTAAGAGTCTCAAAAAAAATGTTAGACACAGTTGCGCTATTAATCATCCTCAAATTGGTGAAGATTGTTCGATATTAAAGCTTGATAAAAAATTTTGCGTGCTCTCGTCTGACCCCATTACTTTTACGAGTGATAATATTGGACAATTGGCAGTTAACATAAATTTAAATGATTTAGTAACGTCAGGAGCTAAGCCCATTGGTTTAATGCTTACAATTTTACTTAAGCCTGGTACAAAGCAAAATGAATTGAAAGATATTATGGAAAGTATAGTTGAAAGTGCAAATAAATTTAATTTGGAAATTTTGGGTGGCCATACAGAAATTACTGATGCTGTTAATCGCAATGTTGTTAGTGTAACCATAATCGGTCAAACGGATAAGATTATTGATGGGGAAATTTTGCCATCAAGTAAAATTATAATTACCAAATGGGCAGGAATAGAAGCAACAATTATAATTGCGCGCATGTATGAAAAATATTTACGAAATAAATTCGGCATTGAGTTTTTAAACAAATGCCTTGAGCTTGAAAAATATTTGTCCGTCGAAAAAGAGGCAGCTATTTGTAAAAATTATTCTGTTTGTAAAATGCATGATATTACAGAAGGTGGAGTATTTGGTGCATTGGGCGAGATTTTTTCAAATATTGAGTTTGGTATGAAAATATTTTCGAGTCAGATACCGATTTTGCCACAAACAAAAATTTTATGCAGTGAGTTTTCCCTCGACCCATATAAAATTATTTCAAGTGGTGCATTGCTTGTTTTTACAAACGACGAAGAAAAAGTAATTAATAAATTGAATAATGAAGGCATTAATGCTAAAATAATTGGGGAAATTACTCAGGAAAATAAAATTTGTCTTTGCGACGGTAAGCCAATTGAATTTTCGTCTCTAGATGAAATTTATAAATTGTGAGGTGTTAATTATGATTGATATTGCCGTAATAGGTTGCGGACCGGCAGGACTTTCTGCCGCTATAAATGCCTGGGCTAGAAACAAAAGTGTTATTGTATTTGGAAATAAAATTGACACTGGTGCACTTTATAAAGCTAAAAAAATTGATAATCATCTTGGGATGCCAAATGAAAGTGGCAAGGATATGATGGAAAAATTTTTGGCTCACGCATTAAATTTAAATATTGAAATTAAAAATGGTCGTGTATTACAAATTTTATCTATGGGCAAATATTTTGTTATTAATTTTGAAAATGAATTCTTTAATGCCAAAACAGTTATTATTGCAGTTGGCATTACCAAAACAAAAAAAATTCCCGGAGAAGAAAAATTTCTTGGCAATGGAGTAAGCTATTGCGCAACGTGTGATGGTATGTTTTATAAAAATAAATCTGTTGCTGTTGTTGCAGACAGTGTTGAAGCTGAAAGTGATGTTAGATTTTTGAGTGGAATTTGCAAAAATGTGATATACTTACCTATGTATGATTTGAAAGAAAATTTTCCGGCCAATGTCGAAATTATACATGGCAAACCTAATGAAATTTTAGGCGATGATTCAATTAAAGCTTTGAAAATAGATAATAGGGAAATTGTGTGCGACGGAATATTCTTTATTAATGAAAATACCCCTGTTGATAATATTATTTTTGGATTAGAGCTTAATGGTAGTATAATAAAAGTTAATTGTTTGTGCGAAACAAATTTGCCGGGAGTTTTTGCAGCTGGTGATTGTACAGGCTGGCCTTTTCAATTAAGTAAGGCTATTGGTCAAGGACAAGTTGCTGCTCAAAATGCTGCTAAGTTTATTGATTCAATGAAACAATAAAAAGTAGGTGATTTAAATTACTCTTACGCAATTAAAAAATATAACTTTAGGATGTACCAAATGTGATTTGTCTAAAACAAGAACAAATGTTGTTTTTGGCATTGGCAATCCTAACGCAAAAATATTATTTATTGGTGAAGGGCCTGGACAAAATGAAGATTTGACAGGAATTCCATTTGTAGGACGTGGCGGCAAGCTTTTGGATAAAATGCTAGAGGAAATAAATCTTTCGCGCGAGAAAAATATTTATATTGCTAATATGGTTAAATGTCGTCCACCAAATAATCGTGATCCATTGCCTGAAGAAATTGATTGCTGCATAGATTATTTGCGCTGTCAGTTTAAAATTATAAGGCCTAAAATTATTGTATGTGTGGGGCGTATTGCGGCAATGCGTATAATAAAAAATGACTTTAGAGTTACACGCGAGCATGGTGTTTGGTTTACAAAAAAAAATGTACATATAATGGGAACATTTCATCCAGCAGCTCTTCTACGTAATCCTAATAATTTACCGCAAGCTCAGGATGATTTTAAAAAGCTTAAAGAAAAAATATTTGAAGTTGCACCAGAAATTTATGAATAAAAAATAATTAGGAGGGATTTCAATGGAAAATGAATTTATAAATTGTTTTGCTTTGGGTGTTTTGCCTGATGAAAATATAGAAACTTTTATGGATGCGTATTTACAATTAAAGCCTAATAATAATTCTATAAATCAAAATGAAGAACTTAAGAAAATTTATTTGAATTTAAGACTTGAGCGTGAGGCAATAAAATATTTGCCTGAGAATTTTTCAAATGAAACAAAAGAGAATCAAACTGTTATTTTAGGAGCAATTAAAGCTAATTTTCATTTTAAAATGTTAGAGTCATTTGATAATATATGCAAAACAGTACAAACCTTGAACTCACACTCTCATTTAAAGACATCAATAGCTGAAAAAGTTGAGGAATTAAATAATAATGAAAATAACTGGCGTGAACTTTTAATTAATGAAATTCGCGAGCTTGCACAAAATATGACACAAACAAAGAAATGTTCGGTTGATTACTGTTCTATTGTAAATTACGTTTTAGAAATTATTAATAATTTAAATGGCATACGTAATGATGACATTGAAAAGCTAGGTTTATCATTATCAATTTTGAGAAAATTGTGTTATCAAATAAGTCATTTTCAGTCAACTTCAGAAGTTGAAATTAAAAATATAGCTTCTCTAAAAGAACATTTGAAAAATTTATGTGTTTTTTGTGCTTCACAAATAAGATTTAATCAATATATGCAGCAAGATTTAACTGTAAGTGCATTAATTACTTACGCGAAATTTAAAGCGCAACAGTATCAACAGCAGGAGCAACAACGGAAACAATCAACTCCTCAAGATACTAAAATTCCTGAAAAACTAGATAAACCAAATGAAGAACCATTACCAACTTTGTGGTAATAAGTTTAAATTTTCATAGCAGTACTTTTTTTGAATAGAATATATTCAAAGAAGGTGACTGCTATTTTTTTGTGGAAAAAAAATAAATTTGGATACTGCAAAAGAACAAAAAAAAATTTTTTGATACCCTTAATTATTTTTTGTATAATATTTTTGTTTATTGCATTTGTGGCGGATAAAAAAATTTTTGATAATGCAATTATACAATCTAAATTTGTTATTAATAACATGATTAATTGTGCGATAACAGCAGCGGTAGATGAGGCTATCAAAAAAAATAATATAGAATCATCTGATTTTTGCAGCGTAAATTCAAACAATAATCAAATTAATTCTGTCGTTGCTAACACTGTTTTAATTAATAAATTTTGTAATGAATTGGCTGTTTGCATTCCGCAGGAATTTTTGAAACTTGGCTATGGGCAAATAAAAATCCCACTTGGTGCAATTTTTTCTTCTGTTTCGGGATTTAATTTGTTTAATACTTTAGGGCCATGTGTAAAAATAAGAATCGTACCAGCGGGTAATGCATTGATTGATTACGAAACAAAATTCATTAGTGCCGGTATTAACCAAACTAATTTTCAAATTTGGCTCAATGTGAAATTTAATTCTCAAATTGTAAACCCGCTACAAAAAAAAGAAATTGTTTTCCAAAAAAAAGTTCCACTCGTCAACACCATTATTAATGGTTCTGTGCCCAATGCATATATTGACGGGAAAAATTTATTAAAGTAGGGATGGATTAGAAAATGGAAAAAAACTTGTCTATGCTGACGGATTTTTATGAATTGACAATGATGCAAGGATTTTTTTTAAGCAATATGGCAAATAAAACTGCTGTGTTTGATTTATATTATCGCAAAAATCCTTTTGGTAATGGTTATGTAATTGTAACTGGGCTCGAGCAAGCTATTGATTATATTATGAATATAAGTTTTTCGGATGAAGATATAAAATTTTTGCGTAGTCAGAATTGTTTTTGCAAAAGATTTCTCGATTATCTTAAGAACTTTAAATTTACGGGCGATGTATTTGCGATGAAAGAAGGTAGTGTTGCATTTCCCAATGAACCGCTTTTGACAGTAAAGGCGCCGATAATTCAAGCACAGTTTTTAGAATCAGCATTACTCAATATTATCAACCATCAAACGCTTATTGCTACCAAGGCAAATAGAATTAAGCAAGTTACGGGAGATAACGTAATTTTTGAATTTGGGCTTAGGAGAGCACAAGCCCCAGATGCTGCAATTTATGGAACACGCGCAAGTATTATTGGCGGATTCGATGCAACAAGTAATGTTTTAGCGGGAAAGCTTTTTGAAATTCCGGTGAGCGGCACACATTCTCATAGTTGGGTTATGAGTTTTGATAGTGAGCTCGAAGCATTTTATGAATATGCGCGCCAGTATCCTGACAATTGTATATTGCTTGTGGACACGTTTAATACTTTAAAATCTGGAGTACCGAATGCTATCAAAGTTTTTAAGGATTTAATCGGGCAGGGGATGAAACTAAAAAAATATGGAGTGCGTTTGGATAGTGGAGATTTTGCATACCTTACTAAAGTAATCAGAAAAATGTTGGATGAAGCTGGGCTTTATAGCGCATGCATTGTTGTTTCAAATGATTTAGATGAAAATTTAATAGCGTCGCTTAAGCAACAAGATGCAAAAATTGATACATGGGGCATTGGTACAAAATTAATTACTGCGGACAAAAATCCGGCACTTGGTGGAGTTTATAAATTAGTTGCGATAGAAAATGAAAACGGTGAGCTTGTGCCGAAAATAAAAATATCTGAGAATCCTGAGAAAATAAGTACGCCCTGCTTTAAACAGATTTTTAGAATTTATGATGCTAAATCTAAAAAAATCAAGGCAGATTTATTGGGTATACATGATGAAAAATTTGATTGCGAGAATGATTTAGTTATATTTGATCCAAATGCGCCATGGAAAAAAATGCGGCTTGAAAAAAATTTTTATTATATATGCAAGATGCTAGAGCCAATTATTTTAAATGGTAAATTAGTTTACAATAAACCGAATCTGTCCGAAATAAAAAATTATTGCATGAGTCAGGTTGATTCTCTATGGAGTGAATATAAAAGAATTGTTAATCCAGAAATTATGCCGGTTGATTTATCTGATAAATTGTTTTCGATTAAATACTCGCTTATAAATTGATTAATGTGAAAAATTATTTTGTTAGTTTAATAAGAAATCTCAAGTTGTGTGCTCTGAACAGTATCCCATTTGTTTTTCAGTATACTACTATACTGTCTAACAAATGGGATGCTGTTCACAATACTTGAGATTTTTTTATTGTTTTTGTTAAAAATTATTTGTTTACTTTCTTTCAAAAAAAGTAATGAACTTTTGTTTATGTTTAACATTTGTGTTATAATTCGATTGAAATTAAGTTTGTGAAAAATTGTTTTGCAGGCTTATTTTTATAAAAAAATTTATATCAAAAGGAGCGATTTGTTATGAAAAACACGCCTCATATTAATCAAACTGCACCAATTGCAGAAACAATTTTATTGCCGGGGGATCCTCTTCGTGCAAAATTTATTGCTGATAATTTTTTGAGTGATGCTCAGCAATTTAATGCAGTTAGAAATATTTTAGGCTTTACTGGAAAATATAATGGTAAAGAAGTTTCGGTTATGGCAACTGGAATGGGTAATCCTAGTATTGGTATTTACTCTTATGAATTGATTAATTTCTTTGGGGTTAAAAATTTAATTCGTGTTGGGTCATGCGGTGCTATCCAAAAAGATATTAAATTATACGATATAATTTTTGCAATGGGTTCATGCTACGATTCACATTTTGCTGATCAGTTTAAATTAAGTGGCAATATGTCTCCTATTGCATCTTGGAAATTATTAAATACTGCTTACAAAACTGCTGAAAATTTAGGAATTACTCCGCATGTTGGAAATGTTTTAGCTACGGATGTATTCTATGGCGAAGATATTCAGGATACTTTCAATTGGGCTAAAATGGGAGTACTTGCTGCAGAAATGGAATCAACTGCTTTGTATTTAAATGCTGCGCGTTATAATGCTAATGCCCTTTGCATTTTGACAGTTAGTGATAATATGGTAACAAAAGAAGAAACTACGGCCGAGGAAAGACAAACTGCTTTCACGACAATGATGAAACTTGCGCTTGAAACTGCAATTCAACTGTAAAAGGAAGGTGAATAATGAATATAGTTGATTTAATAATAAAAAAGAGGGATGGCTTAAAATTAAGCAATGAAGAAATTAAATTTTTTATTGAAGGTACAGTAAACAAATCTATACCAGATTATCAAATTTCTGCAATGCTTATGGCAATATTTTTAAAAGGCATGGATGAATTTGAAACTGCTTGCATTACACAAGAAATGGTTAAATCTGGAGATGTTTTGGATTTGTCACAAATCTCTGGAATTAAAGTTGATAAACACAGTACTGGTGGAATTGGCGATACAACCACACTTGTTCTTGCCCCACTTGTTGCTGCTTGTGGATTGCCGGTAGTAAAAATGTCTGGGCGCGGTCTTGGGTTTACAGGCGGAACTATCGACAAAATGGAGTCTATTGGTTTGAAAATTGATATTCCAATGAAAACAGCCTTGGATTACGTGAAAAAAATCGGGCTTGTTATAATGGGGCAAACTGCAAATTTAGCTCCTGCCGATAAAATTCTCTATGCTCTGCGTGATGTTACCGGTACCGTCGAAAGCATTCCCTTAATTGCTGCAAGCATTATGAGTAAAAAAATTGCTGCTGGCAGTGACGCTATTGTTTTGGATGTAAAATGTGGAAGCGGAGCATTTATGCAGGATTTTGAATCCGCTAAAGCTTTAGCAAAAGAAATGGTTGCAATCGGTAAAAATATTGGCCGCAAGGTAATTGCATTAATTACAAATATGGATGAACCGCTTGGCTTAAATATAGGAAATTCATTAGAAGTAGAAGAAGCTGTTGAAATTTTAAAAGGTAATGTAACAGGAAGATTGCTTGATGTATCAATCGAGCTTGGAGCAAATATGTTGCTTTTAGGCAAAAAAGCTGACAATATTGAGCAAGCCCGCCAAATGCTTTTAGACAAAATAAAAAATGGTGAAGGATATAAAAAATTCTTGGAATTTGTTGCCCAACAGTCTGACAATTTTAATGGTGAACTTGTAATTCATCATGCTCAACATAGTTTTTCTCTTAAGGCTGAAAAATCTGGTTATATTTATTCAATGACAGCTTCGCAAATTGGTCGTGCCTCAATTGAAACCGGAGCTGGCCGAATGACCAAAGAAGATAAAATTGATTACACTGCAGGGATTATTATGAAAGTGCGTCTGTCAGATTATGTAAATGAGGGCGACGAAATTGCTCAAATCTTTTCAAGCACTACTGAAAAATGCGAGCGTGCAGCAAAAATTTTATCGTCTGCCGTCAATATTAAAAATGAAAAACCTCAGACAAATAAATTAATCATGGATATTATTAAATAGGAGTGATTATATGAAACGTGCAACAATTATTGTAATGGATGGCGTAGGAATTGGAGAGCTTCCCGATGCTGCAAAATATGGCGATGTTGGCAGCAATACTTTAATGAATATAAAAAAAGCTACGCCAGATTTAAAACTTGAAAATCTTTGCCGATTAGGATTAGGAAATATAGACGGTGAGAATCTTTATGACAAGTTCGAAAATCCTATTGGAAGCTATGGAAAGTGTGCTGAAAAATCTTGTGGCAAAGATACTACAACTGGACACTGGGAAATTTCAGGTGTGATTGTTGACCAACCATTTCCTACTTATCCAAATGGGTTCCCGAAAGAAATAATTGATAAATTTGAAAATGCAATCGGTACAAAAATTTTAGCTAACTATCCTGCATCAGGTACTCAAATTATTGCAGAACTTGGTGATGAACACATGAAAACGGGCTATCCTATTATTTATACTTCTGCTGATAGCGTATTTCAAATTGCAGCTCATGAAGATGTTGTCCCGCTTGAAAGATTATATGAAATGTGTGAGATTGCACGAAATATTTTAACTGGTCCGCACGCAGTTGCTAGAGTTATTGCAAGGCCTTTTACAGGTACAAGCGGAAATTATACACGCACTAAAAATCGCAAAGATTTCTCGTTAAAGCCAATAAGAAAAACTTTATTGGATTATATAAACGAGGCAGGAATGGAAGTTGCAGCTGTCGGAAAAATTGAAGACATCTTTTGCAACCAAGGCATTACAAAAAAAGTTCATACGCGCGTGAATTCCGAAGGCATTGACGAAACAATAAATTATTTGAAAGAAGATTTCTCAGGTTTAATTTTTACAAATCTTGTTGATTACGATATGCTTTACGGACACAGAAATGATTTACCTGGATTCGCAAAAGCTTTAGATGAATTCGATAAACGCATTCCTGAAATTATAAATACAATGAAAGACGACGATTTGTTATTTATTACAGCAGATCATGGCTGTGATCCATCGACTCCAAGTACGGATCATTCACGTGAATACATTCCGCTTTTGATATACGGAAAAAATATTAAGAAAACAAATTTGCATACTCGCTCAACTTATTCCGATATAGCTGCAACAATTGCTCAGTATCTAGGAATCAATCCTCAAATTAACGGAACAAGTTTTTTGAAAGAGATTTTATAAAATAACGTTTTTATTTTTTTGGTTAAAAATTAGCATAACTCAATTTTTATTTAATTAATTTTTAGTAAATTCAGTTGTTTTAATTGAAATAAAAAAGTATTTTGATAAAAAATAAATTAAAAAAAGTGGCTAGATTTCTTTGAGAAATCTAGCCAATGCATTTTGCCATGTAGGTAATTTTGAAAAATTGCTTTCTGGCAATTTTTTTTTGCTTAGGCGAGAATTTAGGGCACGTTTTGCTTTTGATGGAAAATCTTTTGTTTCAACTGGATTTAATTTTATTTTTATATCTGAGATTTTAAAGATTTCCTGTGCAAATTCATACCATGAACAATAATTTTCATTTGTAGCGTGATAAATTCCATATTTATCTGTTAAAACCATATCGCATAAAATTTTTGATAGGTCAACGGTGTAGGTAGGTGAACCAATTTGGTCACTCACAATATTTAATTCGTTTTGAGTTTGTGAGAGATTGAGCATTGTTTTTACAAAATTATTGCCATTTTTACCGAATACCCATGATATCCTGACAATGAAATATTTCTCAAGAGAGTTTTTAATAATGTTTTCACCGTCAAGTTTTGTTTTGCCGTAAAAATTTAGGGGATTTGGATTATCATCAATTTCGTATGGTGAATTTTTTTTGCCGTCAAATATATAATCCGTACTGATATAAATCATTTTGGCATCAATTTTTTTGCATGCAGATGCAATATTTTTTGTACCATCGACATTTATTTTATAGCATAAATCTTTTTCGTTTTCTGCTTTATTTACATTTGTATAGGCAGCGCAATGAATTATTGCATCAGGTTTGGAGTTCAATATAAAATTTTCAGTTTCGCTTTGATTTGTAATATCAAAATCATTTTTGTCAACACCGATATTTTTTATATTACGTTTGTTTAATTCTTTTATTAAATCATATCCTAATTGACCATTTGCGCCAGTAACGAGCACTTTCAAAATTATTCATCTCCCATTATACATTTTGGCATAATAATTTTTATATTCGCCATTTATAATATTTTGCCACCATGATTTGTTTTTTAAATACCATTCGATTGTGTTTGCAATTCCAGTTTCAAAATTTGTATCTTGAATCCATCCGAGTTCATTAGAAATTTTATTTGGATCAATTGCGTAACGTAAATCATGTCCGGGTCTGTCCTTTACAAATTTTATTAAGCTTTCGGGTTTGCCTAAATATTTTAATATTATTTTGACGACATCGATATTAGATTTTTCGTTGTGTCCGCCAATGTTATAAACTTCACCAATTTTCCCATTGTGAATAATTAAATCAATAGCTTTGCAGTGATCTTTTACGTACAGCCAATCACGAATATTTTTTCCCTCACCGTATACAGGTAAATCTTTATTATTCAGTGCATTAATAATCATGAGAGGAATTAATTTTTCAGGGAAGTGGAATGCCCCGTAATTATTTGAACAACGAGAAATTGTAGCTGGGAAATTAAAAGTTCGATGGTAAGATTGTACTAATAAATCTGCGGAAGCTTTCGAAGCAGAGTAGGGACTAGAAGGATTAATTGGGGTAGATTCAGTAAAGAATAAATCAGGTTTATCTATTGGCAAATCTCCATAGACTTCATCAGTTGAAACCTGATGAAATCTTTTAACGGTAGATTTTCTGCATGCATCCATTAAAATATTTGTACCAATAATATTTGTTTGCAGAAAGATATTAGGATTTTCAATTGAGCGATCGACATGACTTTCGGCAGCAAAATTTATAACGATGTCAGGTTTTTCATTTTCAAATAAATTTTCAATAAAAATTTTGTCAGAGATATCGCCGTGGATAAATTTAAAATTTTTATTGTTCATAACACCAGCGAGATTTTCAAGATTACCCGCATAAGTTAATTTATCCAGGCAGATTATTTTGTAGTCATATTTTTCAAGCATATATAAAATAAAATTGGAACCGATAAATCCGGCTCCACCAGTAACAATTATTTTCATAATGCATCTCCCCATTAATCAAAATAAATTTTTTGCTCATCAAAATTTTTAGCCAACGAATCTTTTTCAGATACAATTGGATTTTCAACTGGCCAGTCAATATTTAAAATTGGGTCATTCCAAATAATTGAGTCCTCACTTGCTTTATCATAAAAATTATCAACTTTATAGAGAAAATCCACATCATTAGTTAATGTTAAAAATGCGTGGCCAAACCCACGTGGAATAAGAAATTGTTTTTTATTTTCAGCAGTAAGTTCAACTGCAACCCAATTTTTATAAGTAGGTGAATTAAAGCGCAAATCAATTGCAACATCTAAAACTTTTCCCCTGCAGCAGCGAACCAATTTAGCCTGTGCATACTTTCCATATTGAAAATGGATACCGCGCAGAGTATTTTTTTTGGTAGAAAAGGAATGGTTGTCCTGAACAAAGTCATAAAAAAGTCCGTTATCTTCAAATTTTTTTTTGGACCAACTTTCAGTAAACCATCCTCGATTATCTCCAAAAATTTCTGGTTCGATTATGCACAAATCTTTTATTTTGGTTTCAATAAGTTTCATATTTTTTATCTCCTTTTATTTTGCTAATGATGCGATATATTTTCCGTACGGAGTTTTTATAAGAGGCACATATAATTTTTCTAATTGTTCTTTGCTAATCCAATTGTTTTTATAAGAAATTTCTTCAAGGCAGGCAATATATAAACCTTGACGTTTTTGAATTGCTTCAACAAAATTTGATGCTTCAATTAAATTATCATAAGTTCCGGTATCAAGCCATGCCATTCCTCTGCCAAATAGTTTTACTTGTAGCATTGATTGTTTTAGATATTCTTCATTTACTGAAGTAATTTCAAGTTCATTACGTTTTGACGGTTTGATTTTTTTTGCTATTTCTATAACTTTATTATTGTATATGTATAATCCAGGGACTGCATAATTTGATTTAGGTTTTTGTGGTTTTTCCTCAATCGATAAAACTTTTCCGTTTTTATTGAATTCGACAACCCCATAAGATGTTGGGTCATTTACGTAATATCCAAAGATAGTTGCACCTAAATTGTTTTTTATAGAATCTTTTAATATTCCTGTAAAACCGTGTCCATAAAAAATATTATCACCGAGAACTAACATTACATCGTCATCAGCAATAAATTCTTCACCAATAATAAAAGCTTGTGCTAATCCATTTGGTTTTTCCTGAACAGCATATGAAATTTTAAGTCCTAGATTATTTCCATCACCGAATAATTTTTTAAAACTATTGATGTCGTTTGGAGTAGATATGATTAAAATTTCACGTATACCTGCTAACATTAATGTTGACATTGGGTAATAAATCATGGGTTTATCGTATACAGGCAAAAGCTGTTTGCAAATAGGAATTGTAATTGGGAAAAGTCTTGAGCCTGTTCCACCAGCTAAAATTATTCCTTTCATAGATAAATCTCCTTTCGGCATTTTAATTATTATACAATAATTATTTTGAGCGGCATAAAATTTTTATACATATTTTAAATAGAAATTGAGGGAAGCGGGCAGAAAAAATTTCAAACATTGTCCATGATTTATTATAATTTCTCATACGCCATAAATTTTTTAATGCAGGCATATTAAATTTTTGCCACCAAATTTCTCTGAAATGGTTCCATTTTTCAATTTCAGATAATTTATTGATAAAAAAAGATATGTCTGAAAAACGACGCCTCAAATTTTTTAAGCGTTTTTTTGTAAGTAGTATTCTTTTTTCTAAATAATCTTTTTTTGTTTGTATGCCATTTAAAATTCCTGTTTGATTTTTTTTGTGGCGCCGATACTCTATAAGTTTTTCATCAACAAAAATTATTTGGCCAAATATTGAGCAATATAAAGCTAAATAATGATCATGAACCATAGTTTTTTCAAATGGAATAGATTTTTTGGCAATATCGGATTTTACCATCATTGTACAGCCTGTAATAAAATTGCTTACCAATAGCTTTTCATATAAATTTTTTCCAGAGTAAAATTTTGTTCGTTTGGAATAATCTTTTAGACTATCATAAATTTTTTCATCGTTCTCATTAATTATTTGTGCATCGGAATATGCAAGTAGGGCATTTGAATTTTCCAGCGCCTCAACAAGTTTGGCAATCTTATTGTTTTGCCAAATGTCATCTTGATCACAATATGCAATATATTTTCCCGCTGCAAATTTTGTCATAAGTTCAAATGTTTTATTTGAACCAAGATTATTTTTGTTGCGGAAAATTTTTGGTTTGAAATTCGAAAGTGTTTTATAAAAAATATTTTTGTCTGTGTAATTTTGTGGGCAGTCATCACAAATTATTATTTCTATATCTTTGAATGTTTGATTATTGATTGAGCTAAGTTGTTTTTTTAGCCATGTTATGTTAGGATTATACACAGCAATTACGATTGTAACGATCGCCATTTTTTCACCCCCAATATTAAAATATTATCACATATAATTTTTAAGAGGTGCTTTCATGAATAAATATCTTGTTAATTTTTATCATTATGTTCATTTATTGCAAAATCTTATTGTGCGCGATTTGAAGGTAAAATATCGCCGATCTGTCTTAGGATTTTTATGGAGCATTCTAAATCCGCTTTTAATGATGCTCGTTATTACTGCTGTGTTTCAAAATATTTTTCGTATGAATATCGATAATTTTCCTATTTATTATTTAACTGGTTCTTTGATTTTTAATTTTATGTCTGAAGCTACGTCTTTGGCAATGACTTCTGTTTTAAGTTCTGCATCGCTTATTAAAAAAGTTTATATTCCTAAATATATTTTTCCTCTTGAAAAATGTTTGTTTGCATTTGTGAATATGTTGTTTTCATCTGTTGCCGTTATTATTATGTTTTTTGTTTTGCATTATAAAATAACTTGGATGGCACTTCTTTTTTTTGTGCCTATGATTTTTACTTTGATTTTTAGTATTGGCCTCGGTTTGATTTTATCAGCAGCTGATGTGTTTTTTCGCGATATCGGGCATTTATATTCTGTGTGGATTACGGCTTGGATGTATTTGACACCTGTAATTTATCCTATGGAGACTCTTACTGCTGGTATGAAAAATATTATGAAGTTTAATCCCATGTTTTATTATGTTGATTATTTCAGGCAGGTAGTTATGTATAATAATATACCTGGTTTGAATTTTAATCTGATATGTTTTGCGTTTTCATTTGCTTTTTTATTTTTAGGGCTTTTGATTTTTAAATTGAAGCAAGATAAATTTATACTTTATATTTAAAAAGGCGGTGAAATTTTTGGATAACATAATCGAAGTAAAAAATGTCACTATGAAATTTAATATGGCTAAAGAAAAAGTTGACAGTCTTAAGGAATATTTCATTAAACTTGTCAAAAAACAATTGATGTTTGACGAATTCATCGCTCTTGAAAATATTTCTTTTAATGTGAAACGCGGTGATGTTTTTGGCATAGTTGGTTTAAATGGATCTGGCAAAAGCACTTTGTTGAAAATTATTTCTAGAATATTAAAACCTACGTCAGGTTCTGTAATTTGTAATGGCTCCGTTTCACCACTTATAGAACTTGGTGCAGGTTTTGATATTGATTTGACTGCGCGCGAAAATATTTTTTTGAATGGCTCTGTCCTCGGATATACAAAAAAACAAATGTCAGATAAGTTCGATGAAATTGTGGAGTTTTCCGAGCTTCAGGATTTTCTTGATGTACCAATTAAAAATTTTTCATCAGGTATGGTTGCGCGTCTTGGATTTTCTATTGCTACAATTACTAAGCCAGATATTTTGATTGTCGATGAAATTTTGTCGGTCGGTGATTTTTTGTTTCAGCAAAAATGTGAGAAAAGAATAGAAGATTTGATGAGTGATGGCACAACAGTTCTTATGGTTTCCCATTCGCTCAATCAAATTAGACAGCTTTGCAAAAATGTTTTGTGGCTTGAAAAGGGTCATATGAAAATGATTGGTGGAGTACAAGAGGTTTGTGATGCTTATGAAAACAATGCGTGATGAAAAATTTAATTGGATATTGGAGCAAATAAAAATATTAGCCAAAAAAATATGGCATTGATAAAATAATTTTGTTTGGATTGCGAGCCAGAGGTGATAATTCAAACAGTAGCGATATTAATTTGGATGTTTATGCTAAAGATTTTGATACAAAAATATTTTTTCAATTGGATTTAGAGAAAATCGAAATGCTTTTGAAATTCGATGTAGTATTTATTGACAGTAATACATCTGAAAAATTATTAGATGAAATAAAAAAAGATGGTGTTAGCATTTATGAAAAGAAATAAAATCGAAAATTTTATTAGTGCTTTTGAAAAGTTATCACAGGCAATAAAAGTTTATAAAAAAATTCTGATAACAATATTTATTAGAATGTACTGATTCAGCGATTTGAATTTACTTTCGAATTTTTGTGGGAGACAATGAAGGAGTTTATGATTTTAAATGGATTAAAAGACGATTTGAATTTTCCAAGAGATATTTTAAAAGAATCATTTTCATTAAAAATTATTGATAATGAAAATATTTGGCTTGAGATGTTAAATACAAGAAATTTAACATCTTACGTTTATGATGAAAATACGGCAAGCAAAATTTTAAATGATATTTGTGAAAAATTTTGGTGTGAGCTGGAGAAGTTGTATTTTTGTATAGTTTGATAAAAAATAATTGTGGGAGATAAGTAAATGAATATAGCTTTAATTGGAACTTTTGATCTTGAGAGTTTAGGAGATACGATGTTTCCTAAATTTGTTGTAAATGAGTTAAAGAGTAGAATACAAATTGATAATGTTGTATTGTTTTCACCCAATGAAATAGAGGAAGCTTATAATAATAATGGTCATGTTTATAGTTTTAAACAGTTAAATAAAATGAATGATGATTATCATTTTGATTTTGTCATTATAGTAGGAGGTGAATTGCTTCATTTTAAACCGATTGAATACAAAATAAATGGCAAAATTTTTCGTACGCAACCGGGGGAATTGTGGAAGCTACCTATAGAATTTGCCCGTAAAAACAATATAAAAGTTATTATAAATTTAATTGGCGTTCCTTATGAATTTAATAAATTTGAAACTGAAATACTTTGTGATTATTTGCAATACGTTTCTTATATATCAGTGAGAGATAAATTTTCAAAGATGAAACTTATTAATGCCGGTATACCGGAAAATAAAATATTTTTAAGTGGAGATGGTTTGTTACTTTTTAATTTGTATTATAAAAAAGAAAGTTTAGCTAAAATTAGAGAAGAACTCGGTTTAAATTTGTCTGACGATTATTTAGTTGTCCAGTATGATACAAAATATAAACTCAATGATTTGGCTAAAGAGTTAAATAATATTAGCGATTTATATAATTTGCAAATAGTTTTGCTTTCGGTAAATTATTGCCATAATGATGAAATTATTATGAGGGACCTTTTAGAACTATCGAATGGTAAGTTCTTTTTAATAGATAAATTTTTGCAACCGGTGGAGATTATGTCAATAATATCCGGAGCAAAGTTTTTTCTAGGGACAAGTTTGCATGGAAATGTAACAGCTTTATCTTACGGAATAAAATGTTTAGCTTTGGATATGTATAGTTCATTTATAAGTAAAATTGATGGATTATATGATTTGTTTGGGCTTGGAAAATATTTAATATCTGAGCCTAAATATTTATTAAGTGCATTTGGTAATTTGATTAGTGATTTTGATTGGGCAGATAAAATCAATAATAAATTATTAGAATTGCAACAAAATATTAAAAGTAATTATGATAATATATCTAAAATTATGACTGAAAATTGTCGTCTTGAATTTAAATGTAAAGCAAATAGAAAGTGTAATATGCTTAAATCATTTATAGAGATTGATAGCGGTTTAAAAAAACAAATTGGTTTAATTTCATTTTCTGAATCGGATTTTTTTTCATTGAAATTTGAATTTGATAATTTGATTAATTCAAGCAAAATTTATTGGAGTATGTTTGTTGCGAAGCCAATTATTATAAAAAAATTAAGTGTGGAATCAGTTGGTGTTAAAAATATTGAGGTTAATTGTAGTAAATGTGTTTATAAATTAAATGATAATTATGTGTGTTTACCGCCAAAGTTTTCATTTGAAGTTGTAAATGTAAGTAATTTCAAAAATATTCGATTGAAAATTAGTTTTAGTTTGCATACTGATAATGAATTTGAGATTTATACAGCGATTAACAGTTTACTTAGTAATAAATCGGCACATATTGAATTATTGCTTGATAGCGAAAGAAAACTTTCGAATGAACTTAAAGATAAATCTTTGCAACTTCAAAATTTATTGGATAAAGAAAATGAATTGAATAATGAAGTAGATAATTTAAATCTTCAATTAAGAAATAAAACAGGTCATATTAATTTGTTATTAGAAAGCGACAGAGAACTACATAACATCAAAAATTCTCGTTCGTGGAAGCTGGCAAATAAAATTGCCAAAATTACACGAGTTATTTTACCGATAGGTAGTAAACGTCGTTTAATAGCTAAAGTTATTTTTAAATTTTTAAAATCACCTATTTTATTTATAAAGAAAGCGAATGCAAAACGTATAAAGAATTTTTTTAAGATATTAAAACAAGAAGGTGTTAGTGCTGTTTCAAAACGTATTGACGAATGTTTAATTTCTCCTAAAAACGAATCTAATGAAATTAAAGTTATAGATATAGTAAAAAATCCAACTAAAACACTTTATGATTATGAAAAAATTTCTTTTGATACCTTTGAAGATGTACAAGTTTCAATTATTATACCTGTTTATAATGAATTTGATTATACTTATAATTGTTTGAAGACAATAAAAAATAATAGCGGTAATATTAATTATGAAATAATTATTGCGGATGATTGTTCTGACGATTTAACGATGGATATTGAAAAAGTTATTTCAGGGATAAAGGTTATTCGAAATATAGAAAATATGCGGTTTCTCAAAAATTGCAATAATGCTGCTAAATTTGCTCGTGGAAAATTTATTTTGTTTTTAAATAATGATACCCAAGTGCAAAAAAATTGGCTTTTGCCATTAATAGAATTATTTGAAAAAGATAAACAAATTGGTTTGGTTGGCTCAAAACTAGTTTATCCTGATGGAAGATTACAGGAAGCTGGGGGAATATTTTGGAATGATGCTTCAGCTTGGAATTATGGAAATAAATCAGATCCAAATTTATCTGAATTCAATTATGTTAAAGAAGTGGATTATATTTCTGGCGCAAGTATTTTGATTTCTAAAAAACTTTGGAATGAAATTGGTGGCTTTGATGAGAGATTTTCACCGGCTTATTATGAAGATAGTGATTTGGCTTTCGAGGTTAGAAAACATGGCTATAAAGTTATGTATCAACCATTATCTGTCGTAGTGCATTTTGAAGGTATATCAAATGGAACAGATTTAAATAGTGGACAAAAGTCATATCAAATTTCTAATCAGAAAAAATTTTATGATAAATGGAAAGATGTACTTGAAAAAGAAAACTTCAAAAATGCAGAAAATTTGTTTGTTGCTAGAGATAGAACTAGAAATAAAAAAACTATTGTTTTTATAGATCATTATGTGCCAACATTTGATAAGGATGCAGGAAGTAAAACAGTTTATCAATATATAAAATTATTTGTTGAGCATGGATTTAATGTAAAGCTTATAGGTGATAATTTTTATCAAGCTCAACCATATAGTACTATATTTCAACAAATGGGTGTTGAAGTATTGTATGGGATTTATTATAAAAATAATTGGAAGAAGTGGATTAAAGATAACTGTAAGTATTTTGATTTTTTCTTTTTAAATAGGCCACATATATCTTTAAAATATGTGGATTTTATTAGAGAAAATACATCAGCAAAAATTATGTATTACGGGCATGATTTGCATTTTTTAAGGGAATATAGAGAATATGAACTTACTGGTGATATATTATGCAAAGAAAATTTTAAAGTTTGGAAGCAAAAAGAACTTAGTTTGATGAAAAAAGTAGATTATGTTTATTATCCTTCAATAGTTGAAAAAAATGCAATAAAAGAAATAGATAAAAATATAAATGTAAAAGTTATACCTGCATACATTTTTGATGGAATAAAATATAGTGGGTATGAAACAGCGAAAAGAAAAGATTTAATATTTATAGGAGGATTTAGTCATAAACCTAATTTAGATGGAGTTTTTTGGTTTGTAGGTAAAATTTTCCCTAAAGTAAAAAAAATTATATCTGATATAAAAATATATATTTTAGGTTCAAATGTACCTGAAAAATTAAAAAATATATCAGATGAAAGTATAATTGTTCATGGATTTGTTACAGATGAACAACTTAATGAATTTTATAGTAATTGCCGTATTTCGGTTGTACCTTTAAGATATGGAGCGGGAATAAAGGGTAAAGTAATTGAGGCTATGAAAAATGGTGTCCCAGTTGTTACTACTTCAATTGGTGCTGAAGGTATAATTGGTGCCGAAAATATATTAAGCATAGAAGATGATGAAACAAAATTTGCTGATGCAATAATTAATTTATATAATAATTATGAAAAACTTGAGGAAATAAGTAAAAAATCATTTGATTACATTGTTGATAATTTTTCATCAAAAAGTGTGCTGCAAATTATAAAAGAAGATTTTAATATTAGTTAAAGGTGGTTTTAAACATGATTGTTAGAGCAAAAGCACCGTTAAGACTTGGGTTGGCTGGTGGAGGAACAGATGTTTCACCGTATTGTGATGAATTTGGCGGAGTTGTTTTAAATGCGACAATAGATATGTATGCATATTGTACAATAGAACCAACACAAAATGGAAAAATAGAGTTTTATGCCTCAGATTTTAAAAAAAAATATTTAACACATAGCGTAAATAATATACCTATTGAAGGTGAATTAAAGCTTCATAAAGGAGTTTATAACAGAATAGTTAAAGATTATTGTAAGGATAAACCACTTTCTTTCAAATTGACAACATATTCAGATGCACCTGCTGGAAGTGGTCTTGGTTCTTCTTCAACTATAGTTATTGCTATGCTTAAAGCTTATATGGAATGGCTTAATTTACCATTGGGTGAATATGATATGGCATCATTGGCTTATGAGATAGAAAGAGTAGATTTAGGTTTATTAGGTGGAAAGCAAGATCAATATGCCGCTACTTTTGGTGGCTTTAATTATATTGAGTTTTTTGAAAACAACAGGGTTATTGTTAATCCTTTAAGAATAAAAAATTGGATAAAAAACGAGCTTGAAAGTTCACTTGTACTTTACTATACAGGTACATCAAGAGATAGTGCAAAAATTATAGATACTCAAATTAAAAATACAAAACATAAAAAAGAAAAATCACTAGAGGGAATGCACGAACTTAAACGTCAAGCATATGTAATGAAAGAATGTATATTAAAAGGTGATTTTGATGGATTTACAGAATGTTTGAAAAAAGGTTGGGAGGCAAAAAAGAAAACTTCGGATGTTATATCAAATGAACAAATTGAAAAAATGTATAAATTTATAATAAATAATGGTGGTAAAGCTGCTAAAATAAGTGGTGCTGGAGGCGGAGGATTTATGATGATAATATGTGACCCTAATAAAAGATATGATCTTGTGGAAAAACTTAAAAATACAAGTGGAAAAGTTATTATTACAAGTTTTACTCAAAAAGGTACGCAAGCATGGACTCTATATTGATATTTTTTATTAAGGAGGTTTTTAATTGAAAGAATCTACAGTAAATATTATTGAAGAACTTATTATAAGGTATAACATATTAGAAGTATGTAAAAATGACATATTGTCAGCGCTTGAGATGTTAATTGATATATATAAAAATAATAAAAAACTTCTTGTAGCAGGAAATGGTGGAAGTGCAGCAGATGCTCAGCATATGGTAGGAGAACTTATGAAGGCATTTGTTTTGCCAAGAAAATTATCGATTAGCAAACAGCTGGAAATAAAAAATATGTTTCCACAAGATAGTCATTATTTAATAAATAATTTGCAAAATGCATTTTCAGCAATTTCCCTTTTAGGCGAAAATTCTTTAACAAGTGCATATAGTAACGACAAAGCATCTAATCTTGTATTTGCACAACAAATATTTGGACTTGGAAATCCTGGTGATGTATTTTTAGCAATATCAACTTCAGGAAATTCAGAAAATATAATTTATGCTTGTGAAGTAGCAAAAGTACAAAAAATGAAAGTAATAGGATTAACAGGTGAAACAGGTGGTAAAATGAAAAAATTATGTGATATTGTAATATGTGTTCCAAGTAATATTACGTTTAAAATTCAAGAATATCATTTGCCTATTTATCATGCATTATGTCTTGCATTGGAAAATGAATTTTTTGGGGATGAGATTTGATGGAGGCAATAATACTTGCAGGAGGTTTTGGAACACGTTTATCACATATAATTAAAGATATACCTAAACCAATGGCTTTTGTTTGCAAAAAGCCATTTCTTTTATACGTAATAAATGATTTAATAAAAAAAGGCATAAAAAAAATTATAATTGCTGTAGGCTATAAGAAAGAAATAATTAAAAATTATTTTGGATATGAATATAATAATTGCCAAATAATTTATTCTGAAGAAAATGAACCTTTGTTTACTGGCGGCGCAATTAAAAAAGCTTTAGGATATTGTAAAACGAAAAATATTTTTGTTGTTAATGGTGACACATTTTTTGATGTTGATTTAAAGAAAATGTTCGAATTTCATCTTAAAAAAAATTCGTATATTACTATTGCATGTAAAAAAATGTTTGATTTTGACAGATATGGGACAGTTAAAATTGAAAATGGTTACATAAAAGAATTTAAGGAAAAATCTTTAACCAAAGAAGGATATATAAACGGAGGTATATATGTAATTAATAGAGAATGCTTTAATTATATATCAGAAAAAAAATTTTCTTTTGAGACAGATTTTTTGGAAAGAGAAATTAAAAATAAAAGTATATATTCTTTTTTGAGTGATGGATATTTTATTGATATTGGAATTGCGCAGGATTATTATAAGGCTCAGGAGGATTTTGCAAAAAATGAACAAAGCAGCCTTTTTTGATAGAGATGGTACGATAAATGTAGATGTTAATTATCTTTATAAAAAAGAAGATATGAAATTTATTGATGGTATGCCACAATTTATAAAAAAATGGAATGATTGGGGATATAAAGTTATTGTTGTAACAAATCAAGCTGGTATTGCCAGAGGATTGTATACACAGGAAGATATGAATCTGTTACATGAATTTATGAATGAAGAATTAAAAAAATATGGAGCACATATAGATGCTTTTTATTTTTGTCCTCATCACCCTGATTTTACAGGAGTTTGTAAGTGCAGAAAACCAGCAACAGGAATGATTGAACAAGCAATTAAAGATTTTGATATAGATGTTAATCAGTCTATACTTTTCGGTGATAAATCATGGGATGTGGAGGCTGGAGAAAAATGTGGAATAAAAAGCTTTTTAGTTTGAATATGTAGGGGAGATTTAAATGAAAAAATTTCAGGTTGGGTATTTTTTTAAATACATTTTGTTATTTTGTTTTTCATTTTTGTTTACTTATATAAAATTTAAAAATGTAAATTACACAGTATTAATGGGAGATGATATAATTTATTTATATGATTTTGTGTCCAACAATTCTCCATTAATGATTTTAAAAAACTTTGGTTATGTTATGGCAAAGTACAGACCGATTTATTATTTATTTATGTATTTACCTGTTAAATTTTTTGGCTTACATTATCAAAATTATTTTTTATTTAATATTGTTTTGTTTTCTGTTTTAAGTTTGGTTTTATATTATGTTGTATATAAAATAAGTAATAAAGTATTATATTGCATTTTAGCAGTTGGTTTAATGATAATGACGCCATTTAATGCTTATAGTATAATGCAAGTTTATGGTTCCATGGAGATTTTAAGTTTGTTAATTATATCTTTAATTTTTTTGCTGTGTTATCAATATTATATAGGTAATGCAACTAATAAAAAATGTTTTTTAATATTTTTATTATTTTTTTGCTCTATATTTATAGCTGAGAGAAATATGTGCTTAGCTTTGGCTATTATTTTTACAATACTGATTTCTCAAGTTAAATTGTTAAAAAAATTATTTCATTGTTTTATAATTTGTATGCCATTAATTTTGAAACATATTACTACTGTTATTTCTAATTCAAATATGTTGCAGACAGGTAGAGGAACAGTCTTTGAACTACTAAATAATGTAATAGCATTTTCTTTAAAAGGTTTTATTAATATTATGGGTTATTCAATTGGTGATGAATGGCATGGTGGTTTTAAAATATACCAAATAAGTGGAATTATTTTATTAATATCTACTTTTATTTTTATCTTTGTTTTTAGTTTTATAACTAGATATGTGAGCAAAAACTATAAAGATTTAAAAACAATGATTATATTTTTTGTATTTTTTTTAATTAATTTATTATCATATTCATTAATAGCATTAACTCACGGTGAAGATAGATTTTTGTTAACACCATATTTTATATTAATTATTTTTCTATTTTATATGGCTAGAAATTTTAGTTTAAAAAATAAAAATATATTAGTTTGCATATGTATGTTAATAGCCTTTAAGTTTATAGTTGATGTATATTACAATTTTAATAAAGATATGATTCATTTTAAATATAGTCAAGAAATTGCACAAAGTGTTTATGAAGATGTTAAAAAAAATATTAATAAAAACGAAAATGTTGATGTTGTTTTTTTTAATTGCGGTGATGAATATAAATGGATATTTGCTGACAAATTGTTTATGAAGTATTATTTTGGTCAAAATTGTGATACGTATTATTTTAAAACAATTGATGAAATACCAAATAATATTTTAGAAGATATTAATACTTTGTTTATAGTACCAGATAATAATTTTGATGTTCCTTTTAAGGCAAAAGTTATATCCAAAAAAGAGATGACGAAGTTGTAATTGATGATTTAAGTATTATATATGTTGTATTGATAAAACATAAATATTTATAGCATGTACAATTTGTTTTTTTTATGGGTCTGTGTTTTTAATATAATGTTTTTTTGCTTTTTTTGTAAAAAATTAATTAACGAATTTTAGTGTATTTATAAAGAAAATGTTAACTTGATTAATGTAACGTTTTATAATTTATATTTTCAATTCTTTACTATAAGTTTTATTTTTAGACACAAAAAAATATACCTATTTATTAGGTATTTATTTTTGTCTAACAAAAAATGCAATACATGAGCGTGATTTTTTTTATTTATAAACTTTTCTCAAGAAAAAATATTTTTTATGCTTGCTTAATTTTATTTTTTTTAAGAAGAAGAATTAGTTTTGTTGAACAAAATTTTTCCACGATGCATAACAAATTTTAAATTGAAATTATCATCAATTGCTACAAAATCGGCAAATTTGTTTGTTTCTATACTACCAATTTCTTTTTCTACTCCTAAAGCTTTTGCTGGATTTATTGTAGCCATGTTAACTGCAGTTTGTAAATTTGTTATGGTGCTCATATTTTTTATTGCTGTTAATAAATTCAAAGTGCTGCCGGCAAGAATATTATCTTTTGTTAGCGCAACTCCATTTTTAACAAAAATATCGGATTGCCCAAGTTTGTATTTTCCGTCAGATAATCCACCTGCAGATGTGCAATCGGTAATCAAAATAATTTTTTCAGGTGGCTTGCATTTTAAAAGAAGTCTAATTGCATTTATATCGCAATGTATAAAGTCGCAAATTATTTCACAGTATATATTGTCATTTATCAAAACTGCTCCTGTAATATTAGGACTACGATGATGAAATGCTGCCATTGTATTAAATGTATGAATGCAAATATTTGCACCAGCATTTATTGCTTCTTGTGTCTGTTCGAAATTTGCATCTGAATGCCCAATTCGTACATTAATACCATTTTCACGTAAAAAATTTATAGACTGCAAAGCATTTGTAACTTCAGGAGCTATTGCAATTGATTTGATATTTTTATATTTGAGTAGCTGTTTTAATTGCGCAATATCTGGATCGCGTATAAGATTTATATTATGAGCACCTTTTTTCTTTGTAGATATATATGGGCCTTCTAAAAAATATCCAAGATTATTTGGGATATCTCCAGATTTATTCGACAGAGTCTTTTCTATATTCTCAATTGTTTCTGTCATTGTTGTCGGGCAAAAATAAGAAACTCCTATTTCTAAAAGTTTTTGTGATATATCTAAGAAGTGCTCAGTTTGCATCATAAAGTCGTATCCGCCATAGCCATGTATATGTATATCAATTAATGCAGGCAGCAATTTTAAATTTGACAAATCAATCGTTTCGCTTTCACTTGTTTCGCCTAAAGAAAATTTATCAATCGATTTAATTTTATCATTATCAATTAATAAGTTTGAATCATACAAAACATTGTTTGGTGTATAAATTTCCTTTGCTTTTATTATTTTCACTTTTTTCAGACCTTTCATTAATAATTTGTGAATGTAATCGTACCATTTTCATCAACTGAATACAGCAAATTTAAATATTCAGTAAAAAAAGAAATAGGAACGTATACTTTCCCATTTTTTATTTGTGGGACACTTTCTAAAGTTTGTGGAGACTGATTATTTTTTATATAATTATTTCTGTTTACAAAGACGTTAGCAGTTAAATTTTTGCCGATAATTTGTACAGAATAAGATGTTACATTCCAGATTGATTTATATCCAAAGGCGTCGCAAACTTCACGAAGCGGAATCATTTTTAAATTATATGGCTTAGTGATGTAATAATCATTTTCATCAATAGATTTATTGATTACAGAACTAATTTTTATATTGAATTTTTGAATATTTTTTACTGCTGGCGAAAGTTCATATTCATCAAATGTAATAACAAGATTGTTGTCATCTATATAAAAATTATGTTCATTGTCTATCCCTGTGAAATTCAAATTATATTTTTTAGAAGATTTTATTGTGTCATCTTTTATAATTTTGTTCACCAAATCAATAGCATTTGGCCCCAGAATATCTGATATACTGATAAATTCACATGATTGAAGATTGAAATTTATTGTTTCAATCTCTTTTTTTGCACCAGTAAAATAAAGCAGTAATGATACAATATTTTTTCCTGCTTTAACTTGATAATCTATTTTTAATGATTTAGTTTTTTGCGATATAGCCGTCTCTAATTTTTTTTTGTAAATAGAAGTTATTTCTTGATTTATTGTCTTTGCAAAGTCATTATTTTTAAATTTGTCTATGTATGGCAACTTTCCACTTACTTCTATATTTTTATTATCTAATTGTATCTTGTTTTCAAATATGAAATCAAATTTATAGTTATTTTGGGCATATACCGGAATTTGAAATAAGCAAAATAAAAAAACTATACTCAAAATAAATTTTTTCATTATTTACACCAGCCTTTATTTATATTTTAACTTATAATAACCGTAAATTGATGACAATATTATTAAAAATTGCTGAAAGGAATTTAAAAAATGATTGAAGATTTAATTTGTGAGTTTGCAAAAAAAAATAATTTGATTTATGGAATATGTGATGCCCAAAAAATTTCAAATATAATTTTGCCAAATGCTCCGTTTGTAAATTATAGTGCAAAGCAGAGAATTAATCCTAAATTAATTATGAAAAATGCCAAAAGTATAATAGTGATTGGATGTGGATACAACAAAAAAATTTCCTTCAAAACGGATAATTTAATACGTGGAAATTTTTCCATGTCATGTGTGGGCGAAGATTACCACATTACTTTAAAAAAATTATTGGAAAAATTGGCAAGGCAAATAAATATTCAGTTTGAATACAAAATTTTTGTTGATACTGGTCCACTGAATGAAAGATTATTGGCCTTTAAAGCTGGTCTTGGATTTATTGGGATGAATCATTGTATCATATCACAAAAGTTTGGCTCAATGTTTTTTATTGGATACATGATAACAGATTTAAATTTGAAACATACTGCAATAAAAAAAACTGAAACAAATATTTGCAGTGACTGTAAAAAATGTGTTGAAAATTGTCCTGGACATGCTTTAAGTGAAAATGGATTTGATTATAGAAAATGTGTATCTTATCTTACACAAAAAAATGAAAAACTTTTGCCACATGAAATAAAAATAATGGGTAAACAACTTTATGGCTGTGACGTATGCCAAATTGTTTGCCCGTATAATAAAATTTATATTGGCGAAATTAATGATATTAATGAAAAAATGCCACTCATAGAATATATTTTAACTATGAGTAATAAAAAGCTAAAGGAAAAATATAAAAATACAGCTTTTATCTGGCGTTCGAATTTATTAAAAAGAAATGCAATTATTGCTTTGAAAAACTCTGGTAAAATAAAAGAGGTTATGGAAAATCCGATGCTTAAAGAAATAATTGAGGAGCAGATGAAAAAATGGGATATTGGAATAGCAGAGGCTTGAGAGGAAATTCTTTTGAAGAGCTTATAAATTATACAAATGAGATATATAAAAAAAATAATTTGGCGTTGATAGAAAAAATTCCGACACCAATTAAACCAGTTGAATTAGATAATAAAAATCATACAATATCGTTGGCATATTTCGAAAAAAAAAGCACGGTAGATTATATAGGAGTAGTGCAGGGGATAGCAATATGTTTTGATGCAAAGGAAACGGCAAAAAAAAGTTTGCCATTGCAAAATATCCATGAACATCAAATAGAGTTCATGGATAGATTTGAAAAGCAACAGGGTATTTCATTTATATTGGTTCATTTTTTGTTCAATGATACATATTTTTATTTACCATTTAAGAATTTAAAGGAAGCATGGGAAAATTTAAGATATGGCCGAAAATCAATACCTTATGAAAAATTTGAGCACCAAATATTTTTATCAAGCAATTATTTTTTAAACTACCTTGATATAATCAATAAAATTATTGGAACTTGAATAGATTTTTGATTTGTTTTGTCATTTTTAAAAAATATAAAACTACAAAATAAAAATCTCAGATATCATCTGAGATTTTTTTGTTAAAGTTTTTATGAAGTGGCTACAAATAAAACGATTATGCTAAACTTTTTTCAAAAAGCTTAGCTTTTAAAAAAAAACTTTCGTATAAATTTTGTAGGAATTGCGCATAAATAAATACTGATTTTGTTTTTGATTTTAAATAAAAAAATTTTACTTGACAAATCTATTATATTTAAATATAATTAATGTCAATAAAGTTATTAGTCAGATA